>JBGPKT010000202.1:0-2520 GCA_041486115.1 Nitrospiria bacterium | reverse complement strand
TCTCTTAAGGCTTCTTTAAAATTCAACTCGCCATTCATCGCCCTTTCGGTAATCTGAGCGACCCTTGGCCCGACCCCTGCTTCTTTGGCCAACTCGTCAATCCCTTCCATCTGGACCAGCGTCGAATCCATATCCATGACGATCAGACGTTTGGACCGGCGGAAAAGGGACTCTTTCTGAACTGCGATATCGACGCCGAACTCGGCATTCAGTTGCAGGAGTTTTTTGGTCATCTCCCGGGGATGAATGGTTTTTTCCGCGTTGATGATCATTTCAAGGCAGTTCAGCTTATCCTGGGTCAGTTTCCCTATCTTTTCAATATTGATTCCCTCTTCGAAAAGAATGGCGCTTAACCGGGCAATGACCTTTGCGTTGACTTCATCCCCCAGACAGGTAATGACGTATGTTTGCCTGTTGGCCTGTTTTTTGAGCCCCTCCTCTTCAAGGACCTGAAAGGTCAGGTGGACGCCTAGCTCATGGGCTTTAAGCAATAGTTCCTTGAGAAGGTCCTGATGGTTTCTGTCGGAGTTAAGGCTGACAATCATCGAAAGGGAAAGGAGGGAATGGGTAACCACCTGTTCAATATCGACAAGATTCGCATCCATGGCTGAAATAAGATGGGTCAGGCCGGCAGTAATGCCGGGCCTGTCCTGGCCTGAAACTGAAATAAGGATCTGCTGTTGTTTGTTCAAGAGGTTCTGAATTATTTTTCTTTAGGTTTTAACACGATGAAAAACGAACGGTTTTCCCTGTTGACGTAAATCAGGGGAGAATCGGTTTCCTTGATTTTCTTGGCGGCCTGGTTAAATTCTGCGACCGTTTCAATTTTCTGTTTATTCAATTCCTTTATGACATCCCCTTCCCTCAGTGCGTCGGTTTCAAATCGGCTGTCAGGATCAAGTTTTGAAATTAAGATCCCTTTTTCAACTTTTAATTTATATTTTTCCTTTAATTCTGCGGTAATATCCGTTACGGAGATGCCGAGAGGATTTTCAGCTTGCGCAGGAACGTTTGCCACTTTCTGCTCGTCTTTGCGTTCGCCGAGAATGATCGGTAACGTGATCGTTTTCCCATCTCTCAAAACAATCATTTCTGATTTTTTGCCTGGAAGAATGCTTGCAACGATCCGGGAAAGTGTGCTGGTCGAGGTGATTTCCCGTCCGTCGATTTTGGTGATAATATCTCCCGGTTGAACCCCGGCGCGGGCGGCGGGATCTCCTTCAAAAACTTCACTCACCAGAATTCCCGCGCCTTCTTTAATGTGGAATTTCTCTGCCAGGTCGGTACTGACCTCCTGTATGCCGATTCCAAGCCATCCACGGGTCACCTTGCCGGTAGAAACCAGCTGAGTGACGACTTCATTCGCCATGCTGGAGGGAATCGCGAACCCGATCCCCTGGGCAAAATTGATGATGGCGGTATTGATGCCGATCACCTCCCCTTTTAAATTGAGGAGAGGTCCTCCGCTGTTGCCGGGATTGATCGAGGCGTCTGTCTGAATAAAATCTTCATAGCGGGACAAATTAACGCTTTCCCGTCCGGTGGCGCTGATCACGCCGATGGTTACCGTTCCTTCAAGCCCGAAAGGGTTTCCCACGGCAATGGCCCATTGTCCCACCTTGACTTTGGAAGAGTCTCCCAGAGGAAGAGTGGGGAAGTCAGCGGGAGATTCAATTTTAACGACAGCCAGATCAGTGTCGGAATCTCTTCCCAGGACCTTCCCGATAAATTTACGTTTATCCGAGAGGCGGACTTCAACTTCTTTGGCATCTCCCACCACATGCTGATTGGTGATAATTGTCCCTTTCTTATCAATGATGACCCCCGAACCGGATCCTTGCGGGACATCCGGCCGCTTTCTTTCTACAGAGGGCTCATCCGATTTGGAGGTATGTGATACCGCCGGAGCGGGAGAGATATTGACCACGGCCGGTTTGGCTTTTGATGCGATTTCGATAAAAACATTCTGAAATTGCTCCGCCGATTTCATGGCGTCATCCAACGCAGCGCTATTAACCGTTGAAGGAAAGATGGAAATCAAACAGATAAATCCGGCAAACAGGGCGGCACTGACTGCCCAATTGAACGAACGCCTTGCGTTATCTTGACTAAGAATCATTGCGAAACCTCCCTAAGTTGTTATCTTCTCTTTATAACATATGAAGCTCTGCTTTAAAAGAAAAATGAAAAAAGTTGAATATTCTAGTTGACTCAAGTCTTGTTGATCTTTTAAGATTAAAAAACGTCAATGTCATGAGGCGAATTTTCAGGCATAAATGTGTTTTATAGTGTATAATGTATATTAAGTATTTTATCATGTATTTGAATTATGCATTTTAATTATTGTCTTGACTTAAAAAGGAAAAAGGCTTTATAATTTATCATTGATTAAGTTCTAAAAATCAAGTTAAAATCGTCATTTATCGTTTTTTGGTTTAATTTAAAAAGGGAAATAATAAAGAAGAAAAAAGAGGGTTTTTAAATCGTTTCGTTAAGAAATTCGTCCACTACAGGGGAGGA
>JBGPKT010000201.1:0-2564 GCA_041486115.1 Nitrospiria bacterium | reverse complement strand
TCAGGGCTCCTTGTCGAGATGGGTGTTATCTAAATTTGGGACTCTATTTGATAATGTGAGCATGCCAATCAACGACTTCTCTTATCATTTTTTGATAGGGGGCCTTTGCTTCTTTGCCTGCGAGATGGGACCAAAATACAGACTTTTTATATATAAAATACCATTTTTACCCTATTCACTTCCATAAAAATAACACGTAAACTTAAAAATTAAACTTGCAGTTCCCCGTAGCTTGCTACGGGGACACCCCAAAGGATGAGTTCGAGAAACCCTTGGTTTTTCGATTATAAGAATTTAACTTTAGGGTTAGTCCCAAGGTTACGTGATTTAGAATAATAAAGTATTTGCCAAAGCAAAAAAAATCGGGCTATCTTATGTGGGTATTTGCGAAGTAACCACAAGGAGGGATAGCCCGATGGACGAACTGGAAATCAAGCTCGTCTTGCGATTTAGTGTGCCAAAAGACGGATTGACCGTCAATGGAATTTTTCAGGGATTGGAAGAACAGGCCCCGGAGATTATGAGCGCCTTGACTGATGGAATTTTTCAAGCACTGGAAAGACGAGCGGTTCAGGCCCTGGAAGAAGGTATTCCTGGGCGTTATCGAAAAAATGGGCATCAGTCGACATCCCGGCAGATCAAGACGTTTTTTGGAACGGCGTCCTACCGCTTGAGGCAGATGATCGACACCCATACCGGCCAAACGATTTTCCCGCTGGCCCAGGCCTTGGACCTGCTTCCCTATCGACGGTACCAACCCGGAGCGTTGGAACCGGGCGTCGGTTTGGTCATGCACCTGTCCTACCGGCAAGCCAGTAGCGAAGGCCAACGCATCCAAGGTCACGGTCCCAGCAAAAGTACCCTGCACCGCGGGGTTCAAGAACTGGCGCTGAAACAGGGGAAATGGCCTTCCTTCAAGCAGCGGCCTTTTCGGTTTCTGATGGTCGACGGGACCAAAGTGCACCTTCAAGGCCCTGGCGGAAAAGATCGAGGTCAAGTGGAAATGCGTTGGGCTTTGGCCGCTGTTGGACCGGGGAAGTCCTTTGAACCGGTAGGATTCTGGATTAGCAAAGGCTGGGCGGCCATCCGGCAAGACCTGGAGAAGCGACTGACCTATGGTAAAATCGAAGTGCTCTTTTCCGACGGTGGGCCGGGGGTGGAAGAAAATCTTCTGGCACCGGGGATGAGACTCCAGCGTTGCCTTTGGCATGGCAAACGGGACTTTCCCTATATCTTGTATCTGGAAGGCCTTAAAAAAGCCCAGCAGGAGCCTTTTAAAGACCTCCTGAAGGCCATTCCGGCTTTCGGCTTGACGAATGCACGACTGGAACAAATTGACTCTCAAGATTACTCCCAGGTCCAAGAATTAGCCCAGCAAACTCGACAGGGGTTCGAAGGCTTGCTAAAAACTCTCAATACCAAAAAATATCCCAAGGCCCATACCTATCTGGATAATCTCTACCAGCATACGATGACTTTTTTCGACTACTTTCTGGAGAAGCAAAAATGGATCCCTCTGACCACGAATGCGATTGAATCGGCCTTCAGCCGGGTGACCAATCGGATTAAATATGTCGGTAAACGTTGGAGTGATCAGGGTCTCCTTAATTGGTTGATGCTCGCTTTGCGAAAAATATTTAAGCCTAAACTTTGGTCTAAATTCTGGGCCCAGTACTTAAAAGTTAATCAAAAAATGCAACTCTCAACCCTTACGGTTTCTTATGCGTGGCTATAAAATCACGTAACTTCGGGACAAGGTCAAGATTTAACTCCAATACATGGTCGTATATTCCGGGGATACCATACAAATTTCTTAAAACTGGAAGCTTATCTGCCCTTACCCTGATCCAGAGAACAGAAATAGGGTAAGGCTGAAACAAGGAAACGGAAGAGGATTTTGATTTGCTACACATCTTTGTAGATGCGGATGCGTGCCCGGTCAAACAGGAGGTGTACCGCGTTGCAAGTCGATTTCGCCTGGAAGTCACATTGGTGGCAAATTCCTGGATGCGGGTTCCGGATGAACGATGGATCGCACTCGAAGTAGTAAAAGACGGGTTCGACGCAGCCGATGACTGGATTGTCGAACACGTGCAACCTGACGACATCGTGATCACTGCCGACATTCTGCTGGCCGGCCGCTGTATAAAAAAAGGCGCCCGGGTCATCAGTCCAACCGGCAAGCCCTTCACGGAAGACAATATCGGCATGGCCGTGGCGACCAGGGACCTGATGTCTGAGCTGCGCAACGCAGGAGAAATAACGGGCGGGCCTCCGCCTCTAACAAAACGCGACCGGTCACGTTTTCTTGAACAGCTCGACAACGTGATTCAATCCATCCGTCGGAGCAATCCGCTGGGGGAACGTAGTTTCTGAATTGACTTATTTCGGGTTGGTTTGCCGGGTGGTTCTCACGAAAAGAAAAAGGGACGTTGTTCATTTCATTCAAAAACATAAATACAAATCCGAAATCTTCTTGAATCGATATTTTATGGCCCACATAGAATAGAAAATGGTATTCTATAGGATATTCATCGGCTATTCGATACCGGGTATGTGACAAT
>JBGPKT010000200.1:0-2594 GCA_041486115.1 Nitrospiria bacterium | reverse complement strand
TCCAAGAGCGCCGAAGTCCTTGCCGAAGAGAGCGATGCCAATCCCCGGGGTCTTGAAATTCTTTTAATTGCCTGCGTAGCTCTCGGTTTGCTCGACCGGAGTTCAACCGGAAAATATAAAAACACGGTTCTTTCGAAAACATTTCTTGTTAAAGGGAGCCCCAAATACCAGGGGGGAATTCCGTTGATGTTCGAGGAGTGGTATCCCACCTGGGGAAGGCTCTATGATGCCGTCATTACCGGCAAGCCGGTGGTTGAAAAACCTCACGAACAGGGGGATGAATCGACGCGGGCCTATATCATGGGAATGCATTACCGGGGACTGGCACAGGCCCAGTTGCTGGCCAAAAGGGTCTCCCTGAAAGGGAGAAAGCAATTTTTTGATGTCGCCGGTGGGCCCGGAATTTTCACCATTATGATGTGCAAGGCGAACAAAGCGCTCAAAGGGGTTGTTTTTGATACGCCTCAAACTTTAAAAATTACCCGGGAGATCATTGAAAGTTACAAGATATCCGACCGCGTGGCGACCCGTGAAGGGGACTATTTCAGGGATGAGTTCGGAGAAGGGAACGACGTGGTCCTTTTATCCTCGATGTTGAACCAGGAATCTCCCGAAATGGTTAAAACCATTATGAGAAAATCGTATCACTCGATGGTGAAAGGGGGGCTGTTGATCGCTCAGGACCAGATGCTCAACCCCAATAAGACCGGACCTCTTCTTTCCGCCCTGATTGGTGTGAATCAGCTCCTTCATACCCCCGGCGGAGCGGCGCACTCTGAAAAAGAAGTGGCCCAATGGATGAAGGAAGTCGGGTTTACCAGCGTGAAGCGGGTCGACCTGCGCGAGCCGAGTCCATTTATCGTTTTGACAGGCGTAAAATAAAAACCACTAAAGGAGTTTAAATGAAAAAATATTTGCGGTTTTTGCATGCGGGGCTCCACACTCGCGCGCGGTTTTTGAATCCGGGGATTCACACCCGGATTGGGTTTGTCACCGCTTTTGTGTTGTGTCTGAATTTTGTTCTGGTTTATCCGGCAGCGGAGGGTGCGAGGCAAGCCCCAGTGTTCACCGGTCTTGAAGTGATGAAAAAGAAAAGCGAGGCTTATATGGCCAACGCCCAAATCTCGAGGGTCACCCTTCGCCTTTTTACCAAAGAAGGGGATGAAAAAAAGATAGTGACGAGGAGATACTGGAAAAATTTTAAAGGAAAAGAGGGGATGGCGACCAAAACCCTCTTTTTTACCGAATTCCCTCCTGACGCAAAAGGCACCGGCTTTTTAATCTGGAATTACACCGAAGCGGGAAAGCCGGACAATTTATGGCTTTATCTCCCTTCGTTGCGCCAGTCCCGCCAGGTTTCTTCCCGGCAGCAGGATGATGCCTTCATGGGGTCGGACCTGACCTTTGGCGATATGGGCCTCCGAAGAATCGAAGAAGATGACCATAAGCTCTTAAAAGAAGAAGCCTGCGGAACCGAGCAATGTTACGTCGTGGAATCGGTTTCTAAAGATAAAGAGGGGGTTTACAGCAAAAAGGTCCTTTGGATTACCAAAACTGATTTTATCACGATGAAGATTGACTATTACGACCGGAAAGGAGAACTCCTTAAAACCCAGAAAATGAACTGGCAAGAGGCCTCCGGTTATAAAGCCTGGAAGAGTTCGGAAGTCGTCAACGTCCAGACCCGGCATAAGACGATCTTTGAAATTTCGGACTTAATAATGAACCCGGCGCTTTCCGATGATACTTTTACCGAAAGGACGTTAAAAACCGGAGTCCGGCAATAAGCGGGATCCGCGGTGAGGGAGTTTCAAAATTCCAAAGACCGGAAGGTTCTTTCCCAAAAACAGAGAGGGGTTGACGCGAGGCCTCCTCAATTTCTGTATTTGGGCCATTTTATTGATTTTGATCATCATGCCCGCTCTGGCACAAAGGGTTTATGGGGGAGAACTGGCATCTCAAATTCCTCCCACGGAGGTCACCGGATATTACAAAGCCGAATTGGCTTACCGTTACCCTCAAAATGCCGCTTTTTCAAAATTCCTGCATCTATTTCAGCTGGAGTTGCATACCTCTTTTTCAGATAAAGCCCGTCTGATCTCCATCGGGAGGGTCACTTATAACTCCATCTATGATTTCGAAGATTTTTTTACCGTCAACCCTTTGCGGACGGAGTTTAAACGGACTCCCGCGGAAATAGCCTCTTTTGCTCCGGAGCGGGTTCTGGCGGAGCTCCGGGAGATTTACCTTGACTTGAATTTTCCATTGGCGGATGTGAGATTGGGAAAGCAGATCGTACGATGGGGATTGATCGAAGGCTTCCGGATTACCGATGAGATCAATCCCCTGGATTTCAAAGAGTTTATTTTAAGAGATGTCGGAGACCGGTATGTTCCCCTCTGGATGGCGAATGCCACCTTTTATATCAGCGACATGAGCCTTCAGACTCTGGTGATCCCCGATTTGACGTTTCATCAGCCTGCGCGCGCGGGGACTGAATGGGAGGAGTTTCAAATCCCTCCCGGAACAGACGAACCGACCCGAAGCCCCGACAACTGGGAAGGGGGCATCCGTCTTTCGGAGAATATAGACGG
>JBGPKT010000199.1:0-2609 GCA_041486115.1 Nitrospiria bacterium | reverse complement strand
GCTTCGGCAATCTGTTTTGTCAGCCGCTCTTGAACCTGAAGCCGCCGGCTGAAGACTTCAACGATCCGGGGGAGTTTGCTTAACCCGATGACTTTTTTTCTCGGAATATAGGCGATATGGCATTTTCCGAAAAAGGGGAGCAGATGATGTTCGCAGAGGCTGAAAAAATCAATATCCTTCACGATCAGCATCTCTTCATAATCAATGGAAAAGAGCGCGCCGTTCAAGATTTCTTTTAAGTCCTGTTGATACCCCTGGGTAAAAAATTGAAGGGCTTTCTCGACCCGTTCCGGCGTTTTCAGTAATCCTTCCCGGTTGGTATCTTCACCCATGAGGGCCAGCTGGCGGGTAATCAACTCCTGCATTCCTTTTGAATTCCATGCAGATTTATTTTTTTTAGCCATATTTTTCCGCTTTCTACCCGTAATATTCAAAATAGTTATCCCGGGTCTCAACCAGCCTTAACTTAAATAGGTGATCTGGCAAAAAGGGAGAAAGCCTTTCCCAGATAATGACCAGAATATTTTCAGCGGTTGAAACCTTTTCTTTAAATTCTTCAAAATCCTGATCGAGATAATGATGGTCGTATCGGTCGACGATCTCTTTTTGAATCGATAGATGAAAGTTTTCAATACCCTCAAGTTTCCCCGTTCTGGAGTCGCGGTTCCCTTTAATGGTTACCTCCAGCGCGTAATTATGTCCGTGGCTATTGGGGTTATTGCATTTTCCATAAATGGATTGGTTTTCCTTCATCGAAAGATGCTTGGAATGAAGCCGGTGAGCCGCGCAAAAGGGATAGGTCCGGTTCTCATAAGCGAGGCCCTTTTCGGCTTGCGGGATTTGACGAGAGACCACAGAGTCGGCGAAACGCTCCTCATTTTCGTAGACCCGGACTCTCGATAGTTTTAAATCTTTGTTCTGTTTTTGAAAAATATCCCCAAGGGTTTTGGCAATGTTTTCGGGTGAGGGGTTCTTATCTCTAAAATAGGGGAGATCAAGATTCAGGTGTTTATGGTCAAACTCCTCGAGGAGGCGGACCACCCGTTCTTTAAGTTCAACCGTGTTGATGACCATTCCGGTCACCGGATCGACTTCCCCCTCCAGAGAGAGGTCGAGAAAATAGTTATGCCCGTGCGTATTCGCCTCTTTGCCGAAATAGGCGGCATTTTTATCTTTATCCCACAGAGGATTAAAATAAAAATGAGACGATGAAAATTCGATCCGTTTTGTTAAAAAGAGGAGGCCCATAAGAGGTGATCCGGTTTCCTAACCCCAGATGGCGTCAGGGACTTTTAACCGGTCAACCGGCTTTCCGTTTTGGATATGTTCCTTGACAATGACCGCGACATCTTCGGCAGAAGAGACTTTCTGGTACCAGGTGCCGTCGGGGTATACGATCACCACCGGACCGAGCGGGCAGGGTCCGACGCAGGTGGAGCCGGTCACAATCACCTCTCCAAACAGGTTATTTTTTTCAACTTCAGACATAAAATGGGTCAAGAGCTGATTGGAGCCCTTTTCCCCGCACGATCCCCGGGGGTGTCCGGGCGGACGGTTATTGGTGCAGACGAGCACATGATATTTTGGTTTTGCCATTCCTTCTCCTAGTGGCTGATTTTCGATAAGGGGTTATCTGCTAAGGCTTAACGGCTGACGTTCTATTCAACCATCAGGGTTTAATCATCAAATTACAGTATGATAGATGACATTAAAGTGTGATCATACCGTTAATCTCATACTCGAGTCAACGTCATTTCAGGCTATTAAAGACTTCCTCGATATGGTTATCGACCTTTACCTTGCGGAAGATTCCCTTTAGTTTTCCTTCCGGTCCGATCACAAAAGTCGACCGTTCAATTCCCCAAAAAATCTTCCCATATAGATTTTTTTCTTTGTAAACGCCATATTTTTCCGAAACCGCATGATCTTCGTCTGATAGTAGCGGAAACGTCAGTCCAAATTTATCAATAAACTTTTTGTGCGATTCAAGAGAATCGTTGCTGACCCCTAATACCGCCGCGGAGATTTTTTTAAACCGGGGGAGTGCATCTCTGAAACCGCACGCCTCTTTGGTACAGCCCGGCGTATTGTCTCTGGGGTAAAAAAAGAGGATGACCGTCTTCCCTTTGAGCGATTTTAAAGAGAATTGTTCTCCCGTCGAAGACGGGAGGTTAAAATCGGGGGCTTTATCCCCGACCGCAAGTTCGCCTACCATGGCTCGATCTCCTCAAAAAAGTCTACACAAGTATCAGTTTCTTCACAATATTTAAAAAAGATTCTCCTTTTTGAACCAAAGCGCCGACCTCGACAGGGGTGAAGCGCTTCCCTTTTTCATTTTCTTCTTTGGTTTTAAAAACCGTTTCGAGGGTCCCTTCCCAGCGGTGAGAATCTTTTTCGTCCGGAAAATGTTTTGAAAAGCCGCCGGTGAGAAGGACCTTATCAATGAAGTTCCTTTTCATTTCAGAATGGCTTCGGCTATGAATATCCTCGCTAAATAGGAGGGCTTCCATGCCGTAATAAAAAAGATTGTAAAGGCTGTTTAAGAGGCTCCGGGTTTTCCCATCTTTTAAAAAGAGATGGACCTCCTGCAGAGATTCTTCGGCCATTTG
>JBGPKT010000198.1:0-2609 GCA_041486115.1 Nitrospiria bacterium | reverse complement strand
GGCGTCAACTTTTTTAAAAGCGTCGGTAAAATCCTTGATAAAAAGGGTTCTGACCTGCTGGGCCTTTTTATAATAGGCGTCATAATAACCGGAACTCAACGCGTATGTTCCGAGCATGATCCTTCTTTTGACCTCCGGGCCAAATCCTTCGGCCCGGCTCTTTTCATACAGATCATTTAAATTTTTTACTTCTGATGAGCGATATCCGTATCGTACTCCGTCATAACGCTCCAGATTCGAGCTCGCTTCAGCGGTGGCCAGAATATAATAAGTCGCCACCGCGTAGGGCGTATGCGGAAGGGAAATCTCAACGACTTCCGCTCCAAGCCCTTTCCAGAGATTGACCGCGCTCATGACCGATTTTTCAATTTCGGGATCGATGCCCTTGATCAGATACTCTTTTGGAATCCCGATTTTTAATCCTTTAACCTCCGGCCGGAGCGCTTTCAAATAATCTTCCGAAGGGCGGACAGACGAGGTGGAGTCCATCGGGTCATGGCCGCTGATTTCATTTAATAAGAGGGCGGCATCGGTCGCATCTTTGGCAAGCGGGCCGATCTGGTCGAGAGAAGAGGCAAAGGCCACCAGTCCAAACCTTGACACCAGCCCGTAGGTCGGTTTTAACCCCACGACGCCGCATAGAGCCGCCGGCTGGCGGATCGATCCTCCGGTGTCGGAACCAAGGGCCCCCAGACATTCATCCGCGGCCACGGCAGCGGCCGACCCGCCGCTGGAGCCTCCCGGAATTCTTTCGAGATCCCAGGGGTTCCTGGTTTTTTTAAAAGCGGAGTTCTCCGTCGAGGAGCCCATGGCAAATTCATCCATATTGGTCTTTCCCACAAAGACGGCCTCGGCCGCTTTTAATTTTTTGACCACGGTGGCGTCATAAGGGGGGATAAAATGCTCCAGGATTTTCGATGAACAGGTCGTCCGGACGCCGGCAGAGCATATATTATCTTTCAAACCGAGCGGAATGCCGGTTAAAGGGGACTTAAACTTTCCCTCTTTTATTTTCCGGTCAAACTGTTCCGATTCTTTTAATGCCGCTTCTTTCTGGAGTTCATTATAGGCTGAGATTTTCGGTTCAGTCTGATCGATTCTCTCAAAGACCGATTTGACCAATTCCTGAGAGGTGATCTCTTTTTTTCGCAGCAGTTGATGGGCCTGATGGATCGTCAGCTGATATAATTTCATCGTCATTTATTATTATGGAATAATCCTGTTTTTGTCATCCACTTTGATAATCAGCGGCTTATGGTTTTTAATCTCTTCTTCGCTATAGAGCTCATAACAAAAAATAATAATCTTATCTCCGACCACTCCTTTGCGTGCCGTCGGCCCGTTCAGGCAGATCCCGCCCGAGCCTCTTTCTCCCGGGATGAGATAGGTTTCAAACCGTTCTCCGTTATTCAAATTGGAGATCACGACTTGCTCATAAGGGAGCATTCCGGCGGCCTGAATCAGATTCTGATCGACGGTAATGCTCCCTTCGTAATCCAGTTCTGATTGGGTAATCACTGCGCGGTGGATCTTACTGCGTAACATGGACCTTAACAATCTTTGTTTCCTTCTTTCATTTTTATTATTTTTAGTGATTATTCAATGACTTTAGGTACCTTGAAAAATCCTTTTTCCTGTTGCGGAGCGTTTTGCAATGCTACCTCCGCCGGCAACGAGGGGAAAAGACGATCTTCCCGGAATACATTTTCGGCGAGAACGGCATGCGATGTCGGCTCCACCCCTTTGGTATCGAGCTCATTTAACTGATTGACATAATTCAGAATATGCTCAAGCTGGGACGCGATTTTTTCTTTTTCTTCTTCCGGAATGCTTAATTTAGCCAATTTGGCGACATAACCGACATCTTCTCTTGTAATCTTCATTTCTCACCTGTTGATAAACCGAAGATTGGCATATTTGGAGGCCATCTTCTTGGTTCCCGCTGAATCAAAACGAATCGTCATTTTCATATCGTCACCCTCTCCCTCTGTGGAAAGAATGACTCCCCTCCCCCAGAGGGGGTGGGTCACCGCCTGATTCTGATGTTTTCCAAGGGGTTTCTTATCCTCAAATTTCCGTAAACCCTGTGGGACAAACCCGGCTGTTTTGGTTATATTTAACTCTTTTTTGCTGACTAATTCAATGGGAATATCGTCAATAAAGCGCGAAGGGGCGTTAAATTGAACCGACCCGTACATCCTCCTGCTCCGGGCGCTCGTCAGGAAAAGTTTTTCCCTCGCCCGGGTGATCCCGACGTAGCAGAGCCTCCGCTCTTCTTCCATTTCAGAGTGATCGACCAGGGCCCGGCTATGAGGGAATATCCCTTCTTCCATCCCGGGGAGAAAAACGACGGGGAATTCAAGCCCTTTGGCGCTATGGAGGGTCATCATGCGAACCCTCCCCCTCTGCTTTTCGTCGGACTCATCTGAAAAGAGGGCAATATAGTCTAAAAATGAAGTCAGGTCCGACGAGTGATTCTTTTCTTGAAATTCCGTGACCGAGGAAAAAAACTCGTAAATGTTTTCAATTTTTTCGGTCAGCTTCTCATTTTTGAGCTGTTCAAGATATCCCGTCCGGTCGAGTATGGCTTGAACCAGCTCCAGCAGAGT
>JBGPKT010000197.1:0-2611 GCA_041486115.1 Nitrospiria bacterium | reverse complement strand
TGGGCTTTTTCGTGGCATGGATCACCTCCATGGTCATCACCATGCCATAAATCAAAGTAATTTGCAAGATAAAATACGTTAGTGTATTTATAAAAATACCTACTTAGGTTCCGCTGTCTTTCTTCTTTTTTTCTCTTTGACCTCTCTTTCGGTTTATTTTATACTCCTTTTCATTCTAACCCTACAACGATATTTAATAAAAAATAAACCTTGAAGTTATTGATACAACGCAGTATAATCCAGCTATCTTATAAAAAGGAGGCCGATTATGCTGCCCCAAATTCGAGACGAAGAACATCTGTTTCCAGTGCCCAAGTTTGATTTGAACAAGAAGGATGTTAAAGAGTTTCATAAGGAACTCAAAGGGTTTCATGAAAATTTTCATGACTGTTTTACTCGTAGCGAATCCAGGGAGCATTTTTATAACTATATGAGTGGTCAATTCAGCGACCTGGAACGCAAATCCATTGAACCGATCGCCTTAAATGTGAAAAACGGGAATATCCGGGCCATGCAGCATTTCATCAGCGATGTTCAATGGGATGATGAAAAATTATTGTCTAAATATCGTAATATGGTTGTCGATGACTTGGGTGATCCCAACGGAGTAGTTATTTTTGACGAAAGCGGCTTTGTCAAAAAAGGCGACGACTCCGTGGGCGTCGGAAAACAATATTGTGGAACTCTCGGCAAAGTCGAAAACTGTCAAGTCGGCGTTTTTGCCGCCTATGCCTCTTCACAAGGGTATGCCTTCCTTGAGACCCGGTTATTTATACCGGAGAAGTGGTTCTCCGAAGACTATCAGGAGCGACGGGAAAAATGCGAGTTACCCGAACAAATAACCTTTAAAAGCAAAGCCCAGTTAGCCGCCGAGATGCTGAAGGACCTGGATAAATCTGAAACAGTTCCCTTCAAATGGGTGCTGGCCGACTCGATCTATGGCAGTAATCCCGATTTTATTGAGGCGGTTGAAGCCTGTGAAGGTGTTCATTATCTTGTCTCCATTGCCGCGGATACCCTCTGCTGGCTAACCACGCCGGTGACCCGGAGAAAACAATATCAATATCGGGGACAAATCCAGGAGAAAACTGTTCTGGAAACCACCGAGAAAAAACCCATCACGGTGGAGGAACTGGCCAAGAACATCCATGACGTTTTTTGGTATCGTCGCCGCGTTTCCGAGGGAACCAAAGGCCCTATTGAATATGAATTTACTAAAAGACAGGTTGTGCTGTCGAAAAATGGCTTGCCAGATAAACACGTCTGGCTGATTATGCGCCGAACCCTGGGCAAACAACCCATCAGACGATATTTTATCAGCAATGCCCCCCTCAGTACCCGATTACCTACTTTTGTCTGGCTCAGCGGCCTCCGCTGGGCTATTGAACAGTGCCTGGAAGAGGGTAAAACCGAACTGGGGATGGACCATTATGAAGTCCGGAAATATCGGGGGTGGAATCATCATATGCTGACAAGTATGTTAACCCATTTTTTTCTCTGGCATTTGAAGATCAGGTTGGGAAAAAAAAGCACCGTCTACTACGCTTTCGCAGCTTAGAATTTTGATTCAATATGTGTTACCTTTGCGAAAATATACCATCCAAACAACTTTGGACCTCGTAGAATGGATCCAAATAAAAAATCACAAAGCCTATCTTTCGCATCGAAAAAAGAAAATGGTGATTAATTACTATATGTCGTTGTAGGGGTAGACTGCGTCGACATCGCCACTGGTTGGACCGAACAACGGGCCGTCTGGGGAAAAGGCGAAACCGGTATTCTGGAGCAACTCCATCATATCGAACAATCCTTGCCTTTCCCTTTACTGGGCTTCGATTCCGATAATGGCTCCGAATTCTTAAACTACCATCTCTTGAGGCACTTCACCGAAAGAAAAAAGCCCGTCCAATTTACCCGTAGCCGTGCCTATCATAAAGACGATAATGCCCACGTCGAACAAAAAAACTGGACCCATGTCCGCCAGTGGCTCGGCTATGATCGCTTGGACAACCCCAAAGTCGTTCCCTTCTTAAATAACCTCCATACTCAAGAATGGCGCTTTTTTCATAACTTCTTCTTGCCTTCGGTCAAACTGCTGGCCAAAGAAAGAATTGCTTCTAAAACCATACGGCGCTATGATCCACCTAAAACGCCTTACCTGCGAGTTATGGAATCCCCGTTGGTAACACCGGCTACTAAAAAAGAGCTATCGGCAAAGTTCAAAACCTTGAACCCCTTTAAGTTAAAAGCAGCTATTGAAATGAAACTTAAAAAAATCTTTCAGATCCAGTTCCCGGGATGACTATGATTGTGGTAATCTCCATCTCCCCGGTAACATCCTTTCTGAGTCATCGATCTCTACCCTTGGTAACATTTAATTATGATTCAACTGGAAATGGCTTTAGATAATAGATTGTTATTGGCCACAGATAACAATAAACATTTTTTATTCGGGAAAGCGACGGCAGGTTTTTCGCTGTTGCACGGTCAAAAGGAATGAAGTAAGGTAGGATGAAACTGCCGGATAGCGGTGATCTTCGGCGGGCTTTGGCGAAACTGTTTTTTCCAGGAGGTGTTTTTCTGAAGGGAAGGCAACCTTTCCGGATTATTC
>JBGPKT010000196.1:0-2614 GCA_041486115.1 Nitrospiria bacterium | reverse complement strand
CTTCAATATTTTTGTAAACATCTTAAGACCTCTCTTTACCGCGGCTCCGCAGTCCCCGGTTTCTGGAAATCCTTGAATGCGGAGACGTATATCTTTCCGTTAATCAGGACAAAAGTGACCTGATATTCCTTGACGATTTCTTCGACCATCTGAGATCCGATAAAATGACGTTCGTTTCCTTTAATTAAAAAAGTGTGGGTTTTCGGGTCGACGACGCTCACCTCCATCGGAATAAAGGTCTGGGCGTAATTTTTCCCCTTCACATCGAGGGCGACATTTTTTAATTCGGCCTGTAAAATCCCGCTGGCCTCAGGGGTGACATACTTGAGTAAATTCGCAAACCCGTAATCGACCGTTTGAGGGGTGTAGGAGAGCCGGAAATTCGCGAAGAAATTCGCCATCTGCGCGAAATATTCATCGGAGGCCTCCTCTCCTGACACCCAGACCGATTTCTCTAAAGCGGCGGGCATTAAAATGACCCGTGTCGTTTTTGAGACGGAGATAATCCCGTAGACGCTGAACATCAGCGCCAGAGTCAGTCCAAAAGTCAGCATTTGATAAAATCTCTTTTCCAGACGGTCGTTTTCCCAACCGGAGATGAATTTTTTAAACAGCATGTTTTACTCCATGAATTCTTTAATGTGGCTGGGCGGACAACCCTTTATTTCCATGTATCCGTTGTTATAAGCCGCGTGCCGGAGGAATCCCCTCGGTTTTCCATGTTTGAGTTTCGCAAGCAAGATAGAAGCGGCGATTCCAAGAGCGGTTCCGGCGACAAATAAACCGCTGATCATCCCAAGGACGCTCAAAGAGGCGGCGATCGCGACTTCGTCCATGTCCCACCAGAGGATCTGCTGTGGCTCGTCAATATATTTCGGTATCGCAAAGTCCTGATTTTCCATCGTTCTCAGGTCCCAGATCGTACCCGTCCCCCGGAAGCGGCGGGCGACGGTGTAAGATAGTTAAATGACCGCCCCGATCACGGTCATGATGATGTTCGGGACCACCGCGACGACGATCGCGAGGACAAAACCCATCAAGGCCGGCATGGCGGACTGACGTGCCGCGGCAACCCCTAAACCGATCAGAAACCCGACAATCGCCAGGACCTTCGCCAATGTTCCGGTGGCCCAGCCCCAGAGCAGGCTATATGCGGCATAGAAAGGGTCGGTGGTTGCGGGAGGGGTTCCCGCGTAGGCCTTTCCGGAAAAAATAAAAAAGAGAACCCCAAAGAGGAGGAGAAGGGAGAATGCCCGGACCCTCTTTTGAGGGTTACGCAAAAGCTCACGCAGGATGGCCATTGCTTTTAACACCAATAGAATTAATTTTTTGAACATATAAAACCTCCTTAAGGATTTGATGGGTTGTTATTGGCCGGGAAAGCGGCTCGGTGGATCTCTACCCGGCGGTTGTTTGCGCTTTCGGATTCGGGGTCGGCGTAACAACACTTGCCGGCTCCCGAAACACGAAAGTTCTTGTAGCCAAGGTTGATGAGCGCCCTGGCCACTTCTCGCGCCCGCTTCTTCGCAAGAAGATCGTTGTAGGCCTTGCTCCCCTTCGAATCAGTAAAGCCGGTGATATCGAGGGTCCCGGTAAGGCTGTGCTGATCATGGGAGAGCTTCTTTACATATTCTTTAAGCTCCTCCCCCGTTTCATCCGACAAACGGTAGGAGTTGTAATCAAAATGAACCGTCAAGGAGAGTGGGAGTTTGGCCGCGCTGACTTTTTGCGGCGAAAGGGTATCGAGAATCGCGGTTTTAACCATCGCCCCTATTTCCGTATTAGAAGGGAGGGTGGAAGGGGCAATACTCGCGGGTTCGGGTATGGAACTCTCTGACGACGGAGCGGCTGGGATATTTTCGGGCTCTATTCCGGTTTTAAGAGTCTTATGGGTAGGTAAAGGACAGAAATTCTTGCAAAACAGAAAATTTAAACCGTCCGGGTCTTGCAGAAGAATTAATCCTAAAAAGAATGTTCCCAGCATTTGTCTATCTCCTCGCCAGAGAAGTTTTCCTCGTGATATACCGATGAATCTTCCAGGCATATTTTGCGGCTATCAATGGATGCGCGGCGTTGTAATGCCCGACCGCGGTCCAGTTCTCCCCATACCGGTCAAACAGGCTTCGCAGGATCATGGCCCCGACATAAATGTTTTGGCAGGGTTCCATCAGTTTCTCTTTCGTGATCCCATATTGACGGAGGGAAGGAATCCAACGGTCGTTCACCTGCATCAGCCCGTAATCCCTTGTGCCGTCTCTGTTCTTGTGAACGGCCTGCGGATTCATCCCTGATTCGTGCCTGGCAATCGCGCCCAATAAACGGGGCGACACGCGGTATTGATTCCCCGCCTCGTCGAAGCAGGTCGCAGCGTCTGCCCTTGTTGAAAATAAAATGATGAACAGAAATATCCATGGCATTTTTTGACCAAAAAAAAAGGGGGCCGGCAGATAACGTTCAAGTTATCTACCCGCCCCCTACACTCTGCTTCCCTCTTTTCATTACAAGAGGTACACTCTGCTTCGGTGGTGGTAATTTATTTTCTTATTTGTGTGAACCAGCCATCAGGAGACGGTGGTTCAGATCATGTTAAATTCAACTTTCCCTTTTGTGTTAT
>JBGPKT010000195.1:0-2694 GCA_041486115.1 Nitrospiria bacterium | reverse complement strand
GCCGGGGGCAACCCCATCGGAGTTCGATTCTCCGCATCCCCACCATTTAATTCCTAGATAAAAAAAGAGGCAAGCTAAAATAACAGCTTGCCTCTTTCGTTTAATCCTCAAATTTCTGCTTAATAGGCAAAATCCAATCCTAAAAAGACCATATCGTTTTTCTGGTCTGAACCATCAAAAGCGGTTTTTTTATTGTTGGTCTCGTTGAATTCACTATGGACCCAGATTTCACCCCGGTTATGGATGACCAGGGCATAACGAGCGCCAAGCGTAACGCTATCCACATCATTATATCCGTCGGAACTAATGGAAGCTGGAATGGAAGCACAAGAAGGATCTGTGGCTCCCACCGCGCACCCTGCAGGTGTAATTTGACTCATCGGTTGAGAGGTGTTTTTAATCAGATCATATCTTCCAACCAAAACCAACTTGGGTGTGGCCATGTAATTGGCCTCAACAAATCCTCCCCAGAATTTTGCATCATCTGTCGCGCCTGTAATCAGTTCTTTGGCATCCTGACCGATCATATACACTCCGAAAACGTTTAATTTATTTCCAAGGAAATTTCCACTTAGATCAATTCCATACTTGGTTGCGGGTTTTGAGCTGGATCCTATATTTTGACCGTTTGTGGCAGGAGTCAGGGTGTTATCATAGATGGTAGGAATCGGCATGTTTAAATAAAATAGTCCTCCCCGATATCCTGACGAATATCCTCCCCCTCTCATTGCCTGGGTCACATGAAGGTAATACCCCGTATCATGTCCGCCATATTGGTTATTGCTGATTAGATTGACCGCATATCTGAAATTACCCAATGGATCGTTCATATGTCCCATTAATTGAATTACTCCCTGATGGGCTCCAAGTTCAAAAGCGTTAGCGTTTGTTAAAGCAGTTGATGTGGAATCTCCCACAGGTAAATAAGTTGTATTATATGGAACTCCTGGGAGGTAATGATAGATGAGATAAGGAGTATTAGGCGTTAAAGAGCGATGCTCGGAAAATGGGATATCGACATCTCCAAAGCCTATTTTCAAATTAAGCATTGGAGAGCCATTTAAATTATCCAATCGGATCCAGGCGGATTCCAATGAAAAGGTAGCAGGGCCTCCCAAAAGAGAGTTTTCACCTGTTGGAACCACTAAAAATGAAATATCCCGGTCGATCGTTCCCGCGCTTAAAATATCCATTCCAAGAGACCCCAGCCCGGAAGAATAGTTATCCACGCTATTTCCAGTCACACCCTGAACATGGTTCTGACTGGCATATTCATAGCCAACGGTTGTTCTGAATGCAATCGGGAAGTAACCTTTTTCGAGGTTTGTGGGGAGGTCGCTTTCACCGCCCATCTGAAACCCATTGTCTCTGAAATTGACCCCAAAATCGTTTAATTTTGGGAAAGCGGTATGACACATGACACAGGAGACATCATATTTCCTCGCGAAAGCGGGAATGGCGAGAGAGTCGGGAACATAAGTAAATAAAAAACCAAACATTCCAAGCATGACGAATAGAAAAGTATTTCTGATTTTTTGCATGAAACTCTCCTTAGAAAATAGGTGGGTAACAATTTTCTGCTTAACAAAAATGATATATTAAGTATACCCGTCTTTGCAACTTTGTCAACGGGGATTTCAAAAACAGGGAGTTTATGACTTGCGCCGGAGTTCTGTCAGGGTTTCCAGGTGGGCGGTTTGAGGAAACATGTCAAACGGAGCGATCCGCTGGATGTTGTAGCTTTTTGATAAAGCTTTTAGATCTCTTGCCAGAGTCGCCGGATCGCACGAAATATAGTAAATCCTGCGGGGGGCGATTCTTAAGATCGATTTAATGGACGGCGGATCGATCCCTTCTCTCGGAGGATCGAGAATCAACAGGTCTAAAGGGAATTTCGATTTATCCCAGCGCGACAGGACCTCTTGAGCTTTCCCTTTTCTGACCGAACAGTTTTTGATCCCGTTTGATTGAAGGTTGTATCGAAGATCTTCAACAGCGAGGGGGTTTTCTTCTACTGTAGTAAGATGAGCCGCATACTTGGCCAATAAGAGGGTGAAGTTGCCATTTCCCGAGAAGAGCTCTAAAACCTCTTCTTTTCCTGTTAAGTTTACCCACGACATCAGGGTCTCAATTAATTTTAAGTTCATCTCCCGGTTTACCTGTGAAAAAACGCCGCCGCTGTTTCTTGATTTAAGGGATTCGGCGGGATCAAGGGGGTTTTTAATGGAATGGACAATAGAGGTTTTTCCAAAAACCTTGACCTGTTTTTCGTTTTGAGTGATGGCGAGTCCCCTGATATGAAACGGAAGTTTAAAGAAATCCTGCAGGGCATTGTCCGGAAAAGAGCCGGCACCCGCGTCCTGCGTCGGTCGGCCTTGTTTCTCCGATGCAAGGCGAGAGTCAAGTCCGCCACTCAGTTCGATGAAGATGTCGTCGTTGAGCGACGAAACAGAAAAAGCGATCTCATTGAAGGGGCGATATATATCAGGGGTTCTTTCGATTAGCTGCCGGACCTCGCCTAATAAAGAATTCAAGAGAGGTTTGATGATATGACCGCGCACAACGGGAACAACATTTTTCGATTCAGGACGATAAAACCCGATGATGGGACGGTCATGGAGAAACGATATTTTAAATTGGACCTTCTGTCGGTAATAGAGCGGATCTGAAGCGGGAATAATCGGTAAGATAGGG
>JBGPKT010000194.1:0-2719 GCA_041486115.1 Nitrospiria bacterium | reverse complement strand
GATTCCTCGGCTCTTATGTGGTGGAGGGGCTTAAAGGGAAAGGCTGCCAGCAGGTTTTTACCATCCGGAGCAAAGATTACAACCTGGTTGAACATGAGGCGGTCAAACGGTTATACCGGGAACTCCACCCTGACGTTTTAATACACCTGGCCGCGGTAGTCGGAGGGATCGGCGCCAATCGCGAAAATCCGGGGAGCTTTTTTTACCAGAACCTGATCATGGGCGCCTTGCTGATGGAAGAAGCCCGGCTCTATGGCCTCAAAAAATTTGTCGCTCTGGGAACGATTTGCGCCTACCCTAAATTCACACCGGTTCCTTTTAAAGAAGACGCGCTCTGGGATGGTTATCCCGAAGAGACAAACGCTCCCTACGGCCTAGCAAAAAAAATGATGCTCATTCAGTCCCAATCGTATCGTCAGCAATATGGCTTTAACTCGATCTATCTCCTTCCGGTCAACCTGTATGGTCCCAACGATAATTTCGATCCCCGCTCTTCTCATGTCATTCCCGCCTTGATCAAAAAATGCGTGGATGCCATTCGGCAGGGAGAAAAAGAGGTCGTGGTCTGGGGAACCGGTCGCGCCACCCGGGAATTCTTATATGTCGAGGATTGCGCGGAAGGAATTATTCTTGCCGCTGAAAAATATGATAAAGCGGATCCGGTCAATCTCGGTGCCGGGTTTGAAATTTCAATTAAAGAGTTGGCAGAACTGATTGCCAAACTTTCCGGCTTTACCGGGAAGATCGTCTGGGATACGACAAAGCCCGACGGGCAGCCCCGCCGTTGTCTCGATACCACACGGGCTTTAAAAGAGTTTGGTTTCAAAGCCAAAACAGGGTTTGAAGAAGGTCTTAAAAAGACCATTGCCTGGTATCTTGGAAATAAAAAATAAGGGGCGGCGCAGGGGGCCCCTATCAATACGATTGACAACCTTCAATAACAAGGAGTCTGATGATTAAAAAATGGCTGGTTTTTCTGCTGCTTCTTCTGGTTTGCGTTGATCCTGTTTTTGCGGCAGAAGATGTCGATGATTACCCTGTCGCTCCTAACTTCAAAGGGCTAAGCGGTTATTATTATGTCGATTCCGTTCAGACGCTTCAGAAAGGGGAGGTTCAGGGCTCTCTTTTTGGTGCCGCATTTAAAGACGACGCCTCGAGTTACAAAAAAGGGACAGCTGAAGCTGTCTTGTCTGCCGGTATTCTTAATGGAATTGAAGGCTCCCTGGTCGTTCCTTATTTTGTTCAGAGCGAAAATCAAAACGGGCTGGGAGATGTCAAAGTGGCAGGAAAAATTCATCTGATCAATCAGATCGACGAAGATATTCCCGCTCTGGCCCTGGCCGCTTCCCTGGAATTGCCGACAGGCGACCAAAATAAAGGGCTTCGGACTGTAAATAATTATGGCGTCGATCTTTTATTGATTGCCCAGTCGAAAATCGATCTCCCGGATTATTCGTTCAATCTGGTTGCTGAAGGGGGGGTTTTTGGACAGGATTTAAGCCAGTCTACACAAGAAAGGCATGCCCGGTTTGGAGCGGCTGGCTATTTTCCACTTGATGATCACTGGATCCTGATCCTGGAAGGGATCGGCACCAGCGGCTATGGGGACAGCCAGGATTACGCGATCGCCTCCGGATCATTACGCCTCTTTATGAAAAAATTCACCCTGACCGGTGGAATTGACAGATCGATTGCGGTCGGAAAGAATGCCTTGAGCGGCAACAACCTCCATGCCGCTATCAACCTCCCTTTCTAACAATAAAAAACCGCAAGCCCCTTCTCATCCACCGGGCTTTTTCACCAACCTATGAATTTGCGGGTTTGGGTCTTCTTGCTCTCGTCATCACCGGCATCATATAGACCTCTTTGCCGCGAAGCGCCTCTTTTTTCTCACCGTACCTTTTCTCCGCCGGTTTCTCCCGTTTTTCGGATTCAAACCCCCGGGTTTTTCGTGGGAATCCCCGTTCGCTCCGGCCTTCCCCCCGGTCACGACGACGAAAATCCGGCCGTGAGTCAGAACGCGACCTGTTTTTGAAATCCTCTTTTTCGTGAATTTCAACCGGCTCGACATGGTCAAAAAGGTAAAGAAGGGCGGAGGCCACATCTTCCGGCGTAAAGAACGAATAAAGCTCTGAAAGCCAGGGAGAATATTTTTTAACCGCTCCCTTCTTTAAAACCGTTTCAATCTGGTTTTGAACTCCCTTGATCCGCGCATTTTTGACTTCATGATCTGAAGGGAGCTCTTTTTTTTCTATTCTGGTTTTTGACTGCGACTGAATGGTTTTCAGGTCCCTGAATTCATGCGGAGAGATCAGGGTAATGGCCGTTCCCTCCAGTCCCGCCCGGCCGGTCCGGCCGATCCGGTGAATATAGGTTTCAGTATTTTTCGGAAGATTGTAATTAATCACGTGAGACACTGCCGTGACATTGAGTCCCCTGGCCGCCACATCGGTCGCGACAAGGATCTTGACCGTTCCGTCCCTGAATTTTTTCATCACCTTGTCCCGTTGCGCCTGGCTCAAGTCCCCATGAATCGCTTCACTCACATGCCCGGCTTTGTTCAGGCGGGCCGTCAGCGTGTCAACGTTCTGCTTGGTCTCACAGAAAATCAGGGTCAACACAGGCTGATAAACATCGAGGATCCGGCAGAGGGCGTCAAACCGGTGGTGCCCGGATGTTTCATAATAGACCTGCGTCACGCTCTCTACGGTGACATTTT
>JBGPKT010000193.1:0-2723 GCA_041486115.1 Nitrospiria bacterium | reverse complement strand
TTTTTTTAGTCGGTGACGAGGGAGTGATCCTTCATTTTGACGGAAAGAGCTGGTCTCCGATGGAAAGCGGGGTCACCGAACTCCTCCGGGCGGTATGGGGAAGTTCCGGTCAGGATGTTTTTGTGGCAGGAGAAAATGGCCTGATCCTTCACTATAGAGGAACCGTCTGGCAAAAAATGGCGACCCCGACAAAGGAACCTTTGAGAGGGATCTGGGGAGAGGGGCCTGAAAGCATTTTTGCGATTGGAGATGGCGGACAGATTTTTCATTACGATGGAAAGAAATGGAAGTTTTTTTTCAAACCCTCCAAAAAATAGAATATTTATTTGGCTTTGTGTTTGATAAAAGTTCTGGCCTGATACTCCTCAAAAGCGACCTCCAGCTCCTCCTGGGTATTCATCACAATGGGCCCATACCAGGCAACCGGCTCTCCCAGAGGCTTTCCTGAAATCAGAAGAAGACGGAGAGGGGACTCTTCTGTAACAATTTCAACCTGATCCCCTTGCGGATCATAAAGGACCAGATTCTCCGAACTGACCTTTCCGGTTTTTGGGTTCGGGTCGAAATGCCCTTTTCCGCTAAGAATATAGGTAAAAACGGTATGGCCCGGTTTGACCGGATGAGAAAATGCGGTTCCGGGAGGAATCGATATGTCGAGGTACTCCGGGTCGATGATGATGTCCGTCACAGGGCCTGAGACGCCCTCTACCGTTCCGCTGACAATTTTCACCGTCACACCGGAGGGTAATTTAACTTCCGGAATCTGACCGGCTTTCAGATCACGGTAACGGGGTTCCATCATTTTATGAGAGGCAGGGAGATTTGCCCAGAGTTGGTATCCCCAGATCCGCCTCTCCGGCCCGATTTTCGGCATCTCCTGATGAAGAATGCCGCTCCCGGCCGTCATCCATTGAACATCTCCCGACGTGATGACCCCCTTATTCCCCATGCTGTCTTCATGTTCCACCACCCCTTCCAGAACATAGGTAATCGTTTCGATTCCCCGGTGCGGATGCCAGGGGAAACCGGCAAGATATTCCGAAGGGTCGCTGGAGTGGAAATCATCCATCATCAGGAAAGGGTCGAGCTTGGGAACCTGATGGTAACCAAAGGCCCGTTTCAATTGAACCCCGGCGCCTTCCATGGTCGGAACGCTTTTCCAGACCGATTTGATTTTTCTAACCTGAGACATGATTCTTCTCCTGATTTTTACACATTATTAAAATTCTAAAGTTTATAATTTATAATAAGATCTTACCCCATTTTCAATCCCTGTGCATCCTGGAAAATGAGACAGGTTTTATTGAACAGGTTGTTTTTAATTTCTAAAAATTCGAGTACAATTAAAACAGTATAAGCCGAAATCGTTTTCCTTTTTTGACAGAACCTTTATGAATTCTCATTTGAACTATGAAAAAAACGTTAGAAGACAAACTTAGAGAAAGCGCCAATCTCCTAAAGGCAATTCTTGAGGAAACAAAAGATACAATCTTCATTAAGGACCTTCAAGGCCGATATTTATTGGTTAACGATGCTGGAGCGGCTAACTTTGGAAAAACCCCGCAGGAATTAATTGGAAAAGATAATTCTATACTTGATTTTCCTCCAGAAACTGCGAAAAAGATTGAACAGACAGATCAACAGGTTATCCTGACCGGAGAAACCTTAACCTATGAAATTACAGTAAACCTCGAAGAGGGGAAGAGAACCTTTCTTTCAACAAAAAGCCCTTATCGAGATCATTCGGGAAAAACGATAGGGGTGATTGCGATCACACGGGATATTACCGAGCGAAAATTGATGGAGGAAAAGCTCAGGCTGGAGCATGCCTACCGGAAGCCGATTGAAGAGGCGATGCTGGCAGGGGTTGCCGCTGTAAACCTGGAGGGAGAGATCATTTACGTGAATCCTTCTTTCTGTGAAATGGTCGGATGGAAAGAGGAGGAGCTGATCGGTTCAAAACCCCCTCACCCTTTCTGGCCTCCCGAAGAGATGAACTCTATTCAGGAGCTTTTCAGGAAACGGGTTTCTTCCGGAAAGATGCCAAAAACAGTTGAATACCGCTTTCAACGCAAAAATGGGAGCCGGTTTGATGTTCTGGTTTTATCTTCTCCTTTAACGGATGGACATGGCAATAAAATTGGGATTGTCTCCACCTTTACCGATATCACCGAAAAAAAGAAAATGGAAGAGGAACTGATTAAAGCAGGGAAGCTGGAATCTCTGGGGCTCCTTGCGGGAGGAATTGCCCATGATTTCAATAATATCCTGACCGGCATCATGGGAAACTTATCCCTGGCCAAAGCCTCTGTTCAGCCCGGCGATGAAATCTTTACGATCTTAAACGAGGCGGAATCGGCCTCTGACCGGGCGGCCGGTCTTGCGAGACAGCTTCTGACCTTTGCAAAAGGGGGCAAACCGGTTAAAACCCGGTTTTTATTAAAGGAGCTTCTTGAAAAAGAGGTCCATTTTTCATTATCGGGATCACATCTGCAGAGCCGTTTTGAAATTCAAAATGATCTCTGGCCGGTCGAAGCCGATATCGGTCAACTGGGCCAGGTGATTCAGAATCTGGTCATTAATGCGAAACAGGCGATGCCGGAAGGGGGAACTGTTTCGGTTAAGGCGAAAAATATTCTGCAGGGGGTAGAGACCGGAGAGCTTGGCTTGAAAGAGGAAAAGTATGTTCGGGTCAGCATTGGCGATAACGGCCCCGGAATTCC
>JBGPKT010000192.1:0-2736 GCA_041486115.1 Nitrospiria bacterium | reverse complement strand
GCCATCTGTCTGCTTAAAGAGTTCATCTCGATTAATTTGTCGGCACTGATCCGGTGAGAAGGAAACTTCCGTACCGTGATCACCTGGCCGCTAAGCGAAAGAGGGGGAATAATGGCGTTCACCCGGCTCCCGTCTTTTAACCGCGCATCGACCATGGGAGAACTTTCATCAATTCGCCTTCCGAGAGGATGAACAATCCTTTCGATTGCTGTTCTAACTTGTTCATCCCCCATAAAATGTTTTTCAGTAAAAATCAATTTTCCATTTTTTTCAACATAAATATTTTTTGAACCATTGACCATGACCTCGGTGACTTCAGGGTCTTTTAAAAAGGGCTCCAAAGGGCCGAGACCAAGTATTTCATCCAGGAGTTCTTTTAAAAATAGATCGGCCGGCACCTGGTCCGGAATCTTATGGCTGTTTTTCTGAATGATTTTTTCAAGGGCATCTTTTGTTTTCCGCCTTAAATCTACATCCTCCGGAGATTCCAAGGATATTTTTTTCAAGTCAATTTGTTTAAAAAGCTCCTGATGAAACTCTTTCTTCAATAAATAAAGCGTATCATCCAGATGTCCCATCCATTTTTCCGCGGGATCCTGATTTTTCCATGGAGGGAGATTGAAATCGTATTTTGCGCAGTAAACCAGCGTAAAAGGACCCAATGAAATAAGGTCCTCATCGGTCAACTCCCCTTTTGAAACAGGGGTGCCATTTAACCGGGTTCCGGTTCTGCTATTGAGATCTTCGAGATAGTATTTCCCGTTAAGTTCGAGAATCCTCGCATGTTTCCTCGATATGGAAGGCTCCGGCAGAACCAGATCCCATTCCGACGACCTTCCGATGACAAAACTCGCTTTATCCACCGGGATCGATCTGTTTAAGAATTTTAAAACAGGAACCATTTACTCTCCGTTTTTCCAATCGTTCAGGGAGCTTCATTTTCGTCAGTTAATAAATTTTCGATGTCTTCCTTTTGCCGTATCGAATGAGACATATAATCGGCATTCTTTTCCACTTTCGATAGCGTGGGAGTCACAATCATGAGAAGTTCTTTCCGGGAAAGCTGGTTCTGTTCCTGTTTAAAAAAGAGGCTCAAGACCGGAATGTCGCTCAGCAAGGGAGTCTGTTCTTGAAAACGGCGCTCAATGTTCTCGGCCAGGCCGGCAATGATAATCGTTTCATTCGGTTTACCGATCAGATGAGATTCCGCGTTGAATTTGGTAAAACCGACATCCTGCGAAGAGGCAGGAGCACTGGTTGGCGAACTGATTTCAAGGCTGATATGGCTTTCAATATTCTCCTGTTCGGTGATATGAGGCTCAATCTGGAGAATCAAACCATATTCCTTAAATTTCACATCGGCATGCCCTACTCCTGAAACTCTGAATCCGATTTCTCCTCCCGAGTGGAAGGTGGCATGTTCGCCGCTCCGGGAGGTGAGATGGGGTTCGGATAATATTTTGGCCTTTCCATGGTTGACTAAAATATTGAGGGAAGCCGTCGCCTGAGTGGATAGCAAAAAGTGAGGTCCCGTATCGCTCCCGGCCTGACCTTCCATAGTAACGCCTAAATTTTTCAATATATTTCCTCCAAAGGCTTCACCCTCGCCGATATCGACCTGAACGATTTTAACATCCATTTCAATCATGGGGCGGATGACATGAATCAGATTCATAACCGGTTTGCCATAAGTACCGGCAATCTTCTCGGCGTTCGCTCTGGAACTTTCATCATAGACCTCTCCCTTAAGGAAAATCCGCTCTTCGGTGACCTGCACCTCCAGATGGGGCAATTTCGCGTTGGATTGGATTTCTTTTTCCAGAACCCTGAAGCTGTTTTCTTTCTTGATCTGAACCTGCTGAATAACCTCCGGAAAACCGCCGATCAGTTTATTTAATTCAGCGATTTCCCTTTCACTCTGAACGCTCCCTCTGACCAGAATTTTACTCCCTTTTTGAGTCGCGTTGACAGACTGAAAGTTTTCTATTAATTCCCTGATTTCACTGATTGTTGACCTTCTCCCCTTACTAAACACTTTCACCGCATAACTCTTTTTATTTCCCGCGGTGGTCAGAATCACCAGCTCGGTTTCACCCGGTTCTTTTCCGGTGATTTCAATCTGTTTGGCCGGGTAATCGACGGTGACGTCGGCAATCTTTTCATCTTCAATGACAATTTTTTGAACATTCTCATAACGGATATGGGCTTTTTCTCCCCTGGAAAGTAGTATATCGGGAGATTTAGCTGTGGCAAGACTCGCTGAAAAAAACACCATGAAAAACATCAATTTCTGAAAATTAAAACGCATAGTCGATAACTCCAGGTAATAGGAGGTGGTTGAATTGCCCGCTAAGAAAGAGGTTCAGCCTAGGGGCAAAACCAATCCAGATATTTTTGGCAATGGGAAAATTCCAATCAACACCAAAAATAAACCCTGCCGAAGTGTAACTTTCGTCTGGAAACCGCACGATCCGGAATCCGCCTGAATTAAGAAGGTTTCGGTCCGTCAGCCTTCCGTAAAGAACATTCAGGGCAACCAGCACTGAAGCCTGCCGGTAGAAAACTCTCTGTCCGGCAGAAAAAGTGGTGTTGTTAAATGATTCATAAAGGGTTCCTGTCAGATTTTGATAGGAGACTGGCGCCGCTTCTACCGTTTCGGCCTGGGATTGAATAACACCGATATTCCAGGCTCTATTTTCATGGTACCGGAACTCCCCTTCGAAACCGTATGAGAAT
>JBGPKT010000191.1:0-2757 GCA_041486115.1 Nitrospiria bacterium | reverse complement strand
AGATCAATCAACTGGATCAGGGAGAGGCGGTGGAACCGGAGACCAATATTTATTCTCCGGCCAATGGATATGTCATGAAAAAATCGGTTTCAAAAGGAGATTACGTGACTCCCGAGATGGAACTGTATGAGATTGCCGATTTATCCACGGTATGGGTTTATGCGGATATTTATGAATCGGATATGGCCTCTCTTAAACAGGATCAACCGGTCACGATCTCCTTTACCGCCTACCCAGGCAAAACCTTTTCCGGGAAACTGATTTACATCTTCCCTAATTTAAACCCGGAAACGCGGACCGTCAAAGCCCGGATTGAACTCCCCAATCCCGGCTTTCTTCTTAAACCGGGAATGTACGGGGATGTGCAAATCCAGGTCCAGGCTCCAGACAGATTGGTGGTGCCCAGCGAAGCGGTCCTCGATTCCGGTTTGCATCAAATGGTTTTCTTAGACCGTGGAAACGGACTATTTGAGCCGAGACAAATCAAGATGGGACAGCGGTATGACAACGAGATTGAGGTGCTGGAAGGGGTCAAGGAAGGAGAGCCGATTGTCACCTCGGCCACCTTTTTAATCGATTCGGAAAGCAAGCTCATGTCCGCCGCAAGTATGATGGGCATGCTGGGGATGGGAGGGATCAAAATGGAGCAGGCTTCCATGGGAAAGATGGAGATGAAAGGGATGGAAATGGCCGGAA
This sequence comes from Nitrospiria bacterium, assembly GCA_041486115.1. Taxonomy (GTDB): domain Bacteria; phylum Nitrospirota; class Nitrospiria; order JACQBW01; family JACQBW01; genus JACQBY01. The sequence continues at coordinate 2,061 of JBGPKT010000191.1, read as the reverse complement.
TGGACATGAAGGATATGGATATGAGCGGGACGGAGAAGAAGGAGACCCCGCGGTCTAAAAAAGCAGGTCAGCTTGCCTTCACTTTAGGGTTTTCTCCGGAACCGCCTCATGTTGGAGAGAATAAAGTCTCCGTCAAAGTGACTGATCCTAAGAATCAAATCATTCGGGATGCGGACGTCACTTTTGCCTACACGATGACGATGCCCGGAATGATGGTTGACGAGGCCAAAGGATCGTTTGTAAAAGAGGCTTACGAGGGAACGGTCAAATTTGCGATGGCGGGGGAATGGAAAATCGATGTGACGATCAAAAGAAAAGGTCAGACTGACGTAAAAGAATCTTTTAACCTGCAGGTGAAATAAGGGATAAGGACCGGGGAGGAGACCCGCCCCGGCCTGCAGGTTCAACACCTTAGAACTGATCTCTTCTGGAGCTTCCTTTTATGATTGAAAAAGTAATCGACTTTTGCGGTAAGAATCCACTGATCGTTCTGTTGGGTGTGGTCTTTCTTTCCGTCTGGGGTTATTGGGCCGTCATCCATACCCCGCTGGACGCCATACCGGATCTCTCCGATGTCCAGGTGATTGTCTATACCGAATGGGAGGGGAGGAGTCCCAATCTTATGGAAGATCAGATTACCTATCCCATAGTGACTTCCATGCTCGGAGCTCCCAAAGTCAAATATGTCCGGGGATCGTCTGACTTTGGATTTTCGTATGTCTATATCGTTTTCGAAGATGGGACCGATATGTATTGGGCCCGAAGCAGGGTGTTGGAGTTTATGAGCAAAGTCACCGGCAAACTTCCGGAAGGGGTCCATCCGGTGTTGGGACCGGATGCCACGGGGGTCGGCTGGGTTTATGAATACGCGCTGGTGGACCGGTCGGGAAAACGGAGTCTGGCGGATCTTAGGGCCTATCAGGACTGGACCTTGCGGTATCAATTGCAGGCGATTCCAGGGGTGGCTGAAGTCGCCTCGGTCGGGGGATTTGAAAAGCAATACCAGGTTCATGTCGATCCGCAGCGTCTCCTGGCGTTAAATATCCCCTTTACAAAAGTCACTCAGGCGATTCGTATGGCCAATAACGATGTCGGAGGACGTTCCATCGAATTAAGCGAGCGTGAATATATGATCCGGGGCCAGGGCTATATCAAGACCTTAAGTGATCTTGAACAGGTCCCGCTGGGTGTCAACAAGAATGGCGTTACGATTTTACTCAAAGAGGTCGCCTCCGTCTCTTTAGGGCCTGAAATGCGAAGAGGGGTCACGGAATTAAACGGGGAGGGTGAAGTCGTCGGCGGGATTGTCATCATGCGGTACGGAGAAAACGCCTTGAGCGTGATTGACCGGGTTAAGGCCAAGATTGCTGAAATTCAGCCGGGTCTGCCGGAGGGGCTAAAAATCATTCCAACCTATGACCGGTCGGATCTCATTTTGCGGGCCATCGCGACTCTGAAAGAAAAGCTGATTGAAGTCACCCTGGTCGTCAGTCTGGTAACGATTTTGTTTTTATTTCATTTCCGGTCCGCTCTGGTCGTGATTATCAGCCTCCCGATCGCAATTCTCCTTTCGTTTATTGCTATGGAAGCGCTTCATCTGACCTCCAATGTCATGTCTTTAGGAGGCATTGCCATCGCGATTGGGGCCATGGCCGATGGCGCAATCGTCATGATTGAAAATGCGCATCGGCGTCTTGAGGAAGAGCCCGATAAAGCCCGGGCGGAAGTGATTCTGGAAGCGGCCAAAGAACTGGGGAAGCCGCTCTTTTTTTCGCTTCTGATCATCACGGTTTCGTTTATGCCTATTTTTACACTGGAAGCCCAGGAAGGAAGGCTTTTTAAACCCCTCGCGTTTACCAAGACTTTCTCGATGTTTTTTGCGGCGTTTCTTTCGATTACCCTGATCCCTTTGCTGATGGTCTATTTCATCCGCGGGAAAATCACTCCCATAGCCAAAAACCCGATTAACCGTTTTTTAATTCGTGTTTATGAACCTTTGCTTCGTTTTGTTTTAAAACGGCCTCTGATAACAGTCATTCTATCCGTTCTGGTTTTGATTCT
>JBGPKT010000190.1:0-2778 GCA_041486115.1 Nitrospiria bacterium | reverse complement strand
TGTTTGGGATAACTAGACCAGAACAGAGCGAAGGATGAGCGTATGTACTTCTCTTCTCTACTCTTCTCTACTCTGTCTGTACTCATTTCTACTCTGTCTGTAAAGTTTGTGGGCAAGTTGCTAGCATCGTGCAAGCATTTTGCTAGCGGTGTGCTAGCATATTCTATAAACCCTTGATCTTTAAGCATTTTAAAATTAACATTAGTCTCAACTCCCATCTCATGTTGTAACCATACCTGGTCCATTGGTATCTTGTTGTTATTGCGCGATGCTACCACTAAAAGTAGCAGAAGGTGCAGTTTTGAGCTTTCATCTAGCTGAAAAAAATTATGGGAATTAAGGATCGAAGTGTGAAGTTTCACCCAGGGCGGGGATCTGAATTTGTAGTGCTGATAAATTGAAAAGTTGACAATAGAAAAATATTCCAATTTTACTTTTCTTTCTTTACTGGTTCCGCAGGTTTGTCTTGTTCGTTTCGCCCTTTTATTGGGTAACTGGGCATGCACCGATGAGAACAGTAGAGCTTCTTTTTCTGATGAGACGAAAGGTGTAAAGGTTTATTACAGGTAAGGCAGTTTCTCTCCATCTCAGCGCCTCCAGTTTAAGTTGACGTGATATTAACTATTCGTGTCGCCAGGGGGTCTTTTTTCAAACTCTCCGAATGGACAGGAGTAATGGGGACCCTTGATTTTGCTTTCTTCGGTATCACATAGGGTCCCAGAATCTTTTCGGTTGTCGAGATCTCAACCCTGACAAACGCCAGTTGTTTCATCAAAGAGGTCTCCCTTTCCTTAAGTTCCTTTAATTGCTCTAAAATCACCGTCTTGTACGCTCTACGCTTTGCCATCTTCGCCTCCTATTTTAAATTTACCCGTTTAAGTCTGAACTCTTCTCTTAGTTTTTCAGCATCTATGGCCGGAATAGCGTCAATGTTACCTTTGAGCTCCTCGCCAAGCGATAAAAGCTCTGTCAACGTCTTACAAGCCTCAAGGCGAAGCGAAAAGCTCGCGTAGATGTCCTGGCATGGGTTTTCCAGTTTAGAGGCCTTGTCGGCGCCCACGGAGATCACTTCTCCCTCCACAACAGGTTCCTGCGGAGCTGGTAATAGACCGGAATTATCCTGAATCCCGTCGATCCCCTGCCTCAAGCGAATCACTTCCTCCGCGGTGGCCACCGGATAGAACCTGACCGGCCAATGGGTATCCATGTTTTTTGTCTTTGGGTTCATGATCTTTTTTTCTTCCCGGACCAGCATCATCGGAACCATGGAAATTCTTTTGAAAAGGATTTTCGCCCGATTGATGCCGGTAAGAATGTCAGCTCCGGAAGTAAGGCCCCGGGTGCTCAATTTATACACGCCTCCCATATTCACCTGGTGAAGCGTTACGTACAGGTCGGTTTGGGCCTTGCATCCATTCTGCTTTCCAAAGTCGCAATCCTCCGGACCGGGACAAGACATCTTTTCGATCCCAACATCATTCCGGCGCTCGGCCGTATGGCCGTCCCCGCTGCATTTCATTTTACGGTTGGATCCGTACACGGCATAGAATTGCTTTACTGCCTCGAATTCATTGTCGATAACGAACATGCAGGGGAGCGCCTTGGGCTTTTCACCATGGACCTTCTGGACAGCCTCCGGGACAACAAAATAATCCACCTCTTTAGGATATTCCGTCCCGGAGGCGTTTTTTAGTTTAATACCAAGGGAGATTTTACCCAGGAGAGGCTGACGGTCTGAATTCATCTTTGAGTTCTTAATCCGGTTAAAACTCATTTCATTCCATTCTCCCCACGGATTTTTTCAAGGGAAGACTGCTCGGCCCCCATGGCGTCAAGATCAATAGGATATTTCTCAAGAATTTTGCTCCTGTAGCCTTTTCTCCGATCGTACAAATAAATCTCCGGGATCCGATCAGATTCCCTTTGCCCATTCTCAACGGGTTTTCTTCGGTCTGTTTTTCTCTTCTCACTCATGGCGCCGCCAGAAACATGGCTATCGTCACGGCAAAGAAGCCCACCATCAAGCCAATCGCAGTGATTAAGGTTTTTAAAAAGGATTTCCAATCCATCAATACCTCATTCTGTTGTTTTTAGTACCCGTCCCCGTACCCGAAACTTGACTGAGACTCTTCTCCGATCATTACGCGGTCCATTTTTCACCTACCCATTTTCCGCGATCTCACCCAAACCTTTAGTCGTCCCCCAGTAACGAATCACCGCGGCATTCGTAAGAGAACAATCCGAACCAACCTTGCTAAACTCTCCTACCATTACCCACCCACGCTGTAATACGTAAGGTTCTGGCATTAAAGGGACGCGTTCGCATTTCTTCTTTGTCGTTTCATCCATCGGATGCTCGCACCAGGTGAACTTTACCATCCTGACCTCTGGCTCTTTGAGACTATTATTTTGAATCGGTACACAGGCCAGTAGATCCACAAAACAAAAGATGGACAACAAAACAAAAACAGACGGGTTACGGCCCGCTGCTACAGTGAATTGGCATCCACTGGTTTTGTTGTCCATCTTTTGTTTCATGATTTGCCTCCCGTAAAAGGCTAAAGGATTTTAACGTAATGGCTTTAAGATAAACCTGATCTTTTTATTTGTCAAGGAAAAAAATAATTATTTTGTTCAGACTGTCTTATTCACCCACGGGAAATCATACTTCGGGTCGTATAATCCGGACCATCGTTTACATTTTGGAGGAGTGGCGTCCGGAATAAAGAACCGGTGGCCGCTTTTCGGGGGAACGCATTGAATATGGATCCACCAGGC
>JBGPKT010000189.1:0-2783 GCA_041486115.1 Nitrospiria bacterium | reverse complement strand
GATCGCAATTCTCCTTTCGTTTATTGCTATGGAAGCGCTTCATCTGACCTCCAATGTCATGTCTTTAGGAGGCATTGCCATTGCGATTGGCGCCATGGCCGATGGCGCAATCGTCATGATTGAAAATGCACATCGGCGTCTGGAGGAAGAACCCGGCAAAGCCCGGTCGGAAGTGATTCTGGAAGCGGCCAAAGAACTGGGGAAGCCCCTCTTTTTTTCGCTTCTGATCATTACCGTCTCTTTTATGCCTATTTTTACGTTGGAAGCCCAGGAAGGAAGGCTTTTTAAACCCCTCGCGTTTACCAAAACTTTTTCGATGTTTTTTGCCGCGTTTCTTTCAATTACCCTGATCCCTTTGCTGATGGTCTATTTCATCCGCGGGAAAATTACTCCCATAGCCAAAAACCCGATTAACCGTTTTTTAATTCGTGTTTATGAACCTTTGCTTCGTTTTGTTTTAAAACGGCCTCTGATAACAGTCATTCTATCCGTTCTGGTTTTGATTCTGACCCTTCCCCTCTTTTTAAAGATGGGATCGGAATTTATGCCCCCTTTAAACGAAGGAACCATCCTTTATATGCCGACAACCCTTCCCGGGATTTCAATCACCAAAGCTTCGCAGATTCTTGGGCAGCAGGACGCTTTACTGAAAAAGTTTCCTGAAGTAGAAACGGTTTTCGGCAAGATCGGCCGGGCGGATACCTCTACCGATCCCGCCCCGATGTCGATGGCTGAAATCACGATTACCTTAAAGCCCGAAGATCAATGGAGACCGGGTATGACCTGGGATAAACTCATTGCCCAGATGGACGAGAAGGTTCATTTTCCCGGAATTCCCAACATCTGGTGGATGCCGATTCAAACCCGGACGGAAATGCTGGCCACCGGGGTGAGAAGCGCCGTGGGAATCAAAATCTATGGGAGAAATCTTGATGAAATCGATCGGGTGGGAAAAGAAATCGAAGGTTTACTAGGAGGAATTCCGGGAACACGGAGCGCTTTTTCAGAACGGGTCAGCGGAGGGTATTATATTGATTTTAAAATCGACCGCCAGAAAGCCGCCCGGTACGACCTCTCTGTCTCAGATATCGAAGAAATGATTGAATCAGCGATCGGGGGAGCCAATATCACCACGATTATCTCGGGAAGGGAAAGATATTCGGTGAATGTCAGATACCCGCAGGAGTTCAGAGATAATTTAAATAAGTTAGGAAGAGTTCTGGTTCCGACTCCGGCAGGAACTCAGATTCCCATGTCTCAATTGGCGGATATCTCCATATCGACAGGGGCGCCCATGATTAAAGATGAAAATGGCTCGCTGGCAGGAATCGTTTATGTCGATGTGACAGGAAGAGATTTGGGAGGGTATGTTGACGAAGCCAAAGCAAAAATCGCTCAGAAAATAGATCTGAAAGGGACCACTTTAGGCTGGGTCGGCTCTTATCAGTATCTCCAAAGAGCAAAAGAGCGGTTTAAGATCATTATTCCGATGACTTTACTCGTGATCTTTGTGCTTCTCTATCTCAATTTTAATTCAGTTAGCCGTTCCCTTTTGGTTCTCTTAACGGTTCCTTTTTCATTAATCGGCGGGGTGATTTTGCTCTCTGTTTTGAATCTTTTTTCCCTGCATTATAACCTGAGTGTCGCCGTCTGGGTCGGATTTATCGCTCTGGCAGGGGTAGCCACCGAAATCGGAGTGATTATGATTGTTTATCTGGAGCAGGCTTTAAAAAACCGGGAGGAAAAAGGAACCTTGGAAAATAACGAAGAAATCATAGAGGGAATCGTGGAAGGCGCGGTGAAAAGGGTGCGACCGATTGTCATGACGGCAACAGCGATTATTGCCGGACTTCTTCCGATTTTGTGGAGTCATGGAACCGGCGCCGACGTGATGAAAAGAATTGCCGTTCCGATGGTCGGCGGAATGGTTTCCACAACCATTCTGACTCTTTTCGTCATTCCGGCGATTTATTTACTCTGGAAAGGGAGGAAATTTTAAATAAAGGAGGATGAGCCATGATGAATTACGGCATGATGGGTGGAGGAATGGGGATCTGGATGATCTTCGGAATGGTCTTTTGGATTGTCCTGATTGCAGGGATCGTTCTCCTGGTCATCTGGGCGATCCAGAGAACCGTGGGAGGTGAACCCAGCAGGCCCGTGGAGTCCGCTCTGGAAATCTTGAAGAAACGGTATGCCCGTGGGGAGATCTCAAAGGAAGAGTTTGAAGAGAAGAAACGGGATATTTTGTAGAGGAGTTCTTCCATGCAGAAAAATAACTTGCTGATAACAGCCGTCGTATTGATCGCTATGGGGATCGTGGGTATTTTCAGCACGACCTGGATTGGGGGACCTTCTTCGTTCACCGGCGCTATGTCTTCGACAATGATGGGCGGTGGAATGATGGGTCGGGACTCAATGAAAGGGATGATGCAGGAGATGATGAGCGGAATACTTCCACCCGGCATTAAGCCTGAAGACCTGCCGGATCCGGAAAGCCCGGGGGCTAAGTTAACGACCACTTACTGCTCCCAGTGTCACAACCTTCCCAGCCCCCTGATGCATTCGGCAGAAGAGTGGCCCCCTGTAGCAGGACGGATGATTTCCCGGGAGAGAATGATGGAAGGGAGACGCGGCATGATGATGGAGGTCAAGGCTCCCTCGTCTCAGGAAGAAGAAGTTCTGTTGGAATACTTAAAGAGCCATGCCATGAAGGGTTTAGCTCCCGGAACGGTTCCCTCACCCGATTCCCCAAACGCCTCTCTTTTTCAGCAGGCCTGTTC
>JBGPKT010000188.1:0-2912 GCA_041486115.1 Nitrospiria bacterium | reverse complement strand
GTGCTTAAAGATCTGGGTGGTGGGAGTGCGGCCAACATCACGAAATTCAACGCCGCATTAACCTACAGCTTCTAATTAAATTTCCTCTTTTTCTACCCTCTCCCTTGATGGGAGAGGGTAGGGTGAGGGTGGATATCTTAACCCCCGTAGAACTTTTATTCTACGGGGGTTTTTTTGCCTTTTTTCTTTCTAAAAACCTTAAAGTTGATTAAAATATCGTGAAATGAAGAAAACAACCCTCTCTCTTTTTTTAAGCGCTTTTCTCATCCTCAATACGATTCTTATTTCCCCTCTATTAGCTACGGATGTTAAAATAAATGGCGATATCCGTCTCACCGATTATCTCTACGATGAGCTTGACCGTTATTACGGCCCTCCGGTTAAAAGAGCAAACTATTTTCTTCAACAGACTAAAATCAATACGGCAGTAAAAGCGGGGATGACGACCGGAGTCGTTCAACTCTATTTAAATAATCTCGATCCGAACAATCAGCCGACCGGCGGCTATATCTGGGGATCCACCGGCGGGCCAGGTTCAAACATCCCTTTAGATCCTCTTATTCATCAGGCTTATCTGGAAATTCCGGTTCCGGGGGGAACGTTCTCTGCCGGCCGGAGATTAATCAAATTAGGTCATGGAATTATTCTAAACGATACCTCGGATAATCTCTTCTTCAATTTTCCTTTCAGTATCTTTAACCTCGATCTGGCTTATCTGAAACTGATGGAGCCTGACTCAAGTTCTAATGGAAATCCGGATGATTTTGATAAAAATGGTTATATTATCAATTTGAACGTGAAGCTTAATGAGAGCGATTTTTTAGGCGTTTTTTATGCGGAGGAAAAACAGATTCCAACCGGATTGTTAATCTCTGATAACAATGCCCTGGCGGTTGGGATAACAGGCGGGGGAAAAGCGGGAGTGGTCGACTGGACGGGGGAACTCGATCAGATAACAGGGAATGATGGAGACTACAGGGTTAACAAACCAAGATATGGCATCAATGCTTATCTTTCCGGTTCAACAAAACTCGATTTTGGGCGGGTGGGAATGGAAATCTTGCAGATTAAAGGAAAAAGATCGACGGATGAGGTTTCTTACAACTCTCTTGCGGGAGATTTTACCGGAGGTCAGGGAATACTTTTCAATGACCAAACCCGGTATGGAGGAGGGATCGATTTAAACAGCGGGATGGTCGATATGGCAGATCCCACCTCCGTCGGATATTGGCACTTTATCAGCCATAATTTTACCTCTATTAAAGGGTTTGTCGAACTGAACCCTTACAAGAAAATCAGTCTGACCCTGGAAGTTTTCCCCTATCTAAGACTCAATGACAGGGGAGTTCTGATCGTAAACGGTCTGGCCGTTACGAATGAAAATATCGGAATGGAAGGAAATATCAGAGGGACCTATCCAATTGATAATTATCTAAAGCTTTCTGCCGTCTTAGCCTATTTTAAGGCAGGAGACCTGTTGAAAGAAATTGCCTACCGAGACCAAACTCCCGCTTTAGGCCAGAACATCCTCAAAACTTCCCTCTCCCTCACCTGGACCTTTTAAAAAACTTTAATTCGCTGATAAGGTTTTATCCGTCATTCCCGGCCCTCGAAGCTTGTCCCCGCATGCTTTAAGCGGGGAGCGGGAATCTAGGTTCCTGGATGCCTGTTTTCACGGGCATGACACCGTACGGTCAACGGCTGATATAGTAGCTGTGGTTTTCCCCGACATTCTTTGTTAAACTTTTTATATGGTCCTCTCCGAATCCCTTCAAAACAGCCTGGCCAATTTGCCCGCCACGCCAGGAGTTTATCTTTTTAAGAATCATCAGGAGTCGATCATCTACATCGGGAAAGCCAGCTCCTTAAAAGAGCGTGTCCGCTCCTATTTCCAGGCCGGCGCCGTTCATTCCATGAAGACGACGATCATGGTTTCGCAGATCGCCCAAATGGAAACCATGGCCACGAAATCTGAACTCGAAGCGCTCTTGCTCGAAAGCAATCTGATTAAAAAGCATAAGCCGAAATATAATATCCTCCTGCGTGATGATAAGCAGTACCCTTATCTTTGTCTTCCGATGACTGAGCCGTTTCCCCGGTTAAAGATTGTCCGCCGCGTAAAAAAAGACGGCAACCTCTATTTTGGCCCCTATGTACCGACGACCTCGATGCGGGAGATCGTCAAGTGGATCCGGAAATATTTCCCCCTGGCGACCTGCAAAATCGAGATTGATGGAAAAGCAGAGAGGGCCTGCCTTGAGTTTCAGATTAAACGGTGTATGGCCCCCTGCACCGGGAACCAGTCGCAAGAAGAGTATCGTGAAATCGTTAACCAGGTGAGGCTCTTTTTGGAGGGAAAGGATAAAGATCTTCTTTTAATGTTCAAAAAAGAGATGGAAGGTTATGCCGAAAGAGAAAACTTTGAACAGGCGGCCCGAATCCGGGACAGGATTTACCATATCAAGCAGATACTGGAGCGGCAAAGGGTCTCTTCTACCGACCTGGAAGACCAGGATGTCATTGCGCTGGCGAGAGAGGGGAGATATGCCGACATCCAGATCCTCTTTATACGGGGAGGCCTTTTGACCGGAAGATCCGATTTTTTCTGGGATCAATTAACCGAAGAAAAAGATGAAGAGCTCTATCTCTCGTTTATCGAGCAGTTTTACGCGAAAGAGCGTTTGATCCCCAGGGAGATTTTTGTTCCGCAAGAGCTGGATGAAAAAGAGTTGATAGAAAAATGGCTGACTGAAAAAAGAGGGAAGTCGGTCTATCTCCGCTCTCCCAGCCGGGGGAAAGATTATCAGCTCTTAAAAATGGCCGAAGAAAATGCCCGGATGACGCTTCAAACCAAAGTGGCGGCAAAAGAGGGGGGTCTGGCGGCACTCAAACAGATGGAATCACTTTTAAAG
>JBGPKT010000187.1:0-2913 GCA_041486115.1 Nitrospiria bacterium | reverse complement strand
CGAATTAAAAATCGAACTGAACGATTCCAACCGACCTGACCTCTGGTGCACCGAAGGGATCGCCCGGCAGATCAGGCTTAAAACAAAAACTATCCGTCCGAAATACCCTTTTTACCGCCATACCCCAAAAAATAAGCCGTTTAAAATTATCGTCGAAAAAGGGGTTGAGCCGGTCCGTCCTTATATTGCGGCCTGCCGGGTTTCAGACTTTGTGATGACCGAAGAGGCGCTGGCCCAATTTATTCAAACGCAGGAAAAGCTGGCCGATGTCTTTGGTCAGAAACGGAAACTCCTCTCTATCGGAATTTACCATCTGGAGCCGGTCGAATTTCCTCTCTATTATAAAACGGTCAACCCGGAGAAGGCCCGGTTTGTTCCCCTTGGATTTGAAAAAGAGATGTCGCTCAAAGAGATTTTAGAAGAGCATCCCAAGAGAAAGGCCTACCGGAACGTCTTTAAGAACGAGGATGCGGTACCCCTCTTTATCGACCAAAAAGGGACCGTCCTGTCGTTTCCTCCGATCATCAACAGCCGGGAGGTGGGAGAAGTCAAGCCGGGAGACCAAAACCTCTTGGTCGAAGTGACCGGAACCGATCTGAGGCTGGTGAGCCTGGTCTTGAATATTCTTGCCACCAATTTATTTGATCGAGGAGCTGTGATTTTGCCGGTGACCGTCTCCTATCCTTTTAAAACCCCGTTTGGCAAGGAAGTCTCTTTCCCGTTGGAGATGGAATCTCCGGTTACCGTTCAGATCAAAGAGATTAACCGGATTCTGGGAGAACCTTTTAGCGGAGAAAAAATTAAAAAAGCTCTAACTTCATACGGCCATACGATCTCCAAAGCATCGGTTGCGAAGCTGACCGTTATTCCGCCCCCCTATCGCGACGATATCATTCATACCGTCGATCTGGTCGAAGATGTGGCGATTAGCCTGGGATATGACTCGTTCGAACCGGAAATGCCAAAAGATTTTACCCGGGGAGGATTGTCGAAATTAGAAACCTTTTCAGACACCCTGCGGGAATATTTTATCGGGGCAGGATTCCAGGAGATCATTTCAAATATTTTAAGCTCGCGCGAAGAACTGGTTTATAAAATGAACCTCGATGGGACTCCACCCCCTTTAGTGGAAATCGACAATGTAATGACGGCCCAGTTTTCAATTGTCCGGAACCAGATTCTCCCCGCGCTGTTGCGGGTAGAGGCGGCGAGCGGAAAAGCATTTTACCCGCATCAAATTTTTGAAATCGGTGAAATTGCCGAAAAAGAGCTGTCGTTAAATACCGGATCGAGAACCGTGGTTCAACTCGCTCTTCTTGTTGCCCATCCAACCGCCTCATTTTCGGAGATCCACTCGTATCTCGAGACCCTCTTTTATTATCTGTTTGATCCCAATGTTTGCCGGTACGAACTCAAACCGGTTGTTCAGCCATCGTTTATTCCGGGAAGGTCCGGAGAGATACGGGTCCATGGTCTTGGCAAAGAAGAGGATTCAGAGAAAAAAGTGGGCATCATCGGAGAGATCCATCCGGAGGTTCTGGAACGATGGCAAATCGGTGTTCCCTGCGTTAGCCTCACGCTCGATGTCACCACCCTCATAACCCTCTTTCCCTGAGCCGCTTCGTCAATTTCCAGGATCTTATCGATTGAAAACAGATCAAGGGAAATAAATAGATGACCAATATTGATTGGATAGGATTTATTCCCGCATCCGTGGCAGTGATTCTCGCTCCGGGCCCCGGTTCTATTTTTGTCGCCAGGTCGGCGGCATCCGCAGGTTTACGGGCCGGCAGATCGGCCATGTTGGGAATTTTAACCGGTGATATTCTGCTGATTTTGTTATCGCTCCTGGGCGTCTCCGCATTATTTGCCGCTTATCCCTCTTTGTTTCACACCTTTCGTCTGGCGGGCGCCTCCTACCTCTTTTTTCTTGGTCTTCAGTTACTTTTTACATCGCCCGGGAATCCTAAGGAGTCCGGGTCAGGGGATCCGGCGGGATCTTTCAAAAAGGGAGTAACAATCACACTTTCTAATCCAAAGGCTATATTTTTCTTTATGGCCTTCTTTCCGTTGTTTCTCAAATCAGGGGGAGACGGTTTATTCTATTCTTACGCCATCATGACCCTTCTCTTTTTAGGAACAAATCAGCTCTACCTCTTTTTTCTAAGCCGCCTCTCTTCAAAGGTTGGATCTGCGTTTCATGAAAATCGCCGGCTTCAATCAGCAGCCGGTAAAACGTGCGGCGCACTTTTTATTATTTTCGGAATAAAAATCGCCCTCTTTTCGAGATGACCGAACAAGTCGCTCAAGAGGGATGCGGCAAACGTCGCCTCGCCTTTGAATTCAGACGTAATGCGGATTGCCAGGGATAACAGAGAGGTGATAGGAGTTTGATATTCAGTAAGGAGTCTATGGACGTTCTATTATTATCCAGGGAATTTGTGGAGATTTTCCCCTCGAAGGGAATGGCGATTGATCTCCGGTATGCTTCTTTAAACAATTTTACCGGCCACAATCTCTACGGAGATTTCAAAAAGGCCTATTTGCATCGCATTGCGGCGGAAAAGTTGGCAAAAGCCGCCGTGATCCTGCAAACGCTCCGTCCGGGGCACCAGATGGTGATATACGATGCGCTCAGGCCCCGTTCAGCTCAGCAGATTCTCTGGAATCATGTCAAAGGGACTTCAAAAGAACAATATGTCGCCAATCCCCAAGGGGGTTCTATGCATAATTTCGGTTTTGCCGTCGATCTTTCGTTATATGATGTGTCGGGAAAAGAACTGGATATGGGGACTTTATTTGATGATTTCACTCCGATGTCGCAACCCCGGCTTGAAGATCAATTTCTTAAAGAAGGAAAATTATCCGAAGCGCAGATTCAGAACCGGCATCTTCTGAGAAAAGCGATGGAGG
>JBGPKT010000186.1:0-2919 GCA_041486115.1 Nitrospiria bacterium | reverse complement strand
CAAGGATTTGTCATCAGCCATAACGGGCCTAAGGGGGGTTATTTGCTGGCGAAAGATCCCTCTGAAATTTCTATTGGAGAGATCATTCAAGCCATTGAAGGGCCTATCGGCATTGCCGACTGTTATCATGCCCCTGACAACCTCTGTTCACAAAAGGCGAGTTGTAATATCAGGACTCCCCTGGGGGTGATTCAACTGAATATCATTAACCTGTTAAACAGCATCACCCTGTGCCAGATGCACCAGGAGGGGTTTAATCTCCCTTCCTCGGTTGTCCAGGTGAATGGAATTAATTAAATGAGGAGTGACCGGTAAAATGGAACTAAAGAACCCTATTTTTATGGACAACCATTCAACCACCCCTGTCGATCCGGCGGTGCTTGAAGCCATGCTCCCTTACTTTACCGAGAAATTCGGAAATGCGGCGAGCAGAAATCATCTTTTTGGATGGGATGCCGAAAAGGGGGTAGAAAACGCGAGATCTGAAATCGCCGCCCTGATCCACGCCGATCCAAGAGAAATTATTTTTACAAGCGGGGCGACAGAATCCAACAACCTTGCCTTAAAAGGGGTGGTTGAGATGTACCGTGAAAAAGGGGACCATATCATTGTCTCTGCCACCGAACACCGTTCGGTTTTAGATACGGCCCGGAAGCTTGAAAAATCGGGGATAAAAGTCACGTTTGTTCCTGTGGACGCTTATGGCGTTGTCCATCCCGATGAAGTCCGGAAAGCGATCACCGACAAAACGATTTTAATTTCGGTGATGCTGGTCAACAATGAGATCGGCACGATTAATCCGGCAGCGGAAATCGGAAAACTGGCAAAAGAGAAGGGAATCCTTTTCCATTGCGATGCCACTCAGGGCGTTGGAAAAATACCGGTGGATGTCGAAGAAATGAAAGTCGACCTGATGTCGTTTACCGCGCATAAGATTTACGGGCCCAAAGGGGTCGGCGCTCTTTATGTGCGGAAGAAAAATCCGAGAGTCCGTCTTGCGCCTCAGATGGATGGAGGAGGGCACGAGCGGGGGATGAGGTCCGGAACGTTAAATGTTCCGGGAATTGTCGGATTTGGAAAAGCCTGTAAGATTTGCGCCGAAGTGATGACCGAAGAGTCAGCCCGGATGAAGCGGATGCGAGACAGGCTCCAGGACGGCATCATGGGCGCTCTTGATTATGTGAACCTTAACGGACACCCCACGCTGAGGATTCCCAATAACCTCAATTTGAGTTTTGCCTATGTCGAGGGGGAATCCCTCTTGATGGGATTAAATAAAATAGCCCTGTCATCCGGTTCCGCCTGTACGACGGCTACCCTGGAGCCCTCTTATGTATTAAGGGCGCTTGGAGTCGGGCATGACCTTGCACACTCGTCTATCCGGTTCGGCGTCGGGCGTTTTAACACCGACCAGGAGATTGATGAGGTCATCAAGAGGACCGTTGAAGCCGTAAAACGTTTAAGAGAGATGTCCCCTCTCTATGAAATGGCTCTTGAAGGAGTCGATCTGTCAAAAGTTCAATGGACGCAGCATTAAAGCTTGTTTTACACTTGGAAGGAGTACAAAAATGTCTTATAGCGAAAAAGTCATCGATCATTATACCAACCCGAGAAATATCGGGAGTTTTGATAAAAACGACAGCAGGGTAGGGACCGGAATCGTCGGGGCCCCCGAGTGCGGCGATGTGATGAAACTGCAGATCAAGGTCAATGACGAAGGGGTGATCGAAGAAGCCCGTTTCAAGACCTTCGGTTGCGGAAGCGCCATTGCGAGCTCCAGTCTGGCCACCGAGTGGGTTAAAGGGAAAACGATCGAAGAGGCCCTGAAAATTAAAAACACCGACATCGTGACCGAGCTTAACCTTCCGCCGGTAAAGATTCATTGCTCCGTGCTGGCTGAAGATGCCATCAAGGCGGCGCTGGCCGATTATAAGAAGAAAGCCGAAGATAAGGCAGAGGCCGGAGCCCGGGCGAGTTAGTCGCGGACGATCGGATGGATTCAAAATGCTGGTCTTGCCAGGAAGAGACAGAGAATTCCTTTTGCGTGAAATGCGGAAAAATCCAGCCTCTTTCGCCGGCTGAAGATTATTTCGCCGCTCTCGGACTGGAGAGGAAGCTCAATCTGAATCTCCTCCAGGCCGAGAAAAAGTTTCACGCCTTAAGCCGGAAGTTCCACCCCGATTTTTTTCAGGGCAAATCGTCGGAGGAGCAGGCGATTAGTCTCGAAAACGCGTCGATGCTCAACAAGGCCTATCGGACTCTGAAGGACCCGGTTTCAAGAATAGAATATCTCCTCCAGGCGGAGCAGGGGTCGAAAGAAGCGATCATCTGCCAGGTGCCTCCTGAATTGCTGGAGGAGGTGATGGAACTCCATACCCGCCTTGAAGAAGTTCACAGCCTGAAAGAGGGAGGGAACCCATAGGACCTTAAGAAAGAAAAAGACTATTTGCAATCAGAGCTGGTCCGCCTGGAAGCAACCTACCAGGGGCTTAAGAATCAGATTCAGCAATTATCGGACGAGTGGGATGGGCTGAAAAAAGGGGGGGAAAGCTCTGATGCCAAAAAACTGAAAATTCTTACGGATTTCAGGCAGATTCTCTCGCAACGGAATTATTTAATTAATATCATCGAAGATATCAAAAAAGTTTTATAATGGAAATTCCTATGGAAACAACGACACAAAAAACAATCAATAAGGAAATGAAGACCGGAAAGACGTTCAAAGTTGTTTTTCTTCCCATGAATGTTGAGGCGACGGTCAACGAAGGAGAGAGCATACTGGATGCCGCCGAGCATTGCGGCGTGAACCTTCCTCACAATTGCGGAGGGGTTTGCGCCTGTTCCACCTGCCATGTCATTGTCAAAGAGGGGATGGATAAATTAACCCCCCGGCATGAGGAAGAGGAAGACCGCCTCGAT
>JBGPKT010000185.1:0-2968 GCA_041486115.1 Nitrospiria bacterium | reverse complement strand
GAAACTGACAGCGTTTCCCCCGGGTACCAGGGCTCATTCCGCAGTTTTAATTTCCATTCAGGAGACGGGATAATCCCTTCCTTCTCAGACGGAAGATCGATTCCCGTCAGGCTTCCCAACCCGAAACGATGGGCCGCTGCGGCAATTAAATCGATTCCCAGATCATTTCCCAGTTTATAATAATAAACATCGCACGACTCTACCAGGGAGCGATGCAAATTAACCAGTCCATGCCCCCCCCGTTTCCAATCCCTGAAGACTCTTTTCCCGAAGGGGAATCCCCCGGCGCAATAGACATTTCTCGAAGGGTCGATCTTATCGGCCTCCAGAGCCGCGATCGACATCAGGATTTTAAAAACTGAGCCGGGAGGATACGATCCCTGAATCGCCCTGTTATTTAACGGTTTAAAAGGATCTTTCAGCACGACATCCCAATCTTTCTGACTGATCCGGCCCGACAGATTCTGCGGATCGAATTCCGGATGGCTCGTCATGGCAAGAATATCTCCAGATTTAGGATCAATGGCCACAATGGCGCCCGCTTCCTCACCGAGAGCATCTTCGGCGGCTTTCTGGGTCTCCAGATCGATGGTCAGGTAGAGGTCCTTGCTCCCCATAGGCTCCGTCTGGCTTAACACTTTGATTTCATGACCCAGGGCATCGACTTCAATCCCTTTTTCTCCGGCCTCTCCGCGCAGGTATTGATCATATTTTTTTTCAATTCCAAACTGGCCGATCAGGGTCCCTTGAGGAAGGTTTTCGTATTCAGTGGCATCCATCTGTTTTTCACTGATTTCACCGACATAGCCCAGAACATGAGCCCCGAGTTTTCCAAATAAATAGTTTCTCTGATACTCGACCTCTATTTTTAAACCGGCAAGGTTTAACTGATCTTCTTCAAATAAAGCCACTTCCTTCAAGGTCATCCCACCTTTGACCTTGACAGGAAGATAAGGAGAGGACTCCCGCTGTGTCAGTTTTTTCTGGATTTCCTCAACGGTAAAGCCAAGGACTTCGGTAATCTTGTGAAGGACATACTCCCGGTCTTTCAGATCTTCCGGAATGAGATAGAGCGTAAACCCCGGGACATTATTGACCAGGACCTTCCCGTTCCGGTCAAAAATATAACCTCGCCGGGGCTGAATAAATACTTCTCTGACCCGGTTGTTTTCCGATTGCTCCTGGTAAAAGCTCCCCTCGGAAATTTGAAGCGTCCATGCGCGGAAAAGTATCCCTGCGAAACCGACTCCGAGGACAATCAGCAAAAAGCCGATCCTCCCCTGGATTTTCTTAAGGTTTTCTTGAGGTAAAGATGGATATTCGTTCAAGGTCCAGACTCTCTCCTGAAAAATCTCTGTTCTTTAAAAACTTCATTAATATCCAGAATAAAAATGCCCCTAAAAAAGAGTCATAAATCCCCTTGGGGAGGATTAAATCCCTCCAGGGAACGGAAACATGCGTTTCTTTTAAAGACATATTCAAAAACATAAACACAAGAAAACTGTGGAGAATGGAAAAAACAAAAATAATGAGGGAATTAAAAAATACTTTTAAATTTAACATGGTTCTTCGAATCATTCCGGAACCGAGCCCCAATAACATTCCGCACTCCATTTGAACCAGTCCCGTCCCCCCGGATAAAATATCCGCGACGAGTCCGATTCCTGCTCCGGCAAAGCCCCCCGGAATATGTCCAAATAAAAGCCCCGCAAAATAAATGGCCAGAAAACCAAGGTCCGGTTTTACCCTCCCGATCGAAAAATAATCTCCGACGATCCCCTGCACCGGAATTAAGACGATTAGCAATATGATTAAAAAGTTCTTCTTCATTCCTTTTTCAAGTCCTGCGCCGAGGGTTCATTCGGCAAAGCGGTAATCACCATTACCTCTTCCAGCCGTAAAAAATTAACGGATGGCATCACCTCGACAGAAAGAAACGGGTCCGCCGGGACCGAATCGGCAGGCTTCCTTCTCTCAGGATCCGTGCTTTGGTCAATCCTGACGATGGTTCCGATCAAAAACCCTTTCGGAAAGGAGGGAGTCAGCCCGGAAGTGAGAACCTGATCGCCGATAGCCAGTTTCAAATCGACATTGAGATATTTCATCCGGGCCATTCCCCTCTCCGTCCCTTCTAAAATCCCTTCATCGCGCGTCCGGCTGATCAATGCCGGAACGGCTGAATTCCGGTCGGTCATCAACTGAACCACCGCGGACCTTGGCCCTGATTTCAACACCCGGCCAACGACTCCCGATGGGGAAACGACCCCCATCCCCGGGAGAACGCCGTCCCGCGTTCCCTTATTAATCGTCAGAGACTGGTACCAGTTGGAAGGGTCCCGCATCATCACTTCAGCGGCGGTTAAACTGAGCGGAACAGGAGGCGAAAGATTCAGAAGCTGACGCAGGCGGAGATTTTCAAGCTGATTTTCTTTTAACCGGTTATTTTCATCTTTCAGCGTATCATAGTCATGATTGAGTTTGAGGTATTTCTGGCGGACCTCTGCCAGGTCGATATAATTGGCCCAGATTTTTTGGGTGCCCTGAAGAAGCGAATGTCCTCCGGCTTCAAAGAAGGACGCGATCGTTAAGACCGGATTTTGAAAATAAGAGGGCGCGGATTTTCTCAAATCGATAGAAACTGCCGTGAGCAGAATCAAGATGAGGAAAATTGAGAGGAAAAACTTTTTAAAAAAGCGATCGCTTCGTTGAAAACGGAAAATGCTCATCGGCTCAGGTCAGGAAGCCACCAAAGCAAAGGAAGGAGAGGGACTCTCTCTCTTTATTGAGCCATGATTGAAACTTTTTTCAGAAGGTCGAGCTGATCCAAGGCGGCCCCTGTTCCTAAAACAACCGTTGTCAAAGGATTGTCCACCGTAATAATGGGAAGGTTGGTCTCTTCCCTTAAACGAATATCCAGTCCTCTAAGGAGGGATCCCCCTCCGGTCAGAACAATGCCCCGATCAATAAT
>JBGPKT010000184.1:0-2998 GCA_041486115.1 Nitrospiria bacterium | reverse complement strand
TATAAATAAATTTCAATACAAAAATATGATCCCCGACGTCCAACGTCGGGATCATCGACCCCGATGGAATCTTAAAGGCCTGAACCACAAAAGTGATCACAATAATCGCCAGTACAAAAGCTGTTGCAATGGCTTCGAGATATTCCCTGATGATCGAACGCTTCTGTCTTTTATTCGCCACTGATCCTCTTTGGTTTAATTGGGTTTAACTGTTTTTGAAATTAATCTTTTATTTTAAGAACCACCAGGAAAGCCTCCTGGGGGACCTCCACCTTCCCGATCTGTTTCATTCGCTTCTTGCCTTCCTTTTGCTTTTCCCACAGTTTTCTCTTTCGGGTGATATCTCCGCCGTAACATTTTGCGGTGACATTTTTTTTCAGCGCGCCGATGGTCTCCCTTGCAAGAATTTTGCTCCCGATCGCCGCCTGAATGGCGATTTCAAACATCTGCCTCGGAATAATGTCTTTCAATCTTTCGGCTATCTGCTTTCCGCGGTATTGCGCTTTCGCGCGATGGGTGATGAATGAAAGGGCATCCACCGTTTCGCCATTTAATAAGATATCGATCTTGACCAGGTCGGATTCCCTGTACCCGATCAATTCATAATCGAAAGAGGCATACCCTTTGGTAAACGATTTCAACTTATCATGAAAATCGAGAATAATTTCGTTTAAAGGCATTTCGTAAGGGATCAGAATCCGTTTCCGGTCAAGATACTTATAATCCTTTTGAACTCCCCTTTTTTCCTGGCAAAGATTAATAATTGCCCCCATATACTCTTCGGGGGTAATAATGGAAGCGACGATATAAGGCTCCTCGTACTTTGATATTTTTTGGGGATCCGGCAATTTGGCGGGGTTGTCAATGAAGAGCGCTTCACCTTTGACCGTCGTAATTTTGTAGACCACCGTCGGGGCCGTGCTGATTAACCGTAAATCATACTCTCTTTCCAGCCGCTCCTGAATAATCTCCATGTGCAGGAGTCCCAGAAACCCGCATCTGAACCCGAATCCGAGCGCCAGGGAGGTTTCCGGTTCATAACTGAACGAGGAGTCGTTTAATCGCAATTTCTCCAGAGCTTCTTTCAGGTTTTCATATTCTTCGGTATCCTGACAGTAGAGTCCGCAGAAAACCATCGGCTTCACGTCACGATACCCCGGAATCGGAGCTGCCGCGGGATGGACGGCGGAGGTCAGGGTATCGCCGATTTTCGTGTCTCCGACTTTTTTGATTGCGGCGGTGAGACAACCGACTTCGCCCACGCTAAGGTCCGAAACGGATGTTCGGGCAGGCGTAAAAACACCGAGCGAAATCACATCGAATTCTTTGTTCGTCGACATGAAACGGACCCGGTCTCCACGCTTTAAGGTTCCCTCCACAATTTTGACTAAAACAACCGCCCCTTCGTAATTGTCAAACCAGGAATCGAAAATCAGGGCTTTTAAGGGAGCGTTTTTATCGCCCGCAGGGGGGGGGATTTTCTGCACAATCCGCTCTAAAATATCTTTGATGCCGGTCCCCTCTTTCGCGCTCGCAAGAACCGCCTCGCTTGAGTCAATGCTTAAAATATCTTCAATTTGCTGTTTGGTCTTTTCAATATCTGCGCTGGGCAGGTCAATTTTATTAATGACCGGAATAATCTCTAAATGGTTATCGAGAGCGAGGTTGGCATTGGCAATCGTCTGGGCTTCGACCCCCTGGGAAGCGTCGACGATGAGCAGGGCCCCTTCGCAGGCGGCGAGGCTTCTTGACACTTCATAGGTAAAGTCCACATGACCGGGCGTATCAATTAAATTTAAAATAAAGTTTTTTTTGGACTCGGAGAGATAGGTCAGGCGGACAGCGTGGGCTTTGATGGTAATCCCGCGTTCTCTTTCGAGGTCCATATCGTCGAGAAATTGCTCCCTGAGCTCCCGATGAGTCAACGTGCCGGTGTATTCAAGGAGCCGGTCGGCAAGGGTCGATTTTCCATGATCGATATGGGCGATGATGCAAAAATTTCGAATGTGGTTTTGAGGTTCATTCATAAAAACAAAAAAATTATAGTCGTTATCAGGAGAGTTGTCAAAAACAATCTGATGGCGCACGCTTCTTTATGCGCCATCAGTAAAAAGGGAGGCCTCCCCGGAGGTCTGTTGCAATGAGGAAAAGGTTTTGGAACAAAAAAGAGAGGATAAACCGTGAATCAGGTTTCGGTATAAAAAGTCTCGGTCTGTTTTTCACTGGCAGGGTTGCTAATTTTTTCAACGTAATGCTTTGCCCAGCTCAAGAAAATCGAAGCGCTGTCTTTCATCGCATCGGAGCCTTCCAAAAGGACATTTAATCTCTCACTATCCAGACCTTTTATCCGGAGTTCATCGATTTTTCGGTCAAAAACATTTGAAAAATCCTGAAGGGACTTTAAAACGCTGGTTAATGATCTTTCAATTTCAGGATCCATTTCCATAAGGAATCTCCGTCACTGGCAAAATGGTGTTTGAAAATGGTCTGGCTATCTCATCACCATCGTAATGGCGTTGTGTTTGGCGTTATTACAAACCACCACACATAGCTCGCATCCTTTGCATCTGTTTTCGATCACATACGCCTTTTTCTTGACAGGATCGAGCTTGAGGGTATCGGATTCAGGGCAATAAAGAATACAGAGACGACATCCTTTATTGGCAATACATTTTTCGTCTTCTACGTAGGCGACTGCGTACATTCACTCTCCTTATTGATGAGCTTTGACTATTTAAACCAACATCGGTGTTTTAAAAGTTTCCACCCAGGCAGAACTGATTTCGTATCCTTTTTGAATGGTCTGGAGATTTTTTGCAAGCAACTGCTCTTTTTTCGCGAACTTCTTTTTAATCGCCTCGTCCAGGGTTGCCGTTCCCCCTGAAGCCACATATTTTTTTCCAAACCTGTCCTGAAGGGCTTTGTCGAGGGAGTCCATGGCTACAATTTTAGTTGCCCCGACCAGGGCGCCCACCATGGCCATATTGGAAGCCAGTTC
>JBGPKT010000183.1:0-3022 GCA_041486115.1 Nitrospiria bacterium | reverse complement strand
CAAATGACCGGAGGTTTTATCCTTTATGGGAGACCTGCGCCTCTTTGAAAATTCCTCTCTTATTTCATACCGGGATGACGGGAGTGGGAGCGGGAGTCCCCGGAGGGGATGGCCTGATGTTGAAATACGGACAGCCGATTCCCTATCTGGACGACCTTGCGGCCGATTTTCCGAATCTGATCCTCATCGGGGCTCATCCGTCGTTCCCCTGGCAGGATGAGATGTTGGCGTCGGCAGTCCATAAAAGCAATATTTATATCGATCTATCGGGATGGTCTCCCAAATATTTTTCACAAAACCTGATTCAATATGCCAATTCGATTTTGCAGGACAGGGTTCTATTTGGGTCAGATTATCCTTTCTTAACTCCGGAGCGATGGATGGAGGACTTTGAAAAAGCAGGATTTAAACCGAACGTCCGTGAAAAGATTCTCTTCTTAAACGCCAAAAAACTTCTTCAGATTCCTTGAAGGGGAAACTTGAAAACCCTATTCAATAATCGATTCAATTAAATTTTTGTTAATTGAAATAAAAGGAATCCGCTCGGCGCCTCCATTGATGCTGACTTCGGTTAAATTGATGAAGATCTTCGCCTCATCATTTAAAAGATCAGAGACCCTTTTCCTCATTGCAGGGACATAAATGGTTCCGGAATAGGTTGCGCTCTGGGTGCGAACCGTGATGGCGACTTTTTTGGTGTCTCCCATGCTGGTTTTGGCCATGATGTTATCCCCCTTCTATATTTATTAAATCATCAAACTAAAAAAACAGGGCATTTAAAACGACTACTTTCTCCGTTTTCTCAGAGTTCGGGTTCTTTTTAAGAGTTTTTTGTGCTTATGTTTACGCATTTTCTTTCGTCTTTTCTTAACCACTCTCGACATGAAACAATCTCCTTAATTCAATTTTTTCCAAGAATCCATTCGGTTAGAACAATGAATAGCTCGGATTAAGTATCATAAAAAGGAGGAAAGTGTCAAGGTGAGATTCTCTCGGCTGGCCGCCGATAGAGCTATATACGGAATCATTCAGGGGAGTTTTATGTCCATGTTTCCTGTTGGGTGTCTAAAAGATTTAACATTTTGAAATGATATAAAGTAATTGATTTAAAACGAATTTGGAAATTCTCTGTCTAAAAGAATATACAGGTATGGTATTTTAATGAAGGGATTTGATTCCCGTTTATTTGGACTCAGTTTGTAACTATTTGAATATACATTGTTTTAACAATTTTTTAGTCCATGAAAATTGAATGTTTCAGGGCATGTTCTTTGCTTATTTAACAATATAAGCTTAGTTAGGAGGTAACTACAATGAATCAGAAAAATGTGAAAAGACATCCGGTACCGCAAGCCAGAAGGGGAACAGAGGCTAAAAGCAGCGATCCTTATGCCAAAAAAGGGGGAATCCCCGAGCCGGCAAAATGCAACGCATGCGAGGCGATCTATCACCATAAAAGGTGGTACTCCAAGGGAGATCCTGGTGTCATTAAATTTCAAAACGTGTCATTGAGTTTGACAGTCTGTCCAGCCTGCCGGAAAATGCAAGACCATTTTCCCGGAGGAATTGTTACCTTGAGAGGGGAGTTCCTGGAAAGCCATAAAGATCAAATTCTCCATCAGATCCAAAATGAAGAGGCGCGGGCTAAAGAAAATAATCCCCAGGAGGGAATTATTTCTATTAAAGAAACGGAAAGGCGGATTGAAATCCATACCACCAGTGAAAAATTTGCTCAAAGAATTGGAAAGGAGATCCATCGGGCATACAAAGGAGAGATCAACTACAACTGGACTCCTGATGATAAATTTGTTAGAGTCGAGTGGTTTCGCGGAGCAGAAAAGGGGGACTGAGCAAGTCCAGCGACTTTAATATAAAACAAAAAATTAAAGGGGGCGATCCAATGGTCTTAGTCAAGCAGATTATGACAAAAAACCCGGTTAAAGTCGAGGCGGGTAAGACCGTCCGTGAAGTGATCAGCCTGATGGCCGAAAAGAGGCTGGGGAGTCTGCTGGTTTGTAAAGGAGAAGACGTCGTGGGCATTCTCGAAGAATCGGATATCATCCGCAAACTACTCGGAAAAGACCTGAACCCTTATGTGACAAAAGTGGAAGAGGTGATGTCCACCCCCTTTTTAATTGACCAGGAAAAAACAGATAATGAGGCGAGCGACATGATGTTTCAGAATCATGTCAGGCATCTGGCGGTTACCGCCGATTCAAAAATCATCGGGATTGTTTCGATGTATGACTTAATCCGTCCGGTGTACGGCGGAAAATCCTTCTGGACGTGATCCTCTTTCATGTCCTCTGATCTCTCCCTATTGAGAAAAAGGCTTCTGGAAATATTGGTCACAGACTCTTTTCAGTTTGCCGAAACCCCTTCCTTCAAGCTCGTTTCCGGAAAAATGAGCCAGTATTATATCAATTGTAAAAAAACCACTTATAATGCTGAGGCAATGAATTTAATCGGCCAGATCTTCTTTGCGGAAATTTCCGGCATGAGCATGGATGGCATCGGAGGGCTGACGCTGGGAGCGGATCCGATCGCCTTTGCCGTTTCAATGATCTCGTATCAAAAAGGGAACCCTCTGAATTCTTTTGTGATCAGAAAAAAACAAAAAGAACATGGATTGAAGTTTTCGATTGAGGGAAATCTGGAGGGAATGAAAAAGGTCGCGATTGTTGAAGATGTCGTCACCACCGGGCAAAGCACCATTGAAGCGATAACAAAGGCGAGGGAGGCCGGCCTCGAAGTGGTCAAGGTTTTTGCTCTGGTAGATCGGGAAGAAGGGGGGAGGGAAGAAGTCTTAAAGCGGGTTCCCGATTTTAAAGCCCTTTTTACCAGGACGGAGCTTTTTTCGTTTTATTCTACCCGGAAATTCGACATAAAAAAATAAATCAGGTGAATTTTCTAATGGAACCCTGTAAAATAGGGAAAATTTTTAACATCGGGCGATTAGCTCAGTGGTAGAGCGCTGCCTTCACACGGCAGAGGTCGCAGGTTCGAGACCTGCATCGCCTAT
>JBGPKT010000182.1:0-3045 GCA_041486115.1 Nitrospiria bacterium | reverse complement strand
TAAGATCAAATAACGCCTTGTCCCTTTCGGTCATCTCATTCTCTTTGAGTTAGTATTTTTCCAATGTCCCAGAGCTTCGATATTTCCGTCTGGAAGGATCCAAAACAGTTCGATTTCTAGAACTTTCAAAGCCGGAAGAATGGGATCAATCCATTTCTGATAAAAAGAGTGTTTGGGAAGAGCGATGCCGGCCATCTTGTTGGTACAGGTATTATGAGTGGCCTGGTAGAAAGCATATTCGACGTGCCCCTTCATTTGTTCTGAAGAATATGGATGGGAAGGCCTTTGGATCCGTGGATTTGGGTCGGCTTGGTTGCCACGGACTTCTATTATAACATCCCGGGAGTCTTTACCCGGGAGTCTTTAAATGTCGCCAGAATGTTATTGACCTTCTTATTGTTAAGGGGCGAATGAGTAATCAGGAATGCCCTTTCTTCAAGGTACTTACAGACAAGTCTTATGGCGTCCAATTGGGTTAACGATGTGTGGATTGGTTTAGCCATGATCATTTTCTCCATGTCTCTTCCTTATGATATTCCCGGATGGCCAGGGCGATCAACTCTGTCTGCCGTATTTCCCAGAGAGTATCCGTCTGTTGGGCGAGGATCCAATCTTCTTCATATTTTGCTGAGTTTAAATCCTTTCTAAGCTGTTTTTCCAGAAATTTCTGTTCGAGATAATTGGAAAAAATAACTTCTTTCAGCTGACCCAATAGTTTTGTTTTTCTCCTGGCGGAAATAATGCTATTCAACTCCTTCCGGATAGGGATTGGCAGACTTTCGAAATCTTTTTCAGCGTCAGATATCTGAATAATGGAGTGTTCATTTTCTTTAGCATTTCTAAAAAGGAGAGATACCAGTTCCGGACAGGGAAGAGCTTTCAAAAGAGAAGTGACGCCATCGAGAATAAATAGGTGCGAATCGCGATAATAGGAATCTTCGGAAAGATCCGGCCGATCGGATAGATGCTCAAAAAGAGTCAAAAGGAGCGCTGTACGTTGAAGGGTAGAATCAACGCCCAGGGCATGAAGGGAAATGATATTAATTCTCCGGTTTGGAGGTATTATTCTCTTTCCCTCAAGAAGAGCTTGCCGGCCTTGAACGGACAGAAAATCGCTGAGAGACGATCCCAATGATTGAGCCAGAGGATCTGGCTGAGAGACCAACTCGTTGGCAATCAGAGAAAAGCTGGTGCGTTTTTGGTGTTTTTTACAGACTTTATGGATTAAGGCCGAAAGCGCGGCAGTCTCATCGTCATGAAGGGGCCGATCCGGGCGAATCATTTGTCCGATAATAGCGGTGAGAGCAATCATCCGGGAGGAATCGATAAAATCGAGTCGGGGAAAAGGATTAAAGTATCCCGGTCCGATCGAAATAATATTGGCACGGTCCTCCAACATCGGGTAGAGCTGAAAGGTGACCGGCCGGGTGGCAACCAAGAGACAAGAGGGCGCGGCAAGCGCCATTTCCTGAATTTGACTCTCTTTTTCATCGGTGAGAGGAACAAAACCAAGGTTGAGACCAAGCGTCTCGTCGCGATAGGTCGAATTATGCGTCATCAGCCAGGCTAAACCAAACAGATTGGTGGCCCGGGACCGGTATCGTGAATAATAATGATCTAATTCCTTAATCTCTTCCTGTACACATCGGTTGCAAAAGGGATAATCGGGCCTGTTCTTGAGGTGAACAAAGGTACCGGAATGCCGATCTTCGCATCGGAAACATTTGGTAACTGTTAAATCAGCCTCCTCCCCATACTGGTTAAGATAGAGGTAAAGTTCTTTATCTATTTTCGGTCTTTTGAAAGATCTCGAAACCTGTTTTAAAAGCCTTTGGGCTATTAGAGCGGGGGTCTTATCACCGGAAGGTGAAGAAATCAATTCAAATCCAGTCCCAGGAACAGAAGACGAGGTTTCCGTAACGAAAGAGAGCCTTTTCTTGAAATCGTAACAGCGCGGGCAAAAGTTAAGTCCGAGCGACGCCGATTCGTAATATTCATTCAGCGGCCTCGCATGGCACTCAAAACAGATTCTAACGGGTCCGATAAGTTTTGCCCCTTCCGGCAGCGTTCGATGGATGTAATCCTCCTTTGCCAGCTGTCGCAAAACGGGATCCAGATGAATCAGTTCGTCGGCTGATTGATGGAGGCAGGTGAGTGTTTCCAGTGCGGAGGCGGCGAAAGAGACCACTTCGGGACGATTAAAGGCCGAGGACGAGGACGCGGTCAGGAAGAGAAATCCGCCGCTTTCCCTGAGCTGATTGGACAGGAAGGTCAAAAACTCTTTCCCCGCTCCGGGGAGCAGATCGATCCAAAGATTTTCGATGATGATGACCTGTTTTTTTTGATCCTGAGCGGTGATGATTTTTCGATAAACCTGAAAGAGAACCAAAAGAAGTGCAAAACCCCTTATGACAGGGGAAGCCTTTTGGAAACCCTTGAGATTAAAAGTCGTTGCAAACGGTCTGATTGTAAAAGTGTTGTGGCAAAATGTATATCTTCTGCGAGGAAAGTAACGGGTGAGGCTGTCCCAAAACAGATGTGAGCCGGGATAGTGCAGGAGCATATCGGCGATCTCGGCAATCTCCAGAGCGTGGCCATGTTCTTCAAATGCCCGAAAAATCGCTCCCGCCAGTAATTCTTTTTCCTTTTCTGGGAAAGGTTGATCCGGGTAAATCAGCTGCCCGAATAAAAGATGGGTTAATTTGATTAAATTGGCATCTTTCTTGGTAAGACCGATATACGGACACAAAGCGCAATGGTACAGCTCCGGTAATTCGGAATAAGAAATATTATAGGTAGAGGCTCCGTGCTGACCGTGCTCGTCGGTGATGACTGCGACCTTGGCTCCTCCTTTCACAAAAAGATTGGCAAGATGATCGAGGCGGGTCGAGTGATCGTTTCCGGAATTGATTATTCCGGCCTGAATGGAAGAAGCGGGAAGGACAAAAGGTAATGCCTTGTATTTTGGATTTTTAGTTTTCGATTTATCCGATTCTGCGATCATTTTATGAATATCCCTTTTGAATGTTGATATCTTTGATTCTT
>JBGPKT010000181.1:0-3131 GCA_041486115.1 Nitrospiria bacterium | reverse complement strand
TCTTCGAGTAAACGATTCCCTTTTCCGTCGGAAATTTTTCCGCAAAAGTCCAAATTCGGAGAGGTAATTAAGTGGAATATCCTCGCCTGAGGGGGGGAGCCTTTAAGGGTGACCTTTCCGGTCAATGTCCCGCCTGATTTAACTTCGATCTCTTCATAGCCGAATGAAACTGCCGGAATGAACGTGTTAAAAAAGAACATGGCTAAAATCCATGGATTGAATTTGTTCAGCATGGCAGTCTCCCTTTTAAAAATCAAAAAACAACTTCTCAATAAAGACTTTTTATCGTACCAGAAAGAAACTCCATAATACAATCAAGAAAAATTCTCCTGCGGTCTTAATCGGTTGACTTCGGTTTTAAAACGCCTTATTGTTCCCTGACTATGAGCCGATTTCATCAATGGTTTGCCACCTGCGGATTCGCGGGTTATTTCCCAAAAATTCCCGGGACCTTTGCTTCATTTGTCGGTATCGGATTGTTTTATCCTGTTTCAACCTTCCCCCTGCCGATTCAACTTGCCGCCATCTCCCTATTATTAGCTCTTGGAGTTTGGTCGTCGTTTGTTGTCGAAAAAGCGCTTAATCAGACCGATCCAGGGATCATTGTGATTGATGAGATTGTCGGGATATGGATTGCCCTCGTATTAATCCCCTATCAATGGAAATTCCTGGCACTCTCGTTTATTTTATTCAGATTTTTTGATATTAAAAAACCTTTTTTTATCCATCATCTTCAGTCGTTAAAAGGCGGGTGGGGGGTCATGCTCGACGATTGCCTTGCCGGCCTTTATACGAATTTGGCGGTGCAGGTCATCTACCGCTTCTGGCCCGGCTATTAGAAGTTTTCTTCCAGGTCTCTAAAACCTACAGGGTCGTTCCACATCTTCAAAAACTTCTCTTTTGCTTTTTTGGTATTTGATGGGTCGGTAATGATGTCGAGTCGTTCATCATTGAGGTTCTCGGCGCTCCACGTCTGGTTAAACGATCCTGAAGTATTGACCTGATCGTCAATCACGGCCTGTTTGATATGCATTAAGCCGTCATGGCGGTTGACCTTGACCGGAATCCCCGCAGACATAACGGCTTTGACCGCCTGACGGGTGTTCCTATTTTCAAGCTCGCCCTGATCGGTAATCACCCGGACGTCAATACCCCTCTTTTTAGCCTGGATCAGCGCTTTGACAATCGATCGAGAGGTGATATTAAAACAGGCGATAAAAATGGTTTTTTCAGCTTTTTGATAGAGTGAGAGGAGGTGCTCTTGAAGATGCTCCCCGGGACTGAAATAGGTTTGAATCTCCCCCGCAAGGATTTGAGGAATGTTTGAAAAGAAAAGAGACGAGGCAAAAACAAGCGCCACCGATAAACGTAAAAAGAAACTTGAGAAGGTTCCTTCCCGGTTCATCAGACGGAGAGAATGTCTGCGCCCAGCTCTTTTTTGGTTAGAGGGCCGACCGTGGTCAAAGTATAATATTGAGGATCAAAAATCTGGTGGACGACACGATGGACCATCTCTCTGCTCACAGATTCAATATCGTGAATCATTTCATCCATGGTAAAAAACCTGCCGAAAGAAATTTCATCTTTGGCCATCTGCCCCATCCGGCTGCTCGTGCTCTCCATCCCCAACATCATGCTTCCTTTGAGATGTTCCTTGGCCTTTCTGAGCTCGGATGCCGTAATTCCCTCGTTTCTCAATTTTTTAAATTCTTTCAGGATGATCTGTATCACCTTGCGGGAGGTTTTAACGCTTGTCCCCGCATAGACTGTAAACAGGCCGGTATCTTGAAAAAAAGAGAGATAAGAATAAATGGAGTACGCCAGTCCCCGTTCTTCCCTGACCTCCTGGAAAAGGCGGGAACTCACGCTTCCCCCCAGCGCGGCATTTAAAACATATAAAGCATGGCGGTTTTTATCTGTCTGGGAAACGCCCGGGAGACCCAAACAAAGGTGGACCTGCTCGAGGTTTTTTTTCTTGCAAAAGACGCCTGATTCCATTTGCGGAAGGATCCTATCAGGAATCAAACGGCGCGAGTTCCCGTATTTTCCAAAAGATTGATTCAATAGTTTGAACAGAACCGGGGGGTTGAAATTTCCGGCAACCGAGATGACCACCTGAGAAGGATGATAATATTTATCGAGAAAAGAGAGAATCGTCTCTCTTTTTAACGAGGAGACCGTCTCCAGCGTCCCCAGAATGGAGCGTCCCAGGGGGTTTTTCTTCCAGATCTGTTCAAGATAAAAATCGTTTAAGAGCTCTTCGGGGTCGTCTTCGATCATTTTGATCTCTTCGAGAATGACTTTTTTTTCTTTTTTAATCTCGTCGGAAGCAAAAGTCGAGTGGTAAAAAACATCTGACAGGATGTTGATGGCTTTGGGGAGATGTTCGTCGAGCACTTTGGTGTAAAAGGTGGTGGTTTCCCTCGAAGTAAAGGCGTTCATCTCTCCGCCGAGGGAGTCCATTTCCTGGGCAAGCGCTTTGGCCGATTTCTTTTTCGTCCCTTTAAAGAACATATGTTCCAGAAAATGAGAAAGACCATGTTCGGAGCCTTCTTCATCTCTGGACCCGACATTGACCCAGATTCCAATCGAAACCGATTTGACCGATGGAACCTTTTCGACAACCACGCGGATTCCATTATCTAAAAGCTCTTTCTTAAACATCGAATCCGTTTCTACAGAAAAATGGTTAACTGGCGTCGTTGGGGTCTTTGGCCATCGCTTCTTTTCGGCTTAATCTGATTTTACCCTGTTTGTCGACTTCAAGGACTTTGACCAGGATTTCATCCCCTTCTTTGACTTCGTCGGAAACATTTTTCACCCGGTGATGGGCCAGCTGCGAAACATGAACAAGTCCGTCGACATTGGGGAGGATCGTTACGAACGCGCCAAAGTCCATAATCTTGCTGACTTTGCCGAGATAGATCTTTCCGACTTCGACATCTTCGGTGATCTTGTTAATCATATCCACCGCGGCTTTGGCCGACGCATCGTCGATCGAGGCGATGTTAATCGTTCCGTCATCTTCAATGTCAATTTTGACGCCGGTCTTTTCGATGATGCTCCGGATCACTTTACCGCCCGGACCGATGACTTCGCGGACCTTTTCGGGCTTAATCTTCATTTGCAGA
>JBGPKT010000180.1:0-3215 GCA_041486115.1 Nitrospiria bacterium | reverse complement strand
TCCAGCATGGCGTAGATATTTATGCCGTTCAGAAGCTGGGCCGATGGAAAACAATCTCGATGGTGTTGAGATATGCGCATCATTATTCGGAGAGTTTAAGGCCCGGGATTGACACCCTGGATAAAATTTATCACAATTTTATCACAATTAGAGAAAACGAAGCGGTCAAAAAAATCTGTTAATTTCATAACTAATTGATTATAATGGCGAAATCCTTTCGCGCCTGTAGCTCAGCTGGATAGAGCGTCGGACTTCGAATCCGCAGGTCGGGGGTTCGACTCCCTCCAGGCGCATTTTTTTATTTTTACTGAAGACCTCATTGAAAGAAGGCTCTCCCTCACCAGGAAGATAAAAAAGATACACAATTGAGAGTGAAATCAACTACAAACAACAAAAGATTTGACCCCATTTGACATTTGATTTTTCAATTTGATTATTATTTTATTAGAGACTAATTTTGTTCGAGTTCGAAAATAAGGTTGAGCCTTTTTCCCGGAGGGATATCAATTTCTTTTTCTATCGATCCAAAGGCTTTATGCCAAATGGATAAATTATATTTACCGGGGTCAAGCTTTGGCAAATGGAAAGAACCGTTAAGATCGCTGAGTGTATAAATAGGAGTATCCAGAACTGCGATAAATGATTTCATATAAGGATGAATAAGACATTTGGCCTGAATTAGTCCTGTTTGATCAATTTTTTTTACAATATTTCCGCTTGCCGGAAGAGGTAGAGTAAATAGGACTTGGTCTTTCTTGGAAAATTGTATTAGATGTTGCACCGGATCTAAATTCTTGATACTCAAACTATTATCAATCGGTATTGCTGTAACATACGGTTCAATTTGGCACTTTCTGCTGGTCAAATAAAGCCGCTCTTCTGTTTGTGAAGGTCTCATTTCATCAGTTTTCTTTTTTAGGGTTATTACGGCATTTTTCACTCCTTTATTTTCAAAATTAACTAAAGGTTCCTCTAAATAGACCGATCCACAAACTTCTGGATCAGTCTTAATAGGACCGGACTCACGCGGAGGAGTCTTTCCAAAATATCGAACGGTACCTGTCACCGATCCTTTCTTTTCCGCGCCAAATAGAAGCGTGTCAGAGAGAAACACGACATAAAAATTGGCCACAAGAAAAAGGAAGACTATTTTCAAAAAATATTTCGTCATAAGAATTAATGTCAATTATGAAACTTGCTCGCTACCATGTCAAACTAATTGCGGGGAAAATAATGTGACCACGCTGTTTATTGATAATAAGGGTATCAGTCTGTCACGAAAATTGTCACCAGATTGTAACGAAATAAATCCTAAAAACACTTTATGATTCGATGCGGAGACGAGGTGTTCGTGGTTTTTAAAGAGGTTTTTTTGGGTAAGAAAGGCACTCCCTCACCAGGTAAATAAAAAAGCCGCACAATTGAGAGTGAAATCAACTACAAATAACACAACATTTGACCCCATTTAACTCCCATTTATTTGATAACCCCATTTATATTTGACAACCACGTGTCAGAAGATATACTTAAATTTATATGTCATATCACGGCAATATTAACAGCCGAGAGTCCTACGAATAAATTCAATCTGCTTGTGATCTTCATCCTCATGAAGAGCGGTTTTTTAGCCAGAACAATCTTATGGAAGTTATCCACAGGCTGTTGTCAAGGATTCCCATGGCGGCAGGTCGAGAATAGAAAATGAAGTTCTTCCGATTACCACAGCTTCTCATCCGAACCTGGTTTATTATCGGCATGGGAGGCATGCTCCTGTTGCTGGTGCTGATGGTGGCCGGCATCTTTTTCTTCCAGCAGAAAGTGACCCATGTTTTTCAAAAAATTGAGCACGTGTTGCTTGAAGAGATGCATCCCATGATGCATATCGAGATTATTATTCAACAGGTAATGTATACAGTCCACGATTACCTTCTAACCGCCGATCCGGGCGAGCGCGGAGAGTTCAACCGCTTAAGCCGGATGCTGGATGAGGCGTTCAAAAAAACTCCGATTGCGGACTTTCGCGACGAAGGGGAGCGGGAACGGATTCGCCTGGCCTGGAACGATTGGCAGAAAGTCCGACCGGCCGCCGAGGCGCTTTTGGCCCTGCCCCGTCCCGTGGGGGATCCGAAGGCGGTACGGGGAATGAAACGCTTTGATGACCAAATAGACCGTATCGTAAGTCTCATCGAACAGGTCCACAATATCGCTGATCAGGAAGTGAAGGAGGAGACGGAGTCGGCTCAGGCTGTGAGGGAAAAAATCACGCGCTCCATGTATGGTATTTTTGGAGTGGGAGTATTCCTCGTTTTCGTATGCGGTATTGTGTTGTTCCGGGCTGTTCTGGCGCCACTGCGTATCCTGGAGGAAGGCGCCAATGCCTTAGGCTCGGGGCGGTATTCCACCCGAGTGGTTTTGGATTATCAAAATGAGATTGGAAAACTTGCGAAGACTTTCAATGCCATGTCCGAAGAGCTTGAAAAGAGCCGGGCAGAGCTTCAGGACCTGTCCATCCGGGACGGCCTCACGGGACTCTATAATCACCGCGAGTTTCAGAAAAGATTGAAAGAAGAAATGGAACGATCCATCCGCTACGGCCGCCCCCTCTCCCTGTTGATATTGGATATTGACTTTTTTAAGAAAGTTAATGATACCCATGGCCACCCCATCGGGGACAGGGTGTTACAGACAGTGGCCGCCCGGATTCTGGAGGGAATCCGGCCAACGGATCAACCCGGCCCGCTACGGCGGGGAAGAGTTTGCCATCATGCTGCCCGAGACGCCGGTATTAGGAGCTTCCACAGCAGCAGAACGGCTCCGCCGCGCAATTGCTGACCTGGCGATTCCCCTTGGTCAGGGAGAGGGAGAGCCGGTCGATATCACTGTGAGCATTGGAATGGCCAGCTTCCCGGAGGACGCGGGTTCGGAGCAGGAGCTCATCGCGGCTGCAGACCGGGCGCTTTATGCGGCCAAGGAAGCGGGCCGTAACTGTATCAGACATCTGTCGCCCCTGCTTTGAACCTTAGTGGTAAAGGCAGTTTCAATGTATTAGTTACAAAATCAAGGTAATTTTTTAGCGTATTTTCAAAAATTACTTTAAAATATCCCCTCGGAATATATGAAAAACTATCCTTCATTTCACTAATTCTTTGAAGTCATCTTATGTCTTACCGAATTTTTTAATTCTTTCTTCAAGTGCTCGATCTCCAGTTAATCGG
>JBGPKT010000179.1:0-3269 GCA_041486115.1 Nitrospiria bacterium | reverse complement strand
CTCCAAGGTGGAAGAGTTTATATGACTCGCTCGACCGTGCTTTGGCGATTTTCAGCGTATTCGCACAGACCGTTCTAACTGGCGTGATTCCGATCTCTGCCGCTTCCTTACCGTTCATTGGATTAGCCACCAAAAGATAGTTGATATTCTGGTCACCCCTGATGTCGTATTCGTCGAGTTTGGTGGTTACGAAAATCAGACCACCTTCCTTTAATACGCCGATTGTTTCGACAAATTTTCCAACGGCACGGTCGAAAATTTCAACCACGTCATGAGGGGTCAGGATTGAATAATCATCTGAGACCACGCCGAGGGTTTTGATGCCTTCCGTTGAGTGCCGGGTTAAGGATTTAAAGCCGGATATTTTTTCTCCTCTGGTGCTGTAAATATCTTCCTTGATAACGTCGTAAGCACCGATCTTTGAAAAGGCTTCCGTCGCCGTCAATTGCTCTTCGACAACCAGTCCCAATTTGTGCCAAGCCGGTTCCCTATGTGATAAAAACCTTTCTCCAAAAATATCGTGGGCCATTTTAATCTCCTCTTGTTTGATTGTTTTGTGTTTTATTATTTAATCCTTATGTAATGTATTGTAATGCCAAACATTACAAAAGTCAAGAGAAAAAACGCAAGAATACCGCTTTTTTTAAATAATTTTTTTAAGAGTATAAGCCGTTGAAAACAGGTGTTTTTTATGGTTGCTTAAGGAAAAGATTGGATTGGTAGGCCTTAATATAATGAGAATTTATCTCTAAATCGAGAAGATGGAGCCATAAAGAGGATAGACCGATTCTCTCCGCCTTTCGCCTAGAGATCACTTTAAATTTTTCTCCGGGGAATAAAAGTATCTCTTCCCCCAGTTGACGAAACAGGCCGTTATTCCACCAGGTAAAAAAAGTAGTCGGCGGAAGGTATGGGACAGGATCTTCATCGTTCACGATTCTAAGAATGTCAGCATCGTGAAATTTTAAAACGGTTTTTCGGTTACAAATTTTAGGGGCGCCGAACGTGATTGTCTTCCCGAGTCTGAATCCATCGACCATTAAGATCATCATCAAGATGGTAGCTATCGCTCCTCCAAGGGAATGACCCGTCAGCCGGATTTCATAATCTTTTCTCAATGAGGGAAGATACCAATAAATTGAATTTGCACACTCGATGAATCCGTGATGAAAATGACCACCGAGTTTTTCGTTGTAGATTTTAACTATTTCGGAATCTACTTTGAAATTCTCAAAATTGGCAGTACCACGGACTGAAATATAATAGACTTTTTGTTTGTCGTCCGTTTCGATGAAAAATTGGACATCCAGGTGGGAGATGGTTTTAATTAAGGCGGAAGGATATTTTTTTCGGAGAGCCTCTTCCCCAAGATAGACATCCTCCGCCTTCTGTGCATATTCTCTTATGAGAGAAAATTTAACCACTTAACCACCGGCGAGTGGAATGGCTTTCGTTTCCGGCGTGGGCCTGGTAAAGTGGTCGATCGCTTTCAATGCCGTGGCCCCGGTGATCAATAATCCCATAACGAAATTCGGATCACGGTAATTGAATCCGTTTATCGCAACGTAGTCAATGACGGCTCTGGTTACGGTCTGAATAATGGCAACCCCTGAGATGATTGAATGGCCAAGGCCGAGAACGGAATCCCGAGTTATATTGATCTGCATATTAACCTCTCTTTCCGAAATGGGAAAAGACCCATCCAACGACGATACTCACCAAAAGAAAAAGGCCAAGAAAATTCAGGACCATTCGTTATTGAATAACTTGTCCGTTTGGCATCGTCAATGTACCAGAAGTCACCTGATTAATCGTTCCGCCGATCGAGACACCGAGAGCACTGGTAACTCCACCATGGATTAAGCTCGAAGCGACCAAATATCGCAGTCCCTTAAAATTCACAATCTGGATTCCGCCAAGTAAATCAGCCTCCGGCATATTCGAGGCGTTATTGACAGGGGCGGCCGCCAAAACACATGCCGAAATAAAATCAGCTTGCCAAAGGCCTGCGGTGTTTTTCATGTCGTAGAGGGGAGTCGAGCATCCGCCTGTGGCCAGAGCATTACCCTGATTGACGGTGGAATTCCGGGTATAGAATGTGGCATCCGCTCCAACGGTCTGAGTTGACGGCACGATCGAAAGACCTCCGCCAAGATCCAAGGCAAAAGCCGGCATTGAGAACATGGCGAGGATGATAATCGAGAGAAGAGCAACCATTTTAGAAAATTTATACATGGGACCTCCTTTTAATTATTGGAAAGCATTGTTGATGTGAATTCATCGTAATATTTAAGCCTTTTCCGGTAAAAAACTCAAGCCTTATTTCCAAACCCAATTACTATTCACGGTCTTCGATAAAATTTTTAAGCGTAGCATCCACCCGTGAATATCGTTTTTAGCCGGCGGATAGTCTATAA
Organism: Nitrospiria bacterium; assembly: GCA_041486115.1. GTDB lineage: Bacteria > Nitrospirota > Nitrospiria > JACQBW01 > JACQBW01 > JACQBY01. The sequence continues at coordinate 852 of JBGPKT010000179.1, read as the reverse complement.
GCCTTTTCAAGTAATGGGCTTTTCTAGCTTCAAGATAATTAAAAACCATTGCCTCCTCATTACAAATACTCACACCATGAAAAGTCCGAGCCCCCCAAATGCCATCAGGGGTTTCGCTTAAAAGATTCTGAAGCATTGTTATTGACCTGTGTGGCCCCCTCTGCACCGCTGTGTCGAAATGGACGATAGCCAGGTTTGGTTTTCCTGCCGAGTCTATCTCCTCACAGTGGGCAAGATCCCAAAATGTTTTACGGTAAATTTCATCAGTTTCAATGTCAATAATTAAACGGATGTCTTGAGGAGCAAAACCTTTTTCCACCCGATATTGATTATAGGTCTCTTGCGTTACGCCGGCAACGGTGCCCTTTCCCGGGTCTGAAGGGTCGTTTGAATATTCCCCACGGACTCCCTCAACTCCTTTTTGCAGGAGATATGTGATTGCGATTGAAAAGCTCATCTGTTATTTCCTTTCTCTTTCCACCCTAGCCGGTTCCTAACAGCCTCAATGGAATCGTAATTCTTGTCTGTTTCCCTTTGCATATCGGAAAACTTACTGTCTCTCAACAGAAAAGCCGATTGCATGGCCGAAACGATGGCAAGATTCCCCTTTTCCCTGTCTTCCCTCTCGGAAGAGAGGGACTTTTCAAGGTCCCTTAGAGTAAATTTTATGTCCGCATACCCAAGAACGGCAAGGGCCACAATCGCTACCATGCCGATAAGAGTATGCCAGGACATTTTAATCTTTATCTTTTCCGGGTCTACTTCAAGTTCGTTTTCCGGCGTCATAAGACTCCTTTCTAGGCTATTTTAGTAATCTGAAACCCTGAAGTCCAGTTAGAACCTTCCACTGAT
>JBGPKT010000178.1:0-3361 GCA_041486115.1 Nitrospiria bacterium | reverse complement strand
GGAATATTCTGGCGCTTGATCCGGAAGAAGGCTCCATCACCATCAGCGACCAGGTTGAAGAAGGCCAGGTGATTTCTTATATGGTCCGGAACCCCCAGCGGGCTTATCAGGAAGCCGAGGAGATGATTTCCGGCCTGGCTAAAACATTAGGGGACTCCCCCCCCCTTTTCGGAATTTATATTAATTGTTGCGGCAGAGGGAATTCCCTCTACGGAAAGAAAAACGTCGATACGACCCTTATTCGAAAGCACTTTGGCAATATTCCGTTAATCGGATTTTTCAGTTATGCCGAAGTGGCGCCGACCCAATGCGGTCCCCAATGGCATAATTATTCCGGAGTTCTCACTATCTTTTCCCAAAAACGAAGGTCAAAAACTGAAGGCAGGAAAGACTAATTGGAGATTAACCATTTCATTTTTGATCTGGGGAATACCCTCGTTGACTTTGATCTTCATCTCGCCTCCCGAAGGCTGGCGGAACATTTTAAAACCTCTGAAGATGCAGTCTATGATTTCCTTTTCAAATCAGATTTCTTCATGAGATTCGAAAAAGGAGAGATTGGTCCCGTTGAACTGGTCGCCCGGCTAAATGAACATTTCAATCAGGAAATGGGTGTCCCATCGTTCGATTTGATGTTTTCTCCCATTTTTTCTCCCCGGAATGAAATGATCGGCCTGATCGAAACATTAAAAAAGCGGTACGAGCTCTCTCTCCTATCGAATACTAATATCCTCCACAGCCGGTATCTCGAAGAAAATTATCCCTTTCTTGGATATTTTGATCACCGCTTTTATTCTTATTCGTTAAGGGCATTGAAACCCCATCCTGAAATATTCCTTGAAGTTTTATCCAGAACGAATTCGTCGCCTGAAGAATGCCTGTTTATTGACGACATCAAGGGACACGCGGAAGGAGCTGAAAAAATCGGAATACCGTCAATACATTTTCAGGGTGAAGTCCATCTGAAAAATGAACTGATTAAAAGAGGTTTGATCTAAAAAGAACTATTTTCCATTGGCGCAGAACGGTGACATGGACCGTCTCATAGCCATGGGCGATAAATGGAAAAACTGCCAGCCCTATCCAGAGTAAAAGTGCTTTCATATTCCACCGTTCCAACAGCTCCGAAACCAGGCTCCCTCTTCATCTCACGATAGAGGGAGCCTGGCCCGAAACCTTACATTGTTTTCTTATTTATCCTGCATAGAAAGAGGCCCGATACTCCCTCTTACCGGAGTTTCTTTCGCGGTATTGATTTTTCTGTCGGCATTCAGGGGAAGAACCCTCTGATCCCCGACCGGGAGGACCCTGAGGTAACCCCACTGCCCCGACTCCATATAAGGCATTCTATGGTTCTGCCATATATAATCGCCCGGAATATGATGAGGCCCTCCAGCGCCCTGTTTGATGAAGGCATCCACATTTTCGGAACTCCCAAACTGGAGGCTGCTCAGCATATCGGCGCCGACCATTTCCGGTTTTAACGGCCATTCATGGCCTTCCAGACTGAACACCTGATTCTGTTCATTAAAGGAACCAAACACATGTATCCGGACCGGGTCTCCCGCATGGGAAAGGATTATCGGAGTGACAGGATCGGTCTGACCCGTGACGCAAGGGGTAAACATATTCCCCGCTTCGCACCCTTTTTCTTCACGGTTGCTCCATGGTTCCAGTCGATAATTGACTCCGGTTAACCCTGCAATATGCTGAATGTACGGCATGAATGAGGTCCCGATGATATTATCTTCATCCTGGAAGAACAATGAAGCATCCCGATAATCTGACTTCCCGGCGCTTTCCGGGAATGAATGGTCAAGAAGGACATCGGCCATCCAGGAATTCTTCAACGAAACATCCTCGCCCGTGATCGGATCACGGAACTTCGCGCCTCTAGGTCCGACGATAATCGCTCCAAACAGACCGTCCCGGACATTGTTCAGGGGGGTTCCCCAATCCCAGACATTGGCCGCAAACTCCCCATATTGAGGAGGGGCATAAAACGTATAAGTCCGCCTCTGATGAGCGGCCACAGTCTGATCACCGGGGTTATTTCCCACGTTGATCCCCTGCGACTCTTTCGGATCGAAAGCGAGCATATCCGCGCTGAACGACGCTCTTCCACCTGACTTTAATTCGTTCTTCAATGTTACCTTGATACAGTCTCCCGAATTCACATGCAGCGTTAAAGGCATCGGTTGAGAACCTGTCGACGCAGTTGTTTTTTCACCCTCGAGCATGAAAATTTTACCTTTGGGATTTGCCACCAAAAGCTTCCGGTCAAAATCAACGTCAATGGTATCGGGCGCGTTCGGGTTAAACTTCAGAGCCCGGTCCACCGCTAAGACCGTAAACGATTTTACCGGCGCGCCTGCAGGACAGATCGATTTTTCCGAAGCAGGAATATTTTCGTGCCCCGGAAGAGGTTTCAAATCGTTCACAGGGGTATCCAGCACTCTAAAGATTCCCCAACTCCCTTCAGAAAGGTGAGACGGCCTCCCGTTGTAATGAAGGTAGTCTCCCGCCATTTGCTGGGGACCGCCCGCCTTGAAAACAAGATCGTACCGTTCCGCAATCCCGACATGGTGCGCATTTCTGAAATCTGAAAACTGCGCATACCGCTCGGTGCGGAACGCATGCCCGGCAATGTGCCAGATATGGCTCTCGTTCATCAGGGTATGGAGAAGCCGGACCACCACCGTATCTCCCAGATAGGCCCTAAGAAGCGGGGTGCTGGGGTCCTGGTGCGCTTTGCTTGAAAAGACCAGCGAAGGCTCCGGATTATTCAATAACCTTCGGGAAATCGATTCTGCGCGGAAGTTTAACCCTCCGCCCGTGGTATGGGTGCCGCCGTTTAACATCAGCACCGACGTTTTTAAAAGATCATACGGCATGGTAAACGAAATGGTCTGCCCCGCATCAATGGCTACCTGGACTTTCTGTCCGGGGGGATTCCCTTCAGTAACCACCTGAGCGGTGGTCGGAACCGTGTCATGGGGCATCACCACCATTTCACGGAAACTCCCGTTCACCCCGTAACCAATCGGTTCTGTCCCATGAATATCGGCAATCGGTCCGGAGCGGATCTCTTCTCCGCTCTTTGGATTATGATAGGTGGAGCCGTAAGGTTCGACAATCATCGCGCCAACGCCCCCATGAGGCCATGTCGTCGCGCCAAAAGCATGGTCATGCCAGAAGACCGTCCCCATGTCGGAATCGACCCAGTAGCGATACCGGACCCACTCTACCGACGTAATTTCATTTTTCTTATGGTCGAATTTCAGAGGCTCATTGAATGTCATCGTATCGCCCTGAATCGATTTGACCACCCGGACTTCGGAGGTTTTCACCTGTTCCATGC
>JBGPKT010000177.1:0-3398 GCA_041486115.1 Nitrospiria bacterium | reverse complement strand
GATGTCCGAATGCCGATTCTTGACGGCTATCAGTTGATTAAATCGGTCCTTCCCGGACAGCCCCATCTTGCGTTTATTATGATCACCGCCTCAGCCGATGCCAAAACCGCCACTAAAATGTTTCAGGCAGGCGCGGCTGATTATATCACTAAACCCTTTCAAGCCCAAGAAGTTAGAGAAACACTTGCGAAAATCATTGAAAAACAAAGAAAAAGAAACGAAGACCAGATCTATGTCGGGACCATAGAAAAAACAATTGAAACACAGTCTGCCATGCTATCTGAAGCTTTAAAAATCGTCGATACATCTCATCGTGAAACGCTGGAGGCCCTGGTCTACGCCCTGGATGCGCGGGAACATGAAACACAGTGCCATTCCATCAGAGTCAGGGATTATACGGTTTATCTGGCTAAAAAGGCGGGAGTCAGCGCCGACCTCCTTCCTCTGATCGGCCAAGGAGCTCTGCTTCACGATATCGGTAAAATCGGCGTTTCAGACGTTATATTATTAAAACCCGGGAAACTCACAGAGAAAGAGTGGCTGGAGATGAGGAAACACCCGGAAATCGGGTATTCGATGCTGAAATCCATTCCCTTTCTAAAAGGAGGGGCCGAAATCGTTCTGTCGCATCAGGAGCGGTTTGACGGAACCGGTTATCCGCGGCAATTAAAGAAAGAAAAAATTCCTCTGGGGGCGCGAATATTTGCCATTTGCGACACCTTTGATTGCATGACTTCAGATCGCCCTTACCGGAAAGCCCTTTCGATGGAATCGGCGGTAAATGAAATTAAACGATTCGCGGAGATTCAGTTTGATCCTGAATTGGTTTCGGTTTTTTTGAATATTCAGCTGGAGGAATGGAGAACCATCAGGGAGAAGACCTCTCTTCTCCATGGCTGATCAGGCGGCCATTAAAAATAAAACTTATCCGCCTTTCCGACCTTTGGATCGGTCCGTTCAAAGTCCGAATGGATCGGTCGAATGCTAAACCGGAAAAACGGACAACACTTCTTCATGGTGCGAAATGCTTTTGACCCTATCACCTGATTTTTTGAAAGAATATGCCGCTGTCAGGACAGAGTCCGCTCTTTTTGATTTCTCTTCCCGCGGGAAGATACAAATCAAAGGGAACGACCGGATAAAATTTCTTCAAGGTTTGTCCACCAACGATATCAACCTCCTCTCCGATCTGACCGGAGGATCGGCCGATCCAAAGACCGGAGGAAAAGGGCTATATACCATTCTCCCTAGCGTAAAAGGGAAGATCGCCTCCGAAGCCGCTGTCTATTTCTTCCCCGGATATCTTTTTCTGACCGTTCATCCCGAATTGACCGAAAAAACCGTTCAGATGTTAAACCGTTATAAAATTGGCTCAGACGCGAAAATCGAAGATGTCACGGCGCAGTTTAATCTCTTCTCGATTCAAGGACCGAAGAGCGATTTCCTCCTTCGTGAGCTATTTCAGATTTCATTTTCCAGCGTCCAGACGATGGCTCAGCTTCTCCCTGACCGCTATCTTTCAACTCATATCAACGGTATCGATCTCAAAGTGATCTATGACAACTGGTCGGGGGAGACAGGTTTTGATCTTCTCATCCCCGCTGGGGAGGGGGCAAAATTCCGGGAGTTCTTTTTAAATAAAGGAAAAGGTTATGGCTTAACTCCCGCGGGAGAAGAAGTTTATGAAACCCTCAGGGTTGAGGCGGGAGTCCCATTATACGGCAAGGAGCTTTCTGAAGATGTCCTGCCTCAGGAAGCAGGGTTGGAGGCCAGAGCGATCAGCTACACCAAAGGATGTTTTATCGGCCAGGAAACCATTGCTCGCCTTCATTACATTGGCCATACCAACCGGTCGCTCGTCGGCCTCCTGGTAGCCTCCCCAGCACTACCGGCTCGGCGTGACATTCCGGTAAAAAATGATAAAATAGGTTCTGGAGATAAGATCCTGGGAATGGTCACCAGCGCCATCTTTTCTCCTTCATTAAAACAGATTATCGCAATGGGGTATGTCAGCCGGCAATTTATCAAACCCGGGACCGTTGTCGAAATAGACCATCAGGAAAAGAAACTGAAAGCAACAGTTACAGAACTACCATTTACTAAAACGGCTGAACAAAAAAAAGCGGAGAAAGGATCGGTTGAACCCGAGACCGGAAGACCCGAAGACCCCTGAATAAAATGGAACAGACTCTTCTTTTAAATGCAACTTATGAGCCACTCCGCGTCGTTTCATGGCAAAAAGCCCTTGTTCTATTTTTTCAGGGGAAGGTCGAAGTCCTGGAAGAATACAAGAAAGAAGTCCATTCTATTTCCTTTACAATCAAGCTCCCTTCAGTCATCCGTCTTCTTTATAGAATCCATCCCGGCCATCATCACCGGGTCGTCAGGTTTTCACGCGTCAATATTTTTACCCGGGATAAATATTCCTGCCAGTATTGCCGGAAGAAATGCCGTTCTGATGAACTCACTTTTGACCATGTCGTTCCAATTGCCAAGGGAGGCCGGAAAACATGGGAAAATATTGTGACCGCCTGTTTCCGGTGTAACCATATGAAAAGCGGCCGAACACCTGAAGAGGCGGGAATAAAGCTCGTCAAGAAACCTCAGCGGCCTAGATGGAGCCCCTCGCTCACAATTACTATCGGAATTAAAAATACCCCGGAATCTTGGAGGGATTATCTTTACTGGAACATGGAGTTGGAACTCTGAATTTTATTCTTCTTCGAGGTCTTCTTCGGGCAGATTGATCCAAATCCATTCTTTGTCAACTTTTACAGGGTAACTCTCAATCCGATAAGCCGGCTGGTTTATCGATCTCCCTGTGACCACGCTAAACTCCCAGAAGTGAAGCGGACAAACAACCGTTTCTCCCTTAAAGACCCCTTCTCCAAGAGAGCCGCCATTATGTGGGCAGATATTGGACACCGCACAAATGTTTTGACCCGATCTAAAGAGCGCTATCTCAATACCCTTTATTTCTATAATGTTATTACTACCTGGAGGAAGATCAATAATTTTAAAGGCGCGGACGAAAGACATTAATAATAAAAAAAGGAGGAAAACTCCTCCTTTTTTTTTAAATAGACAAATGGGATTCGGATCCGGATTTGGGACCGACCGATCCATCCGGACTTGGGACCGACCGGTCCAAAGGTCGGAAAGTCAGAAAGGCTAATGAGCCGCCTCCTCCGGATGAAGACGGTCTTTTTTGGCCAGAAGCTCTTCTTTTGACTCCGGATGAGCAGGATCCAAAATACAGCAATTATCGATCGGACAAACTTCGGCACATTTTGGCTGATCATGAAATCCCACGCATTCGGTACAAAGCTCATGAGAAATCACGTAAATTTCATTATTCGCGCCATGCCCGGGAGTAACCGGATGCCCTTTTCCCTCTG
>JBGPKT010000176.1:0-3486 GCA_041486115.1 Nitrospiria bacterium | reverse complement strand
CCAGGCAATAATCTTCCCATCCACAATCTTTACAGTCCAGTTTGGATTTTCAAAAAACAGCCCTAGTTTCTGAGCCAGATCGAGATGGGAAAGAACGTATTCCAAAAGATGTTGAACCTCATCCTCCCCGATATCCCCCGCTAGGCCCACCAGATGACAACTCTTTTTCGGCGGGTTAGGAAAGTCCACCATGATCTGCAACGCCATGTCCCGAAGGCCTGAATTGACCGGAGTGGCATATGGATACCCAACGAGAAAGATGGTGAGTTTTCCGGCGAGCAGGTTTAAATTGTCATGGGTGATGATATCCACCGGGAAATGATAGGGATTTAAGATCTCGGGAGTAAATGTCGTCACCGTCTTGTCCTTTCTTTTTTCTCTTTTACTGTAAAATCATGGAACATCCGATTCACCCGCATCTCATTGGAATCTTCCCATCCACAAATTAAACAGTGAAATATCCGGTCTTTAATGGGAAACGCTTCCGGGAGAACCACATCTTCAAAGTCAACCAGGCCGCCGCATCGAGGACAGTTCATTGTTCATCTCGGAGGTTTTTTTAATTTCTCATACACATCGATATTCCAGGTCGCAAGCGTTGCATCAACCCTTTGCTGCCAATTTCTAAAATCGGTCTTTAAATCAGTAAAGTCGTTTTTCATATATTCCGTGTCTTTTTGAATGAGTGCGATATTGATATTCGCCGTAGAGATTTCAGTATGAAGAGCTCCCAGTTTATTCTCTAAAATCACGTATTGAGCGAAGAAAAATAAACCCACAGAAACGAGGGTTCCGATAATCTTCCACACTAACGTCCAAGTTGGTTTCATTGTTTGATCATCTCCCTTATTTGTTGTTTTATTTCAGGTTTTTTGAATTCCACCGCGTAATTGATCCCCTTGTCGACAAGGATTGATTGAATCTTCTTTTTCTCCTCGGGAGTAGCTACCTTCCATACCCGGGTCAATTCCGGATAATCAAGCATCTTTGCCCAGGCCTGAAGGGGTCTGCTCCGGGACCGCTCTATGATTTTATCCAGATCTTGACTCGATACTTTCGCAGCTTTGATCTCCTCCTTAACATTCGGGTCTTTATTCGCCAGCCGGCCGGCGAAATTATGGATCATTTTAGCGCGGTCGGCCTGTTCCTTCGTCCGGGATCCCATGGTAAACTTCTCATGGGCCAACCGGGAGGCCATGTCCTCCGCGGCTGTTTTGTTGAGATCTGACGGCGCTGGCACAATGCCGATTTGGGGGAGCATCTTCTTAATAGGTCCGGCGCCCTCCTCCCCGAGTTTCTGCATTCCACGGAAGGAAAAAGGCTCAAAGGTCTTTCCTACATGACCAGCAACAGAGAGCAGCTGCTGGATTAAGGGATCGTCTTCGTTTCTGATCTTCGTTCCATAATAGTCTTTATTGGTCAGCATTTCGTGGGCCAGCGCGATTGCGGGATTGAGTTTGTTGGTCAGGGTTCTAAAAGCATCGTTATAATAGGCATAGACGTCTTTCATGTAAGACGGAAAAGAGACCCGCTCAGGGAGTCCGTTCTGGTCGAGATTCCCGGTCCTTGGAAAATAATAATCTTTAAGATCTTTCGGTCCCTCTCCAGTCATCAGATAAGTGGCTATCGCCCCAAGGATTCCCACGGTCACCGGTAGAGCGATCGCGTAGGATTGCCGGTAGGTCATTTCGAGTTTCTTTTGTTCCCATACCCCCTCTTTTCCTTTCGCCATTTCCACCATACTTGTTCCCAGCTGCTTGGTTTGGGCAAGAGAGTCCGTAACGGCTCCCCCCAGTTCCCGGAAATCCCCCAGGTTCCATCCAAGCGATCGTACGGATCCCATGGCCAGGTCCTTGGCCGTCTTGTTCCAGAAAAGGTTATCGTAGACCAGCTGACCCATACGGTTGTCGACAGAGTCCCATATTTTCATCAAGGCTTGCTGGACTTCCCGGGGAGTAGCCCCTTCGTCTACCAGCCGTAGCATTTCATGTTTTGCCAGGTCCGCAAAGACCCCGAGCTTCTGCCTGGGGACCAGCTCTTCCATGATCGGCCGGCTCGCCTGTTCGACCAGAGCAAAAGGGGCTCGGACGATTCCTCCAATAATGTTTCCCTGTTTAAATGCTTCAACCATATGTTGGGAAATGTGGGTTTTATAGAAGTTGTCCATCTTTACCCGGCCGCCGGCGATCTGGAGCGCGTCAGCCAGAAGCTTCATTTCAGGCGAGGCATTTGTAGGATCCATCCAGGCCTTCATCAACTTGTCGCCACGGAGGATGTTCAATACCGGAGCGGCTGGAGCTTCCAGAAAAGATTGACCAGCTTTTTTAAACTGTCCCTGGGAGGTTTGCAACACACCCAAAGCGACCTTCGATATCACGGCATCTAAAGAGGTAAAGCCAAGATGGAAGCCGGATAACCCCAGCTGGAATTGATTCAAGACGTTGGCAATCCCAAGATATCCCCGGAAAGAAGCGTGAGTCCGAAGACCAGGATCAAGAAAATTGTTATAAACCGTACCCAGTTCTTTCGGAACGTACCAATGACCGCGGATCAGCATCCCTTGAAGGGTTTGTTTGGCATGAACGGTTTCGAATGTCAGACCGGGTTTAATCTCTTTGAGGGGAGCCAGTTCAGGGTGGGCATCCAGGAAGTCCGTATAAACCTTATAAACCGTGGGCGCGGTTTCTTTAAGAAGTTCCGGCGCGTGGATATAGCTCTCGAGGATTACCGCCATTTTCTCAGGTCCTTTTCGAACATACTTTTTGAATGACGGCGGAACGTCCTGAAGCTTCGCCCAATTCTGATCTGCAAGTTTCCGGAGTTCCTTGTTCATCGGGATCCGGATTTTTTTATCCGGGTTCTTCATCAAGAGGTCCTGGAGACCGTATTTAAAATCAAGAATATGGCCCAGTTCGTGCGCCACCACGCTCTCAGGAGAAGCAAACCGGGTCTGTATCTTTCCAGACGGACCCCCTTGAGGGGCCTTATATGCCAATCCGAGTTTATCCCCTTTTAATTGAAATAACCTTTCGTGGGGAACGCCCAGGTCCTCAGCCAGTTTGTTCAGACCGCTGTAAATCTGTTTGTCCATGGTGTCTCGAAGATGCACCGACGGATCGCCATAGACCGTAAACATCGGGTCCTTTGGACTCACCCAGTCATGGGGAGCGGAATATCCGGCCGGGATAAACTTTGCCAGTTTGTCGATTTTGTTCTGTTTAAAGGCTTTCTCGGCCGCCAGGTACCGGTTGACTTCGTAGACGTGGGCGAGTACCGCCTTGACAGGATTAGGAAATTCAGGCTCAAGACCTTTGGCCAGACCCTCGGAAAAGTATTTAAGAGTCCGGGGTTTCAGGAAGGTTCTGGACCCTTGCATCGGCCGTTTACCGAAAATCTGCGTGGCAAGGACCTTATCCTTCCAGAAACGCGGAAAGTAATTCTCCACCACGGTCTGCAATTTCCCCGTTCCTAAAGCCCTTACCTCTT
>JBGPKT010000175.1:0-3494 GCA_041486115.1 Nitrospiria bacterium | reverse complement strand
GTTTTAAAATATAACCGCTATCTGTAAAAAAAGCAAATTTAGAAATTAAGAGGATTCCCATATGTTAAAAGTTCTAAGAGAAAGCGCCATTGAAAATCCCTGGTTTTACCGTATTATTATGCTGTCGATTGCCGCTGCTTTTGTTATTACCATGGGTTGGGGCGTGGGGTCTTCCTCCCAATCAGGAAGAAAAGATTACGTCGCAAAAGTCAATGGCGAGATGATTACCACCGACGAGTTCCAGGACTCCTACCGGGCGTCCGTTGGTTTTTACAAATCGATGATGAAAGATAAATTTAATGAGGATATGCTCAAACAGCTCCATCTGAAAAAAAACGTGGTGGATAGCCTCATTGAGAAGAAACTATGGCTGACGGCCGCAAAAGAGATGGGAGTCGCCGTCTCCGACGATGAGGTCATTGCCCTCGTGAAAGAGAATGAAATGTTTCTGAAAAATAAGGTCTTTGATGAAAAGACCTACTTGCAGATCCTCAGCTATAACCATCTGAAGCCCGCCGACTTTGAAGCCATACAGAGAAAAGAGCTCTTGTATGAAAAGATCCGGACAACCATCAAGGACTCTGTGGCCCTCGCTCCGCAGGAGATGGTGACCTCCGGAACGCCTGAAGAAAACGAGCGGGTTTCAAAAGACCGGTTAAACCAGAAAAGAGAAAAAGCAGTCCAAAGTTTTCTTCAAAACATGAAAACCAGAGCGAAAATCGAAATTAAAAGCGAGTATACCCAGAGTTAGCCCCCGACCCTATTATCCCGACCGGCGATCAGCGTTCAATAAAATAAATTAAGGGGAATGGCTCCTTTGCCCACAGGCACCGCACTGCGTATCGCCCCATGGACAAACCGGTTTGCTTCTTCGATGGCCATTTCAACAGAATGGCCTCTTGCCAGGCAGGCGGTTATCGCGGCCGAAAGAACGCACCCCGCCCCGTGAACTTTTTTATCGACTCGCTGGTTCTTCCAGGTCTGAAAAGATTCACCGTCATATAACAGGTCAACCGCTTCACCCGGTAAATGCCCCCCTTTAACGAGAACAAATTTCGGGCCCATATCAGAAATCATCTTTGCCGCCGTTTTCATGTCATCCAGAGAACTCACCAGAGTATTGGTCAGCAGAGAGGCTTCCTTCAAATTCGGAGTGACGATTAAAGCAAACGGGAAAAGAAGTTTTTTAAGAGATTCCACTCCTCTTTCTTCCAGGAGACGGAAACCGGAGGAAGACTTGATGATCGGATCGATGACCAGCCGGGGAGGTTTGACCCTGATAAACGTCTGGTGCAATCGATCGATGTTTTCATGAGAAAATAACATCCCCAGTTTGATCGAATCGACAAGGATATCTTCAAATAGAGGGTTGATCTGTTTTTCGAAAAGATCGGGAGGAATCGAAACTACTTCATGCACCCCCAGGCTGTTCTGAATGGTCAGGGCGGTCGGAACCGCCATTCCATAAACCTCAAAACAGGAGAAGGTTTTTAAATCGACCTGTATCCCAGCCCCTCCCGACGGATCAGAACCTGCAATCGACAGGCATGTTTTCATCATTTAACGGCCGCTATTCCAGCTTTAAACGGACAACAGAGAGCGGATTGACCTTCGCTCCGTTAATCACCATTCCCCAGTGAAGATGAGGCCCCGTCGCACGCCCTGTTTTACCGACAAGTCCGATTTCTTCCCCTTTTTTAATTTTTTGTCCTTTTTTGACTTCTGCTTTAAATAAGTGGAAGTACTCCGTAAAGAGCCCCCGGCCATGGTCGATGATAATCCCTTTTCCGCTGAAAAAATGGTCTACCACGCCCGCCACCACGCCGTCGTTCGGCGCATAAACCGGAGTCTTTTTGGGTGCGGCAATATCTTCCCCGGAGTGGGGATTCCGCGGCTCTCCGTTAAAAACCCTTCGCAGACCGAAAGTCCCCATAGGCGTCCCGGTGACAGGGATAATGAAGTTCCCCCTCCAGTACCTTTCTTCTGAAACCGCCCCCAGAAGCGCGTGAATTTCCTGACCTTCCTTTTTTATCCGGTCAAGCTGGCGGCGGGAGGGATTGACAAATTTCGGGAGAACCTTGACTTCCTGGCGTCCGAAGTTATTCGGAAGAATATGGACCGTCGCAAGGGTCTCCTGGCTTTCAGCGTCTGTCAGGAAATGGTCGGCGGGGGTTTCATTCAGATCGACGCCGATGAGGGCACCGAATTTTCCGGGCTCGATCAACGGGTCAAACGTTATTTTTTTTCCAAGGAATTGGCCCTTCAAGAGAGGGACGTTCTGTTTTGACGAGAGGGTCAGAAAAATGACCTCCCCTTGTTTGACCTCAAAAAGAGGCGGGAGGGTCTGCGCAAAGGCAGGAAAAACCCATAATAAAGGGATAAACAATAAAATGACACTGTTTAGGAAATTTCGGATCATCTGGAAGAAAGGTTTTCAGAGGCGATCAGCTCGTTCACTCTCCGGTTCGACGGAGAAAATGGGTCCATGCACAAAATTGTTTCTTCCCAATATCCGTTTAATTTCAAATAAGTCCAGTCTACGGTATAGGACCGGTTCTTTTCTTTGGCAAATTTGATGAAATCGCCCCTGACTTTTGCCCGGGTCGTTTGCGGGGGAATCACCATCGCCCTGTCAATCCCTTCATCGGTCGTCAGGCGTTTAATATACCCCTGCCGGTCTAAAAGATAATAGAGGCCCCGGCTCCTTTTCACATCATGGTACTGGAGATCGATCAGCGCAACCCGGGGGTCTTCCCATCCGCACGCTTTCCGGCTCATATAGTTTTCGATCAAACAGAGCTTAGCCACCCAGTCGATTTCTCTTGAAAGCTGTCTAGGCTCCTCTTCCAGAGCATCGAGCGTTGCGCTCCATTTATCAAGGATTTCTCTTTCTTCTTTCGAGGCATCGCCATGATCAAGATACTCGCAGGCTTTTTCAAGATAAAACCGCTGAATTTCGATCGCCGAGTATTCCTTTCCATTTTCGAGCTTGACCTTTTTCTTCAAAGTGATGTCCCTTGAAATCTCCCGGATCGATTTTACCGGATCGTCGAGCTCGAGTCCGACGACCCCGAATCCGGCCTCGATCATCGACAGGACAAGGGAGGTCACGCCGACCTTGAGGTAGTTGGTATATTCGGACATATTCGAGTCTCCGACAATGATATGGAGACGCCTGTATTTTTCGGCATCGGCATGCGGCTCGTCGCGGGTATTGATGATGCTTCTCGACGACGTGGTCGAAGAAGAGGTCTTTTCATGAATATGCTGGGACCTCTGTGAGATAAAATAATGCCCTCTGCCCGATATTTTTAAAACTTTTCCGGCTCCTGTATAGATTTGCCGGGTCACAAAAAAGGGAATCAGCTGTTCGGTGACTTTCCAGAAATCGACATCTCTGATCATGAGATAATTTTCATGGCATCCGTAGGTGTTTCCCATGGAATCGGTATTGTTTTTAAAAATAAAAATGTCGCCCGACAGCCCTTCTTCTT
>JBGPKT010000174.1:0-3584 GCA_041486115.1 Nitrospiria bacterium | reverse complement strand
AGAGGTAAGAAGCGTCCTTTATGGCCATTCCAAAGCCAAAATTCTGGATGGTCCGAGAGTTTATGGCGGCATGTCGATGCCGACAGAGATGATTCTCGATTACATTTTTCCGACTAAAGGCAAAAGATTTTAATTAAACGTTTAATTTAAATAGAGAATTCAGGAGAAAAATATATGTCATTAAATACCATTAAGATCTCAGAGGGTTTTTCCCACTTCATGCCGAAAGAGTATGTGGACCTGGTCGAAAAAGGCCCCTACGGCCGGACGGTCAAAGTTTCAGATATGGGATCTTTTAAGGAAATCCTCGAAGAACATCCAATGTGTGCGGGATGCGCCATGACCTTATTTATCCGTTTGGCCATGATCGGTTTTCCGAGCCCGGAAAATACCATCATTATCGGAACCGCCGGTTGCGGACGTTTGGCGCTTAGCCAGGCAAATATCCCCTTTATTTATGGAAACTACGGCGATACCAATGCCGTGGCTTCCGGGTTGAAGAGAGGTTTATCTATCCGTCATCCCGATCAGCCGAAGGATGTGGTGGTCATGGCGGGCGACGGAGGGCTGGTCGATATCGGGTTTAGTCCGTTAATGCATTCCTGGTTCAGAAAAGAGAAATTTACCACGATCATGCTCGATAACGAAGTTTATGGCAATACCGGAGGACAGGAGAGCGGAATGACCACCAAGGGGATGGTCCTCAAAATGGCTCCGCTTGGTAAAAAATTCGAGAAAATGGATGTGATCGGTTTGGCGAAGACGGCCGGCCTTTCCTACATTGCCCGTATCGCTCCGACAAACCCAACCCGGGTGGCTAACACCGTTAGAAAAGCGGTTTTAATCGCCAGAGAGATCGGTCCCACCTATATTCAGGCCTACACTTCCTGTAATATCGAATATGCCATTCCAACGGCAAAAGTGATGGATGACGCCCGAGATGTGGAAAAAGACCGGTATGGGTTCATGGAGATCATTTCCGACGAGGCGAAAGAGTATCTTGCGAGAATTGAAAAAGAAGCCAAAAAACCGGTCCCGGCGTAAGATCGTTCCGGATCAGCTTTTTAAACAAGAAGGGATTAACTCATGAAAAGAAGATATAACATTCGTATGGCCGGTATTGGAGGCCAGGGGGTTGTCACTGCCTCGCATATTTTGAGCAATGCCGTCATTATCAGCGGCGGGGAGAGTACGCTCGTTCCGTTTTTTGGTTCTGAAAAGCGGATGGCCCCCGTTGAAAGTTACGTCCGGATTGCCGAAGATAAAATTTATGAAATTGGAGAAATCATTTTTCCGAACGCCTTGATGATTTTCCACTCACAGGTCATCACGCATGGAAAGTCTTATACCATGCCCTTTTATTCGGGTCTGAAAGAGGGGGGAATTGTCCTGATCAACCATGAAGTGCCGCTCAATTTAATCGAAGACGAAGAGCGGGAGTTAAGGGAAAAGAAGGCCAGAGTCCTTTATCTTCCGGCGACCAAAATCGCGAGCGACGTGGCGGGAACAGAACTGGCAACGAACATGGCCATGTGCGGCGCGATGGCCGGGATCATGGGGATGCCCGATCTGGCCTCTCTTGAACAATCGGTGAAAGAACGGTTTTTGGGAAAAGGATTTGTGGTTTCCGGCGGAACAGCTTCTCTGGATAACGTGATTGAAAAGAAGTTTGCCAAAAAGGCACAGCTGATTGAAAAGAATATGGACGCCGTTACTTATGCCTATAAATATGCGGTTGAACATGGCTGGCAAGCTATCAAACCAGGAAAAGCCAAAGAAAAAGCCATGGCCTAGGTTTTCTTAGAGTCTTGATTTTATTATTAACGTTAAAGAAAGAGATAAAGGAGTTTCATGTACGTTGTTGCCCATGTTGATACTTCGATTTGCTCCCAAACAAGTTGCCGTCTCTGTACGCAATATTGTCCTGAAGCAAATACTATTTTATATGATGCGGTCAGAAAAACGGCATATGTTGCCGTTGACCGATGCAAAGGATGTGAAATATGCGTGGGGATATGCGATACGCTCGCAAAACATCACGCGATTAAAATGCTTTCTGTTGATGAGGTGGAAAACCCGTTTGAAATGGCAAAAGGATCGATCCCTTCACCCGCATAAATGAAGCAGGCGATAGAATCATAAAAAATCCCGCATGAAGCGGGATTTTTTATTTAAGCGGCAGGTTATTTGAAAAGAAAAGGATAAAGAATTAAGTATGATCCTTTATTGTCCAAAATGTGACAGCGTTAACATCAATCAATCGAGTTATTGTGAAAAATGCCTGTCAGAATTTCCATCTTATTTATGGGAAAAACATCTCTTTTGTCCGGAATGCCATCATGAGAATCCAGCAAAGGAAGAATTCTGCGAACGGTGT
Organism: Nitrospiria bacterium; assembly: GCA_041486115.1. Classification (GTDB taxonomy): domain Bacteria; phylum Nitrospirota; class Nitrospiria; order JACQBW01; family JACQBW01; genus JACQBY01. The sequence goes on along the minus strand of JBGPKT010000174.1, from coordinate 1,207 downwards.
CATGAGGTACTAAGGCCGGGCCAGTACGAATAGTTTCTGACGTCAGGTTTTTAATCTATTTTGGTCATTTCCCTGAGCAGTTCCAGATAGCTGTTCTCCTCAAACATCTCCCCTTTTCTAAAACTGGAAAAATAAAGGTTGGCGTAGATCCCTCCGATTTGATGGAGAATCTCATGGCGCACTATTCCCCTTTTTAAAAACAAGTTCAATACTTCGTTCACCTCGGACGGATCGTTTCTTTCGATCTGTTTCTCGATAACGAGATGGAGTGCCGTATGAACAAAGGGGTTAACGACCTGTCCGTTCATCTCCTGCGGAACGGTAGACATATCTCCCAGGGGCCAGATCGGGTCAAACTCCGGGTGATGAGACATGATCATGGCGATTAATATCTCTTCGTCATTATTCGGAGAGATTCCTTTTTTAATTTTTTCGGCAATCTGGATAAATTTATGCGCGTTTTCTTTTGTAAAACTCATTTAAATACCTCAGGGTTCTTATAGGGAAGCGTGATAATAGGATTCAACCGGCACTTTAACTTTACCTCTTACCGCTTCGGCAATCTGGTCTATTTCAGGATCCTCGAGATGGCTCACATATTCCTCGGTGGGTTTTCGGGCAACCGTGTAGATCTGGACTAATTTGATCGTTCCGTTATGGGCCCGAATATCAGCCAATCGCCCGATATAAGCATCGATTTCCCTTTTCTCAGGTCTTTCCCCCCGGACCTTCATGAAACAGGATTGAATGATTACCGGTCTTTTTTGAGACACCAGAAGGATATTTTCCAGTATTTTATGAAACCGGGCTTGAGTCCTGCAGATCTGTCGAAAATAGGCTTCTGTTCCGGCATCCAATTTTGCCCAGACCTCTCCATGATTTTTGTCAAACAGTTCGAGCGCTTCTTGGATTTCGGGGCGTGACAGGCCAGACCCGTTGGTAATCATGATCAGCTTAAGCTCAGGAAATCCAAGCTCCTTTTTGAGAGAGATCACTTCTTTTGTGAGCGGGAGAAGACCCGGAAACAGAGATGGCTCGCCATCTCCTGAAAAGGCAATATCTCTCAAAAGCAGCCTCTCCTTTGGAATGTCTTTAAAAGGGCCGGATGAAAAAAAATCGCCCTCTTTAATCGACTCTAAAATATTCCGGAGTTCGAGCCCGATCGCATCGATATCGGGATCATGAGTCGCAGAGGGTTGGCGCCGGT
>JBGPKT010000173.1:0-3600 GCA_041486115.1 Nitrospiria bacterium | reverse complement strand
TAGAAAAAAAGTCATCGGGTTAAGCAAACTCCCCCGTATCGTTGAAGTCTTCAGCCGGCGGCTTCAGGTTCAAGAGCGGCTGACAAAACAGATTGACGAAGCGATTCAGGAAACCGTCTCTCCTTTAGGGGTCGGAGTGGTCATGAAAGCGCAGCATCTTTGCATGATGATGCGGGGCGTTGAGAAGCAGAATACGCTGGCGGTATCCAGCACGATGATAGGGGCTTTTAGAGAAGATTCCAAAACCCGTGAAGAATTTTTAAACCTCATCGACAGTTCTCACCGTTAACGCTTACCAAAGCGAAACCCTCTTAAGGATAAAAAGGAATTTACTATGAGTCTTGACGTTGTCATGAGATCGATCCATTTTCTCGGGGTCATCACCTGGGTTGGAGGAATGATGTTTCAGCTAATCGCCCTTCAACCTTTTTTGAAAGTCCAGGAACTGCCTCAGCGCCTCCCCCTCTTATTCCCCGTCATCAGAAGATTTTTGATGATGACCTGGTCGTCGATTACGCTGCTCCTGATCTCGGGATCAGATATGCTGATCCGGGTCTTCGTCGAGCAGAATGTTTCAGTCGTCTCCCGCCTGGGAATGCTTCTTCTTTTTAAATTGATGCTGGTCGGCTTGATGCTGATCCTGTTCGGCTATCTTTTCTTCGGCTATTTTTTTGATTTCAGGATTCATTACCGCGCGCTTCTCCGAAAACCCGAGCCCAAAGAGGCCGAAGCCCATTATCGGGCTATTGAAGATATGCTCCCCGCCATGCGAAACCTGACTCTCGCCAATCTCGTATTGGGGTTAGTGGTCGTGTTGGTCATTGAAATGGCAAAATACGGCGGATAGCTCTGATCGCTCGATCCGGATTAGATCAGATTCTGCTGGATCGGATTGGAAGAGGGCGGCGTTCCGGTCTTTGGACCGATCGATCCACGGGTCGGATTAAATAAGCCGAATAGCGCGTAAGCGGCTTCGGTGGCCTGCCTCCCCCTGGGAGTCCTGTCAATAAACCCGTTTTGAATCAGATAAGGCTCGTAAACATCTTCGAGGGTATCTTTTTCTTCACTCATGGCGGCGGCCAGCGTCTCTACCCCCACCGGCCCTCCCCCGAACTTCTCAATGATCAGTTTCAAGAGCTTGCGGTCTACCGCATCGAGCCCTTTTTCGTCAATTTCGAGGAGCTGCAGCCCTTCTCTCGCCACGTCGAGGGTAATCACGCCTTTGGCCTTGATCTCGGCATAATCCCTCACTCGCCGGAGGAGCCTGTTGGCAATTCTTGGCGTTCCTCTCGCCCTTGCGGCAATTTCATTAGCCCCGCCGGCATCAATCCTGACATTTAAAATTGATGCCGAACGATGGATAATAAGCCCCAGTTCCGACGGGGAATAAAAATCGAGCCGCTGAACAACGCCGAACCGGTCTCGGAGCGGAGAGGTAATCAGCCCCGCCCGGGTGGTGGCTCCTACCAGCGTAAACTTTGGAAGGTCGAGCTTGATCGTTCTGGCCGATGGTCCCTGCCCGATAATCAAATCTAGCTGAAAATCTTCCATCGCCGGATAGAGGATTTCTTCTACCGACGGAGTCAGCCGGTGAATTTCATCAATAAAGAAGACGTCTTTTTCTGTCAGGTTGCTCAGAATCGCTGCCAGGTCTCCCGGATGCTCAATTGCCGGCCCCGAGGTGGCTTTGATATTGACTCCCATCTCTCTGGCAATGATATGGGCCAGGGTCGTTTTGCCGAGGCCCGGAGGGCCGTAAAAAATGACATGGTCCAGAACTTCTCCCCGTTTTTTGGCGGCATCGATAGAAATCTGGAGGTTTGCCTTAACCTTTTCCTGCCCGATATACTGTAAAAGGGTCTGAGGGCGGAGATTCTGTTCGATGTTCGTCTCTTCTTCGGTTTTTTCACGCTGAAGAATTCTTTGATCCATTGGCCGGTTAACCTTTTCCTAACAGTTTGAGTGATTCTCTGATCAGCGCTTCGAGAGATCGTTCAGAGCTGGCCTGAAAAATAGATTCTATTTTAAACTTAATCGCCTGTCGATTATATCCCAGATTCACCAGGGCCGAAAGGACTTCCTCCAGCCGGGAGTTTATCCCATCGACTTCTGCGGTGTTTGCATCCGGGGATTCAGCCCCGGGCATACCAAGGCCTGTCGACCTGAATCGTAGATTCAAGTCGGACATCTTCTCTTTTAAATCGAGAACCATTCTCCCCGCGGTTTTTTTGCCGATTCCGGGAATGGAGCTTAATCTGGCCAGATCCTCTTTTTGAACCGCCTGGATCAGCTCTTTTGGAGATAGCCCCGATAAGATGGTAATGGCCAGTTTTGGCCCGATCCCTGAAACTCCCAAAAGAAGGGTGAAAAGCTCCCGCTCCCCTTCGGTTAAAAAACCAAACAACAACAGGGCATCTTCCCGGACATGGGTATAGACATAGAGGCTGACGGACTGTTTGATTTCAGGAAGGGAATAATAGGTGGTGGAAGGAGTCAGGAGCTGATAGCCGACGTTGTTGACATCGAGAATGATCATCTGCGGCGTTTTGTGAATCAGAATCCCGTTTAACCATGCTATCATTTTTGTCCGTTCCAGATTCTCGATAAGGAATGACTTTATGGACTACGTTTCCACCAGTCTATGAGCCAGGGGGGCTGCCTTTGAGGAGACTCGGCAAAGTTTGGCACCCTACCCTATTGTAAAAATATAGAGATTGAGGGTAAACTTTGGCGCCGTCGGAGACGAAGGTTGCCCCCCTGACTCATAGCTTGCTGACCCGAAGGTTACTTTCGTTTACGCAGTTAAAATAGCAGTCATTTTTGCCGAATGATGATAACAGATCGCCGCGGCCAGGGCATCGGCGGCATGGTCCGATTCCGGCGGAGCTTTTAGTTTTAGAAGGCGCCCGACCATCATTTGAATTTGCGACTTATGCGCCGCCCCATATCCCGTGATCGCCAGCTTAATCTGCGTGGGGGTATATTCGGCAACCAGAAGCCCGTGAAGTTCCCCTACCAGGAGCGCGATCCCCCTTGCCTGCCCGAGTTTAAAAGCTATCTGAATGTTTTTGGAAAGAAAGGTGTCTTCCACGACGATCACATCGGGAGAAAATTGAACGACTAATCCGGTGAGTCCGTCATGAATTGTTTTCAGCTTTTGAGAGAGAGTCGATTTGGACGACGTCTTAATAACCCCCGATTCAATATACTGAAGGTTAGGAATCAACCCATCGGTCTGGTCAACAATACCGTACCCGGTTGATTGTGTGCCGGGATCGACTCCCAAGACTCTCATTTAGAGGCAACGAGCTGTTCGATGAGCTGGTCTGAAATGTCAAAATTCGCATAGACATTTTGAACATCATCGTGGTCTTCGAGAGCTTCCATCAGATGGAGCATCTGGGCGGCCTCTTTACCTTCTAATTTCACATACGTCTGGGGAACCATCGTGATTTCGGCGTAGGATGTTTCGATTTTATTCTTTTTGAGCGCCGTTTTGACTGCCTCAAAAGATTGGGGATCGGTAAAGATGGTATAGCTGGTGTCAGAAGTCTGCATATCTTCTCCCCCCGCGTCGAGAACAATGTTCATCAGATCGTC
>JBGPKT010000172.1:0-3623 GCA_041486115.1 Nitrospiria bacterium | reverse complement strand
GCTCTTTTATTTTTTTAAGACGGATCGCTTTTAAATCATTTTATGGCCGATACCATTCAAATTACTGTCAATCATCAACTCAAAGTAGAGTTTTCAAAGGGGATCTCTTTTTTGGAAGTTCTCGAAAAATTGCCGGAGCCTTATCGGCATGGCATCGGGGTCAAGGTTGCCGGGGAGCCTAAAGACCTGAGAGAGCCTGTGCGGGAAGATACTGAAATCGATCTTCTGACGTTTGATTCGAGAGAAGGCCAGGATATTTTTCATCATTCCACAGCCCATCTGATGGCCCAGGCGGTGAAGGATCTTTTTCCAACCGCAAAAGTCGCCATCGGCCCCCCTATCGATGACGGTTTTTATTACGATTTTGAGTACGAACGCCCTTTTACGCCGGAAGACCTGGTTAAAATTGAAGACCGTATGAAAGCCCTTGCAAAAGCGGACCAATCGTATATCCGCGAAGAGGTTTCAAGGGAAAAAGCTCTGGGGCTTTTTAAAGAGATGGGCGAAGACTACAAGATTGATGTTATCGAAAGGCTCGACTCTTCCACTCCGATTACCCTTTATCACCAGGGGCCTTTTACCGATCTTTGCAGAGGGCCTCATCTCCCTTCCACAGGAAGGATCCCGGCTTTTAAACTGTTACATACCGCCGGCGCTTACTGGAGAGGGGATGAAAAAAATAAAATGCTCCAGCGGATTTATGGCACCTCCTTCCCTTCGCAGGAAGCGCTCGACCAGTATATGGTCCGGCTCGAAGAGATTAAAAAAAGGGACCACCGCAAACTCGGCCGCGAACTCGATCTCTTCAGCACCCACGAAGATATCGGCCCCGGCCTGATCCTCTGGCACCCCAGAGGGGCGATGATCAGAAAGGTCATCGAAGATTTCTGGCGCGAACAGCATTTAAAAGATGGGTACGAACTGGTCAGCACCCCCCATATCGCACGGCTCGACCTCTGGAAAAAAAGCGGCCATCTGGAATTTTATAAAGAAAATATGTTTTCGCCGATGGAAGTCGAAGGGGGAGAATTTGAATTAAAACCGATGAATTGCCCTTTTCATATTTTAATTTTTAAATCCCGGATCCGGAGTTACCGGGACCTTCCCGTCCGTTTTGCGGAACTGGGGACGGTCTATCGGTTTGAACGGTCGGGGGTCCTCCATGGCCTCTTAAGGGTCAGGGGCTTTACCCAGGACGACGCGCATCTCTTCTGCCGGCTAGATCAAATCGAAGAAGAGATTTTAAAAGTCATCCAGTTTACCCTTTTTGTTTTAAAAACATTCGGCTTTCATGAATATGAAATTTATCTGTCGACCCGGCCGGGTCAGTTTGTCGGGACCATTGAAAACTGGGAAAAAGCTACCCATGCACTGGAAAAGTCGCTGAAGAGTTCGAATCTTCCCTATCAGATTGACGAAGGGGGAGGGGCTTTTTACGGCCCCAAGATCGATTTGAAAATTAAAGATGTCCTGGGACGCTCCTGGCAATGCTCGACCATACAGGTTGATTTTGCCCTCCCGGAGCGCTTTGACATTTCCTACCGGGGGACCGACGGAAAAGAGCACCAACCGATTATGATCCACCGGGCGTTAATGGGCTCGATGGAACGATTTTTCGGAGTATTGATCGAGCATTATGCCGGCGCGTTCCCGACCTGGCTCGCCCCGGTTCAAACGGTGATTATTCCGATTACCGATAAGCAACATGCGTACGCCAAAAAATTGCAGGACGAATTGAAGAAAAGAAATGTCCGGGTCGATATCGATTTTAGAAATGAAAAGCTGGGTCAAAAGATCAGGGAAGCGCAGCTTCAAAAAACACCTTACATGCTCATTCTCGGCGAAAAAGAAGAACAGGCCGGTCAGATTTCTATCCGGAAAAGAAGCGGCGAAGAGCTAAAAGGAAAAACGCTTTCAGATTTTATCGATTTAATCGGCCAGGATCTGAATCAGGACATGCAAGTTAGGTAGAAATTTAGAGATGATTTTCGTTATACTGTCAACATCAACCTTTTAAAGAAAGGAAAAACCTATAGCTACTGCAAAATTGAACGTCAACCGGGCAATCAGAGCAAGAGAGGTCCGGGTCATCGATGCAACAGGCGCCCAGCTGGGGGTTCTCCCAACGATAGAGGGCCTTAAAAAAGCGGAAGAGGTCGGATTAGACCTGGTGGAAATAGCGCCGACTTCCAACCCTCCTGTCTGCAGGATCATGGATTATGGCAAATACAAGTATGAACTGAGTAAGAAGCTCCATTCCGCGAAAGTTCATTCAAAAACGGCCCAACTTAAAGAAATTAAATTGCGCCCTTATACCGACACCCATGATTTAGAAATTAAAATCAGGCATTCAGAGGATTTTCTATCCGCCGGGCACAAAGTAAAGGTCTCCTTGATGTTCAGAGGGAGAGAAAATGCCAACCAGTCGATTGGCCGGGCGCTGATGGCGCAATTTATGGAAAAAATCGCCGTCCATGGGACCATTGAGCAGATTCCCAGATTGGAAGGGAATACGCTGGTGATGATTGTTGTTCCAAAATCAGACAAAGGGGGAAAGGCACAGAAACCCCCGAAACCAAAGACGCCGAAAATCCAGGGCGTAAAACCAGAAGCATCAAAACCAGAGGCGGTCATACCGCCTGAACCTCCAAAAGAGCCGGAGGCTCCGACAGAGACAACAACAGAGACAATAAAGGAGAATTAAAAGTGCCGAAATTAAAAACCCATAAGGGGACGGCAAAACGGGTCAAAATAACCGGAACCGGAAAAATCATGATTAGAAAAGCCGGAGAACGTCATTTATTAACCGACAAGTCCCCTAAACGTAAAAGAAGCATCAAATTGGAAGGCTCTCTCATCCCGGCTGAAGCGGTCATAATTAAAAGACTGCTTCCCTACGGCGGCGGAGTTTAAAAACACGAAAGGAGAAACAGAACCATGCCTCGCGCAAAAGGCGGAACTAAAACAAAAAACCGCCATAAAAAAAGATTAAAACTGGCCAAAGGTTATTACGGCGCCAAAAGCAAGCTGTTTAGAAGCGCCACGGAACAGGTAGACAAGGGTCTTCAATATGCCTACCGCGACCGGAAAGCTAAAAAAAGAGATTTCAGAAGATTGTGGATTGCGAGAATCAACGCGGCAGCCGGACTCGCGGGGATTTCATACAGCCGGTTCATCAACGCTTTAAAAAAGGCCAATGTCGGACTGAACAGGAAAATGCTGGCTGAAATGGCGATTCATGATGAGGCCGGATTTAATAAAGTGGTAGAACTCGCGAAGCAGACTCTCGCCGCGGCAGCTTAAGCGGATGTTTCTGGATTAGCCGGCAGTTTTTGAAACTGCCGGCTTTTTCTTTGATGCGCCCTGCCGGGCTCATCAAGAATACAGGTTTTACTCGATGATTTTATAGTTTGCTTTGACTTCCGATATCGGGAGGGCGTCAAAATGCCACCACTCGATGGGCAATTGAATAAACCCCGCCGCCTCCATCGCTTTTCTCAGAAGATGCCGGTTCTGAATCTGCGCTTCGGATAATTTTCCTTCTTTAAGAAATTGATCTTCAAGCCGGGGTTGCGACATCGGAGTGAAATCATCAAATAAAGTCCCCATATCCAGTTCTTTTC
>JBGPKT010000171.1:0-3729 GCA_041486115.1 Nitrospiria bacterium | reverse complement strand
GCGGAGAACCTGAACTCCCAAATTCTCTCTAAAAACGAAACGACTTTAAAGAATGTCCGCCTCTGGGACCATGCGCCTCTGGAGGTCACCTACCGCCAACTTCAACAAATCCGCCCTTATTATGATTTTGTCGGCGTCGATAACGACCGTTACTGGATCAATGGCGAATACCGGCAGGTCACCCTTTCTCCGAGAGAGCTGACCTACAGGAACCTGCCGATCCGGAACTGGATCAATGAACATTTAACCTTTACTCATGGGTACGGGGTCTCCCTGGGACCGGTGAACCGGATTTCGAAGGAAGGCCTCCCTGAATTTTTCATTAAAGACATCCCCCCGGCCTCCTCTATTCCTCTGAAGATTTCCAGACCTGAAATCTATTTTGGCGAGATTCCCAATGAATATGTTTTTGTCCATAGCCGGGCCCAGGAGTTTAACTACCCTTCGGGGGATAACAATGTCTACTCTCCCTACGAGGGAAAGGGGGGGGTCCTCCTGGAGTCCTGGACTCGAAAAGCTCTTTTTGCCTCCTACTTCGGAAGTCTGAAAATTTTACTCTCAAACGATGTGACTTCCGACTCCCGTATTATTTACTTCAGGAATGTTTCGGAGCGGGTATCCAAACTTATACCGTTTATCGCGCTCGATCAGGACCCTTACATGGTGATTACCGATGCGGGGCGGCTGGTCTGGATGCTGGACGGATATACGACCTCCGACATGATCCCCTACTCCCAACCGGTCACCGGTTTCGGAAATTATATTCGGAACTCGGTTAAAATAACGGTAGACGCTTACGACGGTTCGATCTTCTTATATATCAGCGACCCGGAAGACCCGATCATTCAAACATACGCTAAAATATTTCCGGAACTCTTCCTCCCGTTAGAGAAGATGCCCAAGGATTTAAAAAGCCATATCCGGTATCCGGTCGACATGTTCAATTTACAGGCTTATCTTTATTCGACGTATCACATGAAAGACCCTCAAACATTTTACAATAAGGAAGACCTCTTTAATATCCCCCGGAAGGGAGATAAGCCGATAGAACCTTATTACACGATCATGAGGCTTCCGGGCGAAAAAAAAGAAGAATTTGTACTCCTCAATTCTTTTACTACTGCCAGACGGGATAACATGATCGCCTGGATCGCGGCCAGATCGGACGAATCCGATTACGGGAAGATCCTGATTTATCTCTTTCCCAAACAAAAGCTGATATACGGTCCCAGGCAGGTCGAAGCGCGGATCGATCAGGACGCGTTCATCTCCCAACAGCTTTCCCTCTGGAACCAGCGGGGATCCCAGGTCATCCGGGGGAGCCTTCTCGTGATCCCAATTGAAGACTCCCTGCTCTATATTGAACCCCTTTATCTGGCCGCCGAGGCTGGCTCTCTCCCGGAACTCCGGAGAGTCATTGTGGCCTACGGGAACCATCTGGTGATGGAAGAGAATCTCGATGCCGCTCTTCAGAGCCTTTTTGGCAAAAAACCTCCGGTGGATAGCCTCTCCTCGCTATACCCTCCGGTTAAAGGGGTCCCCGGCGAAACCGGGACCTCTTTCGGGAAAAAGGCTCTGGAACAGTACGAAAAAGCCCAGGGCTATTTGAAAGAAGGAGATTGGACAAAATATGGCGAGACGATAAAACAGCTGGAACAAACTCTAAAGGAGCTGGCCGGAAAACGGCCCTGAGTGTCATGAACAGACCTGATAAAATAAATGAGGAGTCCCTGAAAATTGTTTAATCTGCTCATTATCGACGATGAATTAAGCATCCGGGAAGCACTGAGAGTCTCCTTAAAAGATAAATTCAACCTTCAAGTTGCCGCGGGAGGCGAAGAAGGATTAAAGCTCCTGACCGAGGGGGATTTTGATCTCGTCCTCCTTGACCTGAGCATGCCGGATATCAACGGGATGGAAGTCTTGAAAAATATCCGGAATTTCAAGCCTCTTCTTCCGGTCATCATGTTGACAGGTACCTCTATGGTCAAAGCCGCGGTTGAGGCGATGAAGTTGGGAGCAACCGACTATCTGAACAAGCCCTTTGACCTTGAAGAACTATTGCTCGTCATTCAGAGCGCTTTATCCAAACGGATCCTGGAAAAAGAGGTTCTGCGGCTCCATCAGGAAATTGATACCCTTTATAATTTTGAGCATCTTGTGGGGATCAGCCAGGTGATGCATGACATTTATGAAAAAATCGAACTTCTGGCCGATACAAAAACCACCGTTTTAATAAGCGGAGAAAGCGGAACTGGCAAGGAGCTGGTCGCCCGGGCGCTTCATTACAACAGCGTCCGGAAGAATAAGCCTTTTATTGCCCTGAATTGCGCCGCCATTCCGGAAACGTTGATCGAGAGCGAACTATTCGGCCATGAAAGGGGCGCTTTTACAGACGCTCAGGGGAAAAGAATCGGACAGTTTGAGGCAGCCCACGAAGGGACTCTGTTTCTGGACGAAATCGGGGACCTGAGCCTGACCACTCAGGCTAAAATATTAAGAGTCATTCAGGAAAAGGAATTTATGCGGGTCGGAGGGAGCCAGACGATTAAGTCCGACGTCAGGCTGATTACTGCCACCAACAAGAACCTGGAAGACGAAGTCAAAAAGGGAACTTTCAGGAGCGACCTTTATTACAGGATCAACGTCGTCCCCCTCTACATCGCCTCTTTAAGGGAAAGAAAAGAGGATATTGCACTTCTGGTCAAACATTTTCTCAGGAAAAAAGCGGAGGAGGAGAAAAAGGGAATCAAAGAGATCTCTCCTGAAGCCTTGAGCCTGCTGGTCCAATACGATTGGCCGGGGAACGTGAGAGAGCTTGAAAATGTGGTTGCAAGGGTTTACACCCTCTCTACAGGCACGACGATTGCGGCGGGGGACATTCCCGACCGGTACCGCGTCGGAACGCTCCCCCGGACGGAGACAGGCGAACAGGGAGGAGCACCGGGAGATTTTGATTTTGAAAAAACCGTCCAGGAATTTGAAAAAGAACTCATTTTAAAAGCATTAAAAAAACATCATTATGTCCAGACCCGGGCCGCTCAAACGCTCGGGATCAGCAGAAGGATGCTCGCCTACAAACTTCAGATCCTCGGGATTTCAATCGATCAGCTGATGGCAGAAAACCCGTAAGCGCCTTTTTTTATTTCAATGGCATGTACCTTTCCCTCGCCATTCTCACAAGCGAACAATCGGCTGGAGTTCCCCACCATTTGACTAATTAGGATTTGCTAATTCTACTTCTTTTGAACTAGCCCTTCGACCAGCACTTTCTTCGTATTTTGGTATACTTATTTGGTATACTTATTGTTAGAAGCGTGAAAACCGGTAAGCTTTCCCAAGGGGTGGATTATCGATTGGCGCCGGATTGTTTCTGCCCCCCTGAAAGGAGCATGTTTCAATGAATCCGAAAGTGGAATTGCATGAAGACCAACTGAGTTTTTTAAACAAACAAATCCCTCTCTCTGAAAAACTTCAATTTATCCATCAGCTATTAAAAAGTCGTGTGGAAAGAGTTGATCGCATTGCGGTTATTCTGCACGATTCTAAAAGCGATCTCCTTAAGACTTTTATATACAGCAGCGACGAAGATCATCCGTTAATTCGATACCAGGCCAAACTCTCTAAGGTTAAATCGTTAAAGACCATTATGGAAAGCGGACAAGCTCGTGTGGTAAACGACCTTTCAGTATTTGAGGCCGGGCTTGCTGAGCATACGAAGAAGATTGT
>JBGPKT010000170.1:0-3760 GCA_041486115.1 Nitrospiria bacterium | reverse complement strand
AATGAAGCAGAACAGGAAAAGATCATCAACGAAATGACGAAATTTGGAGGAGGGAGCGCCTTTCCTCTGGTGGTCATCGGAGAAGAGGCTATTATCGGGTATAACCCTCAAAAAATCGTGCAGATATTAGGCCTAAAACCAGCAAAGGCATGAATCGCGAATCCAGGAAAAAGGCCTTACGGTACCTCTATCAAAGAGTGGTTGAACCTTTGGGATACAAGTTTACACCCGATGAGGAGATGGCCGATTTCTTGCTCGAACAGGAAGTCAGCCTAGAGCAAAAACATGGGATTCCTTTTTGTCCCTGTCAGGGCCTGACCAAAGACCGGGATCAAAACATGAAAATCGTCTGCCCCTGCATTCCGTTTCATCGGAAGCATTTTGACGCGATGAAACGATGCTGGTGCGGGCTTTTCGTCCATAAAGACGTGATGAATCCTGATGAACTTCAACAAATTCCCCTCTCCGAGATCAAAAATGGGTAAAACGTTCATCCAAGTGGCCAAACAGGACGAGTTGCTCCCCGGAAGATTAAAAGCAATAGAAGTTCAAGGAATTGAAATTGTCATAGGAAACATCGGTGGTAACCTATACGCGGTTAACCGGCGATGCGGGCATATGAATGCTCCTTTGGAAAGGGGAACATTAGAAGGCTATATCCTGACCTGTCCGATGCACCAGGCCCAATTTGATTTGACCACTGGGGAAGCTTTAAGCGGGCCTGTTCCCCATTCTCTGGGCAATGAGTTACCCCCGGAAAATCTTTTAAAGTATTTGCAGCATCTGGGAAACCTGATGTCAAAGATCAAAACCTGTGATCTTAAAACCTACGCCGTCAAAGTGGAGGGAGATTCAGTAAAAATCGAGATATAAGAAAAAGAAAAAAAGCAATTGGTGAATCACCAAATCAAATAAGTTCAATTCGTTAAAAGGAGGCCTCCATGGAAGATGGTCAGATATTAAAACATATTAAAGATTTAACAGAAGAAGAGAAAAGACTTTATGCGCAAAGACACATGAACAATCCGGACGATCTTCATCGGTTACATAAAATGAACGTTGAACTGGATCAATGCTGGGATTTGCTCCGGCAAAGGCGTGCACTTCGCGATGCCTCAGCTAACCCTGACGTGGCTGCGGTCCGGCCAGAGAGCGTAGTCGAAAATTTCAAACCATGATTTAAGCTTAATCTGGTAAATCGAATACCCGGCTTCTCTTCAAAATCCTGTCCCTGATTTTGTTGGTTTATTCCGGGACTAAAGCTGAAGACCGATAAGATTTTGCAAAAACAATCATAGACATCAAACATGCCAGGAGGACCAGATGAAAGGAAAAATAAAGTCACTGAAGGTGGATGGAGATCTGTTGACCAAACCGTCTGTTCGCGAGCCAAGATATGACCCTGATCTGTCGAAACCGATTACCTATCAGGAAGGCGTTGAAATTCAGCCCTTTGGAACGATCGTCCATCTGCCGATTGGCCTTGGCGAAACGGAATGCAAAGAAAGCGTCGAGCGTCTGAATCAGATCCTGGTCGATACCATAACGCTTCGTGATCTTTACAAGAAACATCACTGGCAGGTCTCCGGCAGGACCTTTTACCAGCTGCACCTGTTATTCGACAAGCATTATGACGAGCAGGCTGAGCTCGTGGATATGATAGCCGAGCGAATTCAAACTCTGGGCGGGTTAAGTTACGCGATGGCAGCCGATGTTGCTGAACAGACGAATATTCCCCGGCCTCCGCGGGGCAGGGAAGAGGTGCCGGTCCAAATTTCACGACTACTGACCGCCCATCAAATCGTGATACAGGGAGTCCGTGCGTCCGCCCGGAAGGCTTCCGAGATGGGGGATGACGGAACGAATGACTTGCTCGTCGGCGATGTGCTTCGAACCAACGAATTGCAGGTATGGTTCCTTTCAGAACACCTGGTTGATACGCCTTTGGTTCGAGCAGACTAACCCTACTCCGGAGAATTAAACCCTGATGTTGATTTTTTGCACGAGTCAAATTGAAAATACGAAAACAGTTCTCCAAGCCGGACCGGGGTGTTTTAGACGGGAAGGATTGCGCCGATGAACGATCTAAGCCCGCTTGATACGCTGTATGAAACAGACTACGGGGATTCTCTGCCACTTTCTTCACAATTGGCAGCACTGTACGGCGATCTTCAGTTTCCGATGTCTGTCGATAAACCTTATGTGGTTGCCAACCTGGTGACTTCTTTGGACGGGGTGGTCTCTTTTGACCTGCCCGGCCACCCAGGAGGGGGAGATATCAGCGGATCAAATCCGCACGATCGAATGGTGATGGGACTCTTACGGACGGTAGCAGATGCGGTAATCGTTGGCGCCGGAACCCTTCGTGCGACTCCCGGACATGTCTGGACCGCAGAGCACATCTATCCTCAATTGAACCATGAATACAAAATATTTCGTAACAATCTAAGAAAATCACCTTCTCCTCTTAATGTCATTGTCACAGCCCGAGGGGAAATCGATCTGAGTCTCCCCCTTTTTCAGTCAAGCGGTGTCCCCGTCCTGGTTGTCACCAGCCCGGCCGGGGCTATCCGGATCCGCCGTAACTCTCCTCCTCAATCGGTACAGATGCTTGTTCTAGAAGAGGGGCGGCTTAACACACAAAATATCTTGAAGGAAGTGAATGCTATTGTTCACGGGAGCTTGATCCTGGTGGAAGGAGGGCCGCACCTTCTGGGAGACTTCATTGCCGAGCGGAGTTTGGATGAACAGTTCTTAACTCTTGCGCCTCAGATTGTGGGGAGAAATGGAGACCTTGGACGGCCGGGCCTGGTTGCAGGCAACAATTTTGCTCCAGAGAATCCGGTCTGGGGAACTCTTCTCAGTGTAAAACGGGGTGGGAGCTTGCTTTTTCTCCGTTATGCATTAGGACTTGGGGAGAAGAATGCACGTTAAGTTAACCCTCAAATCGTACGAAGAGTCTTCTCTTTATCACTTTTGATTAAAGAGATTCTGAATAAACAAAGTAAATTAATGGGGTTTTAAAATGAGATATTTTAAAAACTAAAGGAGGTCTATATGCGGATTTTTACTCAAGTGACAGCAATAGCACTCGCCGGATTCGTGGTGATCGCGTTTTTGATGCTGGGGGCGACAAGCCAAGATGAGGAATTAAAGAAATTTATATCGGAAAAGAAGAACGTAAAGATGCATATGGAGGTCTTCGACGATCTCGATTTCAACGTCTTCTCAAACCAGAAATGGGATGAGCTCAAAAAGAGCCACTCAAAAGACATTATCGTGCATTGGCCTGACGGGCACACGACAACTGGAATCGAGAAGCACATCGAGGATCTAAAGGGAATGTTTATTGCCACCCCGGATACGCGTATCAAGGTCCACCCGATCAGGATCGGGGAGGACGCCTGGACGGCAGTAGAAGGTATCCTTGAAGCGACATTCACGATGCCCATGCCCTTAGCCGATGGTAAATCCATTCCCCCGAATGGCAATAAAGTCAAGTTGGCCATGGTCACTCTGGGTCACTGGACCAAAGAAGGCGTCATGGATGAGGAGTATTTGTTCTGGGACAATCAGGCCTACATGAAACAGCTGGGGCTGGCGCCGTAATATCGGCCAACGGGAAAACAATCCATGAAAATTGCCTTGATAGGCGCCACCGGCAACGTCGGATCAAAAATTCTGGCCGAAGCCCTTAATCGCGGCCACCACATAACAGGGATCGTCCGCAATCCCGATAAGCTAAAACCACATGCCCTTT
>JBGPKT010000169.1:0-3778 GCA_041486115.1 Nitrospiria bacterium | reverse complement strand
CCATTGGAGGCGATATCGTCAGGGGTTACAGTCTATACCAGTTTACTCAAAAGGGTAAGGAAGCCGTAGTCTCCGTCATTGTCGAACGATTCCTGGGTTTCACATCCCTGATAATGATTGCAGTTGCAGCCCTGGCATTAAGTTATCCATCGTTCTATGATCCCCTCTTAGCATGGTTGATCCTGGCAGCATTTCTGGTCTACCTCGTTGTATTAATTCTCATGCTCACCCCGACGATCTTCATATTGGCTAACAGGTTTCTTCAAAAATTTAAGATCCGAAAGCTCGGCTCAAAACTGCTTCAGATTCCAGAAGTGATCTCTCTTTATAAATCTTCACCTTTCGTATTGATTCGATTGGTATTCTTTTCACTCTTCTTGCAATCACTGGCCTTTTTGATCTATTACATTTTATGCCGCTCGCTTCACCTGGAGATCCCTTTGATTTATGTCTTCCTCTTCCTTCCCATCATCAGTCTTGTCTCGATGATCCCCATCTCGTTGGGCGGACTTGGGATAAGAGAAGGCATGAGCGTCTATCTCTTCCAGAAAATCGGTATCGAATCGGCTCAGGCCCTGAGTCTCTCTCTTGCCTGGTTTTCCATCATTCTCCTATCCAGCGCCGTGGGCGGAGCCATCTTCGCTTTTCAAAGGGCCCATCCGTTTCTGCCTCCTACCCCTACCGGACCGAACCCATAGCCGCGATGCGGTTCCGGTCTCTTAGTTCTTGTCACAGAGAGCTCTGTCATTGACAACAGAGCTATAAAAAGTTACCCTCATATCAACCTCGGCGTCCTATGCGTATCCTTTTTATAAATAAGGCTTCCTTAAGGCATGAAGGGGGAGCCGAAATTCGAGCCAAAGAAGTCGGAAAACGACTTGTTTTATTAGGCCATGAGGTCGTGGTGTTGGCAGCCAAAACGAATATTAACGAACCCCGATTTGAGCTCTATGAAGGCATGAAACTGCACCACAAAAAAGTGCTCCCTGATTGGCTCATCCGCCGGTTTCCAGCTCCGCATTATTTTTCGCTTGCCGCAGCCAATCTGTTTTTGATGTTCCACATTTACTTCTTTCTTAAAAAGGAAAAGTTTGATCTTATTCGAGAAGATATATCGCCGTTTCCACCCTCCGGTTTGTTGGCCCTCGTTACACTCCCGGCTTCAAAACGAATCGCTATAATCCACAATTTATCCCGAACCCTAAAAGGCTGGTTTAGGTTCTATGGTCCCTTGTATGGCTCCGCGGGATTCTTGATGGATCGTTTGTTACGATCCGGAAAACTGAAATACGATCGAATTATCTGCGATGGAAAGTGGTTTGCGGATGAACTGAAACAGTATCCTGAAATTTCGAGTAAAGTGAATTATATTCCGAACGGCGTCGATTTAAAGCAATTTGCCAACAAAAAAATCAAAGATCCTGATTCAAAACCGACCCGCCTTTTGAGCGTCGGGCGTCTCGTCGAGACCAAGGGACATCGGTATTTAATTGAAGCACTATCCCTTTTAAAAGCCGAATATCCTCAGGTCAGATTGGACTTATTGGGTGACGGACCTTTAAGATCGTCCCTGACACAATTATTAAAAAAACTCGATCTCCAGGACAGGGTTCAATTTCGATCGCCGGTCCCCTATGAGGAAATGCCCAAGATTTATCGTCAATATGATTTGTTGGTGATGCCGTCCGTGTTTGAAGGTCTTCCCGTGTCTCTAATTGAGGCCATGGCCAGTCAATTACCGATTGTGGCAACCGATATTCCCGGAATCGCCGGAATTTTGGATGACCGTTCCGCCACTCTGGCAGCCAGTCAAAATGCCCAAGATCTGGCGGATAAACTGAGATGGGCATTTGAGCATACAAGCGAGATGATTCAAAAGGCCGATGCGGCTTACCGTATTGCAAAAAAATATGATTGGGATATAATTGCAAAGCAAGAAATCGAGGAAACTCGCAACAAGCAAAATTTCTTTGAACTAAAGGAATTTGGGTTATAGAACTTCAAAGAGTTATTGGTCCGTGGATGGTTGTCATGACGATGATTGATTTATTCAGAAAGAGTAATTTTTTCTCGAATACATACGCTCTTTTTTCCTTCTACCAATCCTATCTCCTCCGGGACTTTCATAAAACAGAAATGAAAAGGCTCCTACGAATAGTCAGGCCCTATACCATGGTTTCATACAGGAGGTTAAGAAATGTGTATGAATTGGCCGAGACCACAGAACGAGATAGTATACAAGGCGCCTTTGTAGAATGTGGGGTCTGGAGAGGAGGATGCGCCGGGGTCATGGCGTATGTCTCAAAAAAATACGGTTCAAAAAGGGCAATACATTTATTCGATTCCTTTGAGGGTTTGCCTGATCCAACAGAGGATGACGGAGAGATGGCTTTATCGTATATGGATATGGTGCGTAAAGGAAAATATTCATCGAAATATAAGTGTGATGTTCCATTAGAAACAGTCCAAGAGCTCTTTTTTGATAAGTTAAAAATACCCGAAAGGGTCGTGTATTTTCATAAGGGTTGGTTTAAAAACACAATCCCGCCTCAAAATACCCAAATTGGAAAGATCGCTATACTTCGATTAGATGCAGACTGGTATGAATCCACTCAAATATGTTTAGATCATCTTTATGACAACGTGGTTCCGGGAGGATTTGTCATTTTAGATGATTATGGATACTGGCAGGGATGTAGAAAGGCGGCAGAAGAGTTTTTTATAGAACGAAATATCAGCCCCAAACTACAAAGAGTTGATGCTGGCGGGTATTACTTTGTCAAAAACCATTTGAATAATAAACCTAAAAAGACCGATGAATAATTCTTCATCCACAAAACAGTATGATCATATTTGGCGGACGAAGTGGACCGATATGCAAAAATATGGTCCCGTTCATCGTCACCAGAGAAGGGTATATCGTTCTCTATTGAGGTCGATTCAGAATACTATGCTCAAAAGCGTGCTCGATATTGGATGCGGAACCGGGGATAATCTTTTTTTTATTAAATCCATATTACCCTCGATTAAAATCTTTGGAACGGATATTACGGATGTTCCCCTGAAGGTCGCGAAAGACCTGATTCCGGATGGAACATTTTGGACGGATGACATTCAAAATCCCCAAAAAACGTCGGGCCTATTCGATTTGGTCACTTGTTTCGAGGTCATCGAACATTTAGAAGATGACCGGAACGCACTGAAGAATATCTGCAGGATCACCAATAAATATTTATTGTTGTCGACTCCGGGCGGTAAAATGCGTGAGGTGGAACGTGAAATAGGTCATTTCAGAAATTATGAACTGAAACAACTGCAAGAGACGTTGGAATCTTTCGGCTTCCGAGTGGTAAAGGCGGTTCAATGGGGTTTCCCGTTTTATTCACCTATTTTTAGGACCATTGCAGCGAAACCCCAGGTTGTTACTTTTTCTTATGGCCGATACAGTTTACAACAAAAGTTGGCCTGTCAACTGCTCTATGGTTTATATTTTTTAAACTCCTGGGACAAGGGAGATAAAATTATTCTATTGGCAGAAAAACTGGACGTGGGAGGCCATGAGTCGGATTTGACGAACCGGGTATTGGAAGAGATGCAGAAAGGCGGCTGACGAGTTTTTCACAACGGAAGATATTATTTCCCAATAGAAGAATAGTTAGATTTGCCGGAAAACGAGTTAAAATTAGGATATGGCGGTCATGTCAGAGAAGCCCTTGGTAAAACATCAAGAACCAAATTTCTTCATCGTGGGGGCATCGAGGTCTGGGACGACATCCTT
>JBGPKT010000168.1:0-3813 GCA_041486115.1 Nitrospiria bacterium | reverse complement strand
TGATAGCAATATTATGACCCGTTGCCACCGTGTAAGAATAATAAATATTGACCGAGATCCCAGAGGAATTATCAGCCGTAGAAAAAAGATAAACTGCCCCGGTAACGGTATATTGTCCAGCCGTCGGCGTGCCACTTGGCACCTTAGTGAATGGGATTCCAGTAGCCGCATTCACGACACCAAGGTCTTCTAAAAAGGTTCCAGATCCCGGTGGAGTGATTGTAACCTGAAAAGGCGTTGCCGGGATAGGGTGAAGTTCCCCATCAACAATATTCTTCTGCCCCGTGGTCTCGGTCTGGCCAAAGAACAGGCTGTTATAGGCGTTGCCTGAGATTTTTGCGAATTTGGCCTTTCCGGTAATCTTTCCGGCGCCTCTCGCTACATCCACCGGATATTGAAACTGGGCCATTAACTCTTTGATCGAATGGGAAATATCAAGGGAACATTCTTGAAGAAATCCAAATTCGACAGGGGTGATTAATGCCGCCGGGAATACCGGAATACCGTAAAGTCTTCCCGACCCAAAAGCTAAATGTGGTGCACTCATGTGATCCTCCTTATTTTTGACCAGCTACTAGAATTTTAATCGGCACCAAAACAATTGCCGCTTCTCCAAGAATTCCCTCTGATATTTCAATAAGGTCTGAAATCCAAGCGTGGGAAACGTTGGCCAGACCAAGGTTCTGCAACCCACTGATTTTATCGGGTGTAAAAAGTTCTTCAACATCGTCAATAATATTGTTTATATCGGTAGAAATTACGTATTCATTATTTCCGCCGCTTGAAAAATATATAACCCAGTCAAGGGATATTTCCCATACAACCGGGAGTTTTTGTTTCTGGACCGATCGCTCTGATTTTTGAACCTGAAACAACGCCGGCATCTCGACTGATGGATAGCCGCCCTCAAGTCTTAATCTTCGGGAATAATTTTTAATTCCAGAGACATTATTTTTGGCTACTTGGAAAACAGCTTCATAAACGATTTCACGCTTCATTTTCCCTTTACCGCATTCTCTATCCTTCTTAATATCGTAGGCCTGAATTCCTGTAAAGACGACCTTAAAAACGACCGCTGAGGCATGTGAATAGAAGGAATATGGACGGACTTGAAAACAACGTCCTTTCCATTCCAATTAAAGGCAAGAGCTTGTTTATTCTTTGGAAAAACATCATGGGCAGGGATTGTCCCCCCATATTCATGAATGGCGGCATAAACAACGTTTGTACCCACAGATCCACGGATACTATTCTCGTCCTGTTCAATCGGTGAAATATTAATCCTGCTCGCCAATAATCCAGACCTTGAATGAAGGGGGTTTCCTCCATGAAGTTTGTCCGCAACAATATGCCGTTGAAGATCAATTAAGATACCTCTTATCGTCGGGAGAAGCCTTTCCCTGACTTCTGGGGTGAATCTCAAAAGCCTGGCAACGACGGCTTCGGTTCCGGTTATTTTAAAGGTAATCATCCTGGGCTCGCTCCGAGAAATACTCTCTTGTAAGGAGAGAGCAGGTCTTTAACGTTGTCTGTCAAATCACTCATATTGAACGTAATGTTCTGTCCCATTATTGACGCCGACCGCTGACCAATACGATCGGTCATCCGCTTGTATTTTTCGAGTACCATTTCCCGGCAAGCCTGTTCTATATCAGCCGGGACAGCTTCGTATCCGGCCTGATAAATAGTTTTAACGTTTTGATACCCAGTGGCGAAAACCCATCCATTCACAAACAATCGATCGGTGGAAAAAAAGAATCCAGTATCTTGAGGGGTTAATGCCGCAGGAATATTGGTCTTTCCTATAAAAACAGATTGAACAACTTTTATAGGGGTATTATAAAGCGGAATAACTCGATTGTTTTTACCATCGTAATATTCTGAAAACACTGGATATTCGAGAACATCATTGACGTTTTTAACCGCCACAGGAACATCATGGGACAGGTAATTTCTAATGAATTGAGAGCAGGCTGGGATCAGCAAACCGATTAATTTATCATCGGTCGAGACCCCTACCCTCATTGCCTGTTTAACAGTGGCCTCTTTTACTAAATCGCCCATCTAAACCTCCAAAGAAAGCTATTTTGGCTTTTTAGCAAAAGGAGAAGGGGCTTGTCCGGGCACTCTCGTATATCCGAAAGGTGTCAGTTTTTCCTCAAAATGTTCTGGAATCTCAAGATGTGTGGTCCCCTTTTTAATCGAAATCTCGGTTCCATCAATGCAAATGCTATGGGCCCCTTCCGGGACTGTCATTTTCACAACCCTTAAAGGGATTGAATCTTCTTCCACCGATGCTTCTGGGGTCTCAATTTTTTTAACATTCTCTTTCGTTTCGTCAGACATTGGTTCCTCCAATTGTTTTTTTATTAAAAAACTAAGTCCGGGCGTGCGACTGCCGGCCAGTCACCCGAACCGTGTTGCCGGCTCATTTTCTTACCCGTTGGCGATATTCGTGATCACGCCAAAGGCCGGGGGGAAGAAGCACCGGAGGACACCGTCAGCATAAATGCCGTACTCAAATTTACGAGATTTGAGCACCCATTCAATCTGATAGTAATCCCGACGCATTTTCATATCCAAAAGATTGCTCACGTTGGAAAGAGGATAGGGGAGCGTCTTCGTATAGAAAATGATCGTTCCAGGTGGGACGTTCGGGTGAAGCATGACCTTAACGAGGCTTCCCCCACCCATCGTATATTTGTTCAAATAGTTCCCCACAACCGAACCGGCGGTAAAGGTCAGGTTCGTGACTCCTGCGGAGTTCCCGGCATCCATATTGAAACGGAACAGCGGAGCGGCCCCACCCTGAAGAACCAATCGGGAGATATTCAGAAGTTCCTGAGAATTCACCAGCATGATCTCGGGAGAGAGTCTGAAATTATCCCATCTGTCTCTCAAGGCGAGTTCTAGTTCCGTCACTCCACCAGACCCATCGGATGTCAATGGAGTTCCGGTTCCTGCCGTGCCGGTAGGCATCGTCACGACATAAGCCCCAGAGGTGGAGGCGTTATCTTCCTGGCCAGCACCAAAACAGAAAGACAGAAGACCATCGAAAATCAGAGGGTCTTTTGAATCATCCGTTGCTCCGAGTGCGGCGGCAAGCTGAGTCCCTGCACCTGCGGCCGTGGTAATGGTCACGGAATTAATCGTGGTGATCGCTCCAAGAGCTTCGGCGGCATTCGCTCCCCAATACCAGGCATAGGCAATCGCTCCAACCGTGGGAGTGACATAAGCGGTAATGGAGTTAAGATTCGATCCGGGACTTGTGGTGACGGTAGCCTGGGCCGATTTCTGAGCATATCCGCCTTTAATCGGATCAGTTGATCCGTCGGCGTTGGTCCTCGTTGCTGAAACCTGGACCCCTCCCGTAACGGAAGCAAAACGATACCCTTCAGCGGTCAGGGCAAAACAATACACCTTGACTACCGTGCTGAGGGCGATTGTTCCGCCAGAGACAGAGGAGGCAAGCTGAGGGGTGTTCGTAATTCCCAAAGCAAGAGAGGTGTTTCCACCGATGATCATGGCCTCTTCAGCAATCATGACCGAACGGAGCAACCCTTCTACCGCTCTTGCTTTCGCATCGTCGAAATTCTGTGCCGCATAATCGGCTTCAAACGTAACGTTGTCTTCCAGTCCCCAGCCTTTATAAGCGGCTGTGTAATTCTTGAGACTGGTGGAAATCGTTGCGTTTCTGTTTCCTTCTGACACTCCGGCTCTTACGCCAGTCGTGTTGATCGATGTGATAGCCTTCCAACGGACGGCATTTGATCCCCTTCCATCTACCCTAGGAATCATGTTTCTAAGAGGGGT
>JBGPKT010000167.1:0-3872 GCA_041486115.1 Nitrospiria bacterium | reverse complement strand
GCTATCAGTGTGATCCGGGAGGGGCTTGCCGCAAGATGAAATTGACC
This sequence comes from Nitrospiria bacterium, assembly GCA_041486115.1. Taxonomy (GTDB): domain Bacteria; phylum Nitrospirota; class Nitrospiria; order JACQBW01; family JACQBW01; genus JACQBY01. The sequence goes on along the minus strand of JBGPKT010000167.1, from coordinate 3,825 downwards.
AAACCAAAGGAGTGATATGAAACCCGGGCTGATCTTGTGAGCCGTTCTGCGAGCTTCATTGAACTCTCCTTAATCGTCCGATCCCGTAAAAAGTTATGATAGAGATGTTGATCATTCTATTTTTTCTTATCGCAACTATCATAGCCCTGCGTCATCATCTTTAAATTTAAAATAAGGGGGTTCGTTTTACTTTATCATTCACCCCCCCCCACCCCCCAGGTTCAATTCGCGTATCTTGTTTGTGATTTTCATTTCGGCGCTGAAGATGGCAGAAGCGCCAAAACACCGTTCAACCGCCTTCAGATACTTCTCAACATCGGCCCGCGAGTTCGCGGTATTGCTCCCGTCGGAAAAGATTTTAATTCCGCTCTCCCGCGAAAGCTGGTCAATCTGATCGGGTGTGTAGATCTTGATTGCAAAGGAAGTATGGGCCTCGATGGCTTTATTCCAGCTCATACCTTAGTCCCCCCACTGTTTGTAATCCACTCCAACCTCCAGGCCGGATAACCATTCTAAAAACCGCTTTGCGTTATTCTTCTGAAAAATGGCCCCATGTTGCGGGCAGATGTAATCAATCTCAAGCCCCCGAAGCCGGTCTAAATAGGCCCTTAACGCCCTTGTGGAGCTCATATACCGGCGGTGGAATCCCTCCATCATCTGGATATGTTTGTCAAAATCACCGACAAAGAGTGTCCATTCTTTATCAGGGATGATCGCGGCTCCCAGATCGCCGGTAAACAAGGTACGCGAGCGGGAGTCGTAGACATGGAAATTTCCGCATGAATGGAGAAAGTGTGCGGGTATGAACCGGAGTGACCCCCCGGAGGGAAGGGTGATTTCACCCCCTTCGTCGGGAAGGGAATAGAGTTTGGGATCCACAGGGAGGGCCAGGTGCGAAATAAACCGTGTCCATAAACCTGAAATGATGACCTGAGCGTCGGGCCGGGCCTCTAACCAGGATATAAGGCTGGCGCAGATGTCTGGATCCTGATGGGACAAGAAAAGTCCCTTGATCTTGTCGAGGGAAACAAATTTCAGAACATTATTAAACACCCGGTCGAAGACATGGTACCCCCCTGGATCGAGGATATAGGCCTCTTCCTGGTCCACAATCATATACTGATTGGAACCGATTCCTTTCTCCTTATCGGGGTCTCCCATTCCAAGCCAAATAAATTGATGTTCTTTATCTTGCCAGATGACTTGCGATTCTTTGTGTTCCATACCCCCCTCCTGTTATTGTTATTATTTATCAAGCCTTTATCTGATTATAAAAGGTCTGCCCTATTTGGGGGCTTTAAAAGAATAGCCGAAATCGTTGGAATAACAATAGGGCAATTGCTGTATTTTAAGCGTGCAATTAATTGCCTTATTTTTTCGTTTTAGGCGTTCTTTGAGCTGATCTTGTGAGCTGTTCTGCGAGCTTCAGTGAACTCGGATGAGTTTTTGGTCAAACGGGGTTATTTGAGCAGGCCCTTTTGAAAGGCGAGGGTAACGGCCTCCAGTTTGTTATGGGCGTGGAGTTTTTCCAGAATATGTTTAATGTGGGTACGAACCGTGGTATAGCTGATACAAAGTTTGTCGGCGATCTTCTTTGTGCCGACACACTGGGCCATAAGATAGAGGATCTCTGTCTCCCGCCTGGTGAGGTGTGAAACGTTTAACCCGGGAGAAGACCAGACGACCTTCACCATTTAATAATTTTAATCGATGCTCAAGGGATAAAAGAACAAAAACAATGGCTCCGACAATAACTTAAAAACCGGACATTTCTGATTTGGTAGAAACAGGACATTTCTCATTTGGCTGGACACGCCCTTTATAGTTGCTTGTCGGAATTACGCTATCGGAGTATAATGATCGGTAAATAAATATAAAGGAGTGAATCAAAGATGACAAAACTGCTTGAAAAAGCATTCGATGAGGTGTCCAAGCTTCCAAAGAAGGAACAGGATGCCCTCGCGGCCTGGATTATCGAGGAGATTGCATCCGAACGACGTTGGGAAAAGGCTTTTTCTGAATCATCTAATCTACTCAGTGGGTTAGCTGATGAAGCCCTTGCCGAACATCGTGAAGACCGGACTCAAAAGTTGGATCCAGAAAAGTTGTGATTTCTTACAGATCAGAACGGTTTCGAAAAGCGTTTAATGAACTCCCCAAAACGATCCAGCGCCAAGCCAGGGATGCTTATAAACTCTTCTCAAAAAATCCGAATCATCCCAGCCTTCAGTTTAAACAAATTCATCCAAAAAGACCAATTTACTCTGTACGTGTTGGACTTGGATGCCGGGCGGTGGGGATTCGTACAGACGACAAGATTATTTGGTTTTGGATTGGATCACACGCAGACTATGACAAGTTAATTGCTAAACTTTAATCGGTTTAACTGGGACAAATGACCTTATTAAAGGCATGATTGAAATCCTGTGGGAAGTTTGCCCTATTTATTGAGTTACACCCGGTTGTGCAGAAATCCCCGTTTAAAGATCCCGTGGAATCCAACTACCTGAGTCCGAAGAAAGTTTCTATTTTATTTCCCGCAGATTTAATTTGGGCTAGAACCATTTGTTCGGCCTCGAACCAGTCAGCGAGATCATTTCCATGGCTCGCGCCTCTTTTCAAAAACAGTTGGTAGGCTACCCCTGAAATTCTTTCGCTGAGACCCTGAGGATCAAGCTTGTGAAGATCCATATTATGAAGTTGGATACTGGCCTTAGAAGAACTCTCCTCAACCGGTAACATTTTCTTTTCTATAGATTTCGCCATTTATTTCTCCTTAGGTAAAAGAGTAAAACTGCTTTGCTCATTCTTTGGAAAGAATAAACCCGTTAGTTACGGAAAATCAAGGAAAGTGACCTAACCTTTTAAACAGGACTGGTTGCTACCGGGCAAGACGACAAGTTGGGCTCTGCCACGGGCAATCGCAGGAACTTGCCAGAATCTGGAGTTAAACCCTGATAACGGATGAACTGAATCGTTTTGAAAATAAACCTCTTGTCCAACTTTACAAAATCCTCCCCTCTGTTATCTTTATAGTATGGCCGTCAAAACAACCTACACCATTCGAGAGGCAGCGAAAAAACTGGGAATCACTCCCGAATCTGTTCTCAAGGCAATTCAAAAAGGACGCCTGAAGGCTCGGAAAACAATTGTTAAAGTTCCTCAAGAAATTTGGATGATCGAAGTTTCGTCCGTTGAAGCTTACATCGTCTCAAAATCCCATCAGAAACGTGGTTTAAAAAGACATTGACAGGTTAGTGCCATCTATCCTATATTCTCGGAAATCCCTCACCTTTTGAAGGCCTTGATCTGGCGAAGTTCTCACCGGGTGTAAAATTAAACTCCTACATATTGATTAAAAAAATAATTTATTCATTTATTGAAGAAATAACCGTGCGCATTCCTGCTTTCATGAACTTGCGGCAAGAATCCTAAAGAAAACGTTTTTTTGGCAGACCCACTCTCCGGGTATTCAGGACGGGGAGGATGTCAAATTCAGGAAGCAAAAACTACCCGAGTCGGGATTGCATGACGCAGAAATTTAAGACAAGGGACCGAGTTTTTTCAAGATTTGCAAGAATCTGACAGCAAAACCGTAAAAAAGGGGAAGAGGCATGGCAGGCACACCCGCTAAAAGGATTCTGGTGGTCGATGACGACGATCTGATCAGAGAAACCTGTCAGAATATCCTGGCTTCCGCGGGCTATTTCGTGGAAACAGCCGCTGATGGCGTGGATGCGTTAAATAAATTAAAAAGTTGTCATTATGATCTCATCCTGTCAGATCTCAATATGCCCCGGCTGGATGGATGCCAACTCTATCTCT
>JBGPKT010000166.1:0-3878 GCA_041486115.1 Nitrospiria bacterium | reverse complement strand
GGAAGATGTCCCCTGGGAAGGAAAACACATTTTTTCATCAGACCCATGTGAAGATCTTTCATCCGTACTGCCAGTTCCCGGGTCTCCTCATTTTCTGGGAAATGAAGATGTTCTAAAAGAGTTTTCATCTGGGTTAAACAGCTGATTTCTTTTAAAGAGATTTTCTTTTCATCCCTGGAACGCTGGATGACCGCCTGGAGGGTGCGATGAAAAGCATCCAGGGAGCCGCTATAATGGATTTTTGAAGCGGTTTCAAATAAGGGAACCGTCGTGCAATAAATCTCTTCTTCATGAAGCTTCAGGGGAGGCAGAAGCGTAACATCGAAATCAACCAAAGTGCCGAACAGATCAAAGATAATCGCCTTATAATGTTTCATGATGATTATCATAATGCTTTGATATTCCCAAAGAAATTTACCTTTGAATATATTGATTTGAAGAGTATACCCGCAAAGAGAGCATTTAAGAAGGTCGTAGAAGTAAGGGTTACTGAGAGGTATATATAGAATCAGAAGTGAAGAGGCGCAGAAATCTTCCTGTGCCTCTTCACCGATTTCAATGCAGGGTGCAAAGTAGGTCTTGTCGTAGACTTTCCTTATACGGTGCCCTTTTTTCTCCAAGCGATGATCCCGACCAGACCGGAGCCCAAGAGCAGTAATGTGCCAGGTTCCGGGACACTGGTGGGCAACAGATGGCCACTTACATCCAAGACACGGCCACTACTGTCAATCCCAAGGCCGCCACCATTCAAGCCGTTGCTGCCACCCTCCCCCGTAATGCTCTGGCAGCCGGTGGAAATGGTGTTGGTATCCATCGTCACCGGACCAGGAGTTTGGTTCAAGGCTCTCCCGCAGCCAATTGTGGCGCCGGTTTCCAGGGCGATTTGGTTAAGCGCAAGAATATTTCCTTCGAACGCGGTGTATGTACCGATGGTCGCGGCGCTGCCCACCACCCAATACAAGGCGTCATTGAGACCGGGATTGATAATTTGAACTGCCGCGCTACCCGGGCCGCTTGCGGTCGTAAGCGTGGTCCCCATCTGGAAAACAAAGAGCGCATTGGGAAGGCCCTGGGCGTCGAGAGTGAGTGTTCCGGTCAAGTCAGCCGACGTACCAAAAGAATAGACGCCCGACGTGAGGGTCATTCCGCCAAGATTCTGACCAGTCAAAACGCTGGTGGGCAATAGGCCTTGGAGACCAGTGTATGCGGTGGTGAGATCAGCCTGAGCTTGAGCCGCAACCGAATCAGCTGCGTGTGGTACTGACGACCCTGTAAGGGTTACGCCCACCATGGCAAGCGAAGTACCTGGAGAGACTCCGTAATCTCCCGTAATGATAGTGGAGCCGGTGTTGGTCGTCGCCGATCCGCCCAGTACCGCGAAGTTCTCCGCCGAACCGAGTAATGGCAGGGCCAATCCTGGGGAGGAGTTATAGAGAAACGCGGCGAACGAGACAATGGCAACAAGGCGGGAGAGAGTTAGAGCTCGAAACATTGGGCCTCTCGTCACCTTGCAGGGGAAGGAAATAGAGAAATCTGTAATCGCAAGCAAACACGAGTAGGAAAACTGTTGATGATCATTCATGGCGAGCCTCCTTTTTGAAACATGATTTGTCGCAGGCGTTATGCCCACATTCTAATAGATTGCCATAGTAAGTTCATCTTTATTTTAGATGAGTTACATGATGAGTCTGCATTATGCCTATTAAGACAACCTGTAGTCTGATCAAAATAGCTCACTTTTGAAATATTTTTATCTGGAAGGCGAATTCACACTCGCTCTTCTAGAAATAATAGATTTTTAAGGAAAAACTGGTCGTGCAGGACGATATTGAGGAGGGAACCATGAATTTGCAATCCGCCGGTCTTTTAATGAAGCCCAGCTTCTCGAACTTATTCATAAAAAAACTGACTATTGACCGGGCCGTGCCGATCATTTTGGGCAACGCCTCCTGGCTGATTTTCGGAATAATCTTCTCAGTCTTCGGGTCATCGACAATGGACAGCCAGTCAATATCGCCGCTCTTTCGAGCAATATAGCCATCCGTACTTATGGCAATAAAGAGTACAACCTTCCGGTCATGTTACATCCGCATATTCTGCTTGCAGTTCAGATAAAAACCATTTGTTTGGAGATTAACATTTTCTGAATTAAGAGGACAAGAGGCACTTAAGTCAGAGGGAAAAATTGCTCGAGTTTCGATCATTGATGAAGGCAAGGCACAAGTTCGTAGTAAATTGACTTGAGCCTCATTTTTGGTTAATATCCGTTTGGATGTTTTTTTACGAACAGCAGGTAAAGAGAGGCGACAAGAGTTGAAAGTCATTGCCACCTATCAAGTTCCTGCCAGAGTGTGTCCCGATCCCGAAAAAAAGGGAAAAGGGATTGCCCTCGGAATGACGATCGGTTCCTGGAGCGGTATTCCAACCGGCCGGCAGGCAAAACAGGCCCAATATGCGGGAGAATATCTTGGGGCTGAAGCGGTTGAGCTTCCGGCGGGGTCGTTTGTCCGGCTTCAAGTCGGATACCCGGTTTCTAATTTTCCCCCGAGAATCAGCGAGATTCTGGTAGCCGTGTTTGGCAAATTGTCGATGGACGGTGAAATCAAGCTGGTCGACCTTTCGTTCCCGGACGAGTTTTCCCGGCGGTTTCCCGGCCCCCGTTACGGCATCGAGGGGGTCAGGAAAGAGCTAGCCCTGTTTCACCGGCCTCCCATCATGAGCATTTTTAAATGCGGTTTTGGGTTAAACCCTGAAGAATTTTCCGAATTATTTAAAGAACAGGCGGCCGGAGGAGTCGATCTGATTAAAGACGACGAGATTTTTTTTGATGAGGAGGAGAGGACAGAGCGTGTCAAATATTGCCGCAAGGTGATGGATGAACTTCTCGTCCGTGAAAACCGCCAGATCCTCTATGCGGTAAACCTCTCCGGTCCGCCGGGATCCCTCTCTCAGACCGCCCGGCAACTCGCTGATGCCGGTGCAAACGCACTTCTGGTCAATGTTCTGGCGTATGGTTTTAATGTTTTGCAGGAATTGGCCTCTGACACAAAAATTAACGTACCCCTGGTTGCCCATCCTGCGCTTGCGGGAGCCTTTTATCCCTCTCCTTTTTTTGGATTTTCTTCCCCTTTAATTATGGGGACACTGATGAGAATGGCCGGGGCCGATCTGACCCTTTTCCCATCCCCTTACGGAAACGTCTCGATTCCCCGGAACGAAGCGCTTGAAATAGGGGATAAACTCCGGGGAATCTCGCTCTATCGTCCTTGTTTTCCTGTTCCTTCGGCCGGCATTCATCCGGGAATGATTCCAAACATCATTGAAGATTTCGGGAACGACGTGGTGATTAATGCCGGAGGGGGTATTCATTCCCATCCGGATGGGACGGAGAAAGGCGCCCGTGCGTTTCTAGATGCCGTCGAAGGGGTTTGTGAAGGAAATAGCCTGGAAGAGATTGCCAAAAACTCTCTTCCCTTAAAAAAGGCGCTTGCCAAATGGGCAAAATGAGCATTTCACCGAAAAAGCCTTTTATCTTTTTAGATTTTGACGGCACCATTACCCGTGCCGATGTCCTGATTGCCATCATGGAAGCGTTTGGCCCGAAAGGGTGGGAAAAATTAAAACAGCAGACATTATCGAGGGAAATTAGCGTCAGAGAGGGGGTGGGGGCGATGTTTTCGTTGATCCCCTCCCGCCAGAAAGAAAAAATCGTCACTTTTGTCAAAAAACATATCAAAATCAGAGAGGGGTTCCCTGACTTTCTTGATTTCTGCAAGAAAGAGAAAATCGAGTACCGGGTGATCAGCGGAGGACTCGATTTTTATATCGATCCTCTTCTGAAGAAATGGGTCTCTCAGAAAGATATCTTATGCAATGGT
>JBGPKT010000165.1:0-3887 GCA_041486115.1 Nitrospiria bacterium | reverse complement strand
GTATACTTTATATTTGAAGATAAAAACAGACCTTCAGGAGTAAACATTTATGGCAAGCATTAAAGAAGAAACCCCATCGGCTAAAAATGTCTGGATTTTAATTACCACGCTTGGCGTTGCGGTTTTAATGTCGTTTCTTTTTATTAAAATCATTATCCTCCTGGAATTAAAAGAGTACCTCGGCCTTGTGGTCCCTCTCCTTCCTGTCTTCTATACGATTATCTATCCGATTCTCGACGGCCCTTTTTCCTCAACGAATAAAAAGGGGAGGCCTTCCGGAGGAGCCCCGATTGAGATTGCCACCCCTTCTTATTTCAGGAACCTTTCGCTCTGGAGAATCGGAACAGCCGTCATGATTGCCCTGGCCATTAAGTTTTTAATGGAAATTTCACTCTATGGAATGATACTATTCCTCTCGCAAGGCTCTCTATCCGACATGTGGATTAGAATAGACCCTTCTCTTTTATTAAAATTATTAAAAGGAGATCTGGTCAGCTCTCCTCTATCAATGCTCTTTTTGGAAATGCTCCTGATGAGCAGCGCCGGAGGGATCTGGTTGGGCTATACTTCTAAAACAAAACCGATCATGGAAGGGCTTCTGGCGGGGACGCTTCTTTCAATTATTGCGGCATTTACAAATATTACTCCGATTTATGCCAAAATCAACGAGATGACTTCCCTGGTCACGGGCTGGTCGTCTCCTAAAGTTTCTTTTGAACTGATTTCCGGCGGATTGGTTTCCACGTTCTTTTTTAATTGCTGGGTTTTATTTGGAATCAAATTAAGAGCGTATCACCGGATCGGCCGTAAGACAGCCAAACGAAAATAATGGACTCCTGAAAAATATGAAAAAAGATAAATCTTCAAGCCAAAAAAAAGAAAAAGAAAATAAAAGCAAGGCCAGAAGAACCAGAAACCTCTTTAACCGGATTTTCATGGGGTTGCTCGTCCTGCTCATCCTCATGGCCATCGTCTATTCGATCAAAAGCGTCCGGCCGGTTAATCTCCTTGAGAGCGGAAACCACCCTTTTAAGGGGAACCCTGCGGCCAAAGTCATTGTTTCCGAGTTCAGCGATTTTCAATGTCCTGCCTGCAAGGGGGCCGAAGTGAATATGAAAAAACTTCTGGCTGATTATCCGGATAAAATAAAATTTGTTTTTTATCATTATCCGTTAACAGGGAACCATCCATGGGCAATGCTTGCCGCAGAGGCCTCGGAATGCGCAAACGACCAGGGTCAGTTCTGGCCGTTTCACGATCTCCTTTATGACAGACAGGAGATCTGGTCTAAAGGCGACGCGCCCTCAACCTTATTTAAAGGCTATGCGGCCGAACTGGGGCTAAAAGCCGAACCCTTTAACGCCTGTCTGGATCAGGAGAAGAAAAAATCGGTCATTGCCGAAGACCAGGGCCAGGGAGATGCCCTTCAAATCCAATCGACACCCACTATTTTTATCAACCAGCAGCGGATCCTCGGGGGCAACTCCTTCCCCGACTTAAAACAGGCCGTAGAAAGCGAAATAAACCTCCGTTCCTGAAAAACGGTTTGATGATCCGTGATCTCCCAGAATAAAAAAACCGCCTATTTTTCCTTTATCATTTTTTCCAGACTCCTCCTCGGGGGGCTGTTTATTTTCAGCGGCCTTGAAAAATTACTCCACCCTCCCGAAGAATTTATCGTTGTCTTAAAGAGCTACCACCTTTTTCCCGAACCTCTTTTAAGACCCTTTGCATTATTTTTTCCCTGGATCGAAGTACTCTTCGGAGCTTTTCTGGTCATCGGGCTTTTTTATAAAATCTCTCTTTTTATAGTGGGAGGATTGCTCCTTTTATTTACCCTTGCTATCGTATCGACGCTCGTTCGGGGGATTCCTCTTGAGGATTGCGGCTGTTTTAAATCGTTGGGAGTTAAAGAGAGCGGGGGGACGGCTGTATTGAGAAATATCATCCTCCTCTTGTTCTGGATTAACCTTTATTTTTATCCCGACCATCGGTGGACAGTCGATCGCTGGCTGAAGGAAAAAACTTAGCCGGAAAGGGCCTCAACAATCTTTTTATGGCATGCCGAAAAGGGAAACTCCTTGAGCTCGGCTAAAGAGACCCACCGGTGGTTTTTGTCCCGGGGAATCCTCCCCGAATGGAATTCCGCGTTAAAAATATGGAGTTCCATCTTAAAATGGGTAAAGGACTGGCGGATTTTTAAAATAGCTTCTCCGACCTTAACCTGAAACCCTAAATTTTGAAAAACCTCCGGCAATTTTGTCCCGCTGTTTAAATTTGCCTCTTTTATCGCCTCTTCGGGAAACTCCCATAACCCCCCCAGTAGCCCCTTCACCGGCCTTTTCCGGATAAAGACCCTCTTGTTTTTCCAGATCACCAGGGCTGACCGAACCCGTAAAGAAAGAGGCTCTCTCTTCTTTTTAAGAGGAATGAGCTCTTGAAGATTATTTTCAAACCCTTGGCAATGCGTTTTGAGGGGACAGATGCCGCAGACCGGATTTCTCGGCCTGCAAACCGTTGCCCCCAAATCCATTAAAGCTGAATTAAACCTCCGGGCTTCTTTCGGCACCAGCGAAGCGGAATAGGCCCAGAGGATTTTATCCACCCCGGCTCCGGGAAGAGCCCGAAGGGCAAATAGGCGGGACAGGATTCTTTTGACATTCCCATCGAGGATGGGAAAAGGGCGATTATAGGCCAGGCTTAAAATGGCTCCGGCGGTCGATTTTCCGATACCAGGCAATGTCATAAGCTCTTCCATCTGATCCGGAAACCGGCCGTTGAATGCTTCCACGACCTGCTGCGCCGCCCGGTGAAGATTTCTGGCTCGTGAATAGTAGCCCAATCCTTCCCATTGTTTTAAGACCAGGTCCTGCGGCGCATTAGCTAAAATCTGGAGTGTTGGAAAAGAAGAAAGAAACCGCCGGTAATAAGGGATTACCGTTTCAACCTGGGTCTGCTGAAGCATGATTTCAGAGACCCAGACGGTGTAAGGAGAATAGGCGCTCCTCCAAGGAAGGTCTCGGCCATGGTTCTCAAACCATTTGAGGAGCCGTCTTGAAATGTCGCTCTTTATTTTTAATGCCACGGTTGTCTTAAGGAAAAGAGATCTTGAAAGGGGTTATCTGAAAAACCGGTTACCGGGTCGATGCCACATTCTCATCCACCATGACCAACCCCCACATCTGGTTATGAATTCCGCAAAAATAGGTATAAATCCCGACGCGTTCGATTTTATGCTGAAAGCGGGCGCCTGGCGGAAGGGGCTGATTGATCATAGAATCAGGTTCGTTGCTCTTGGCATTGGACGCGGCCGGGGAAAACATTAAAAAATGATCCTGAGTATCCTGATTGACCCAGGTAACGGTTGTACCCGGTTTTACGAGAATCACTTTTGGAGAAAAGGATAGGGTCCCTTTCTCGATGGTAATTAAATTAAGATTTCTAACATCTTTAACAGGTTTGGAGCTCCCTTTGACCATGGACAGGGAGATAGAAAGAAAAAATCCCGGTAAAAGGATATAGCGGACAAACCAGTTCATCGTCAGTCATTAAAATCCATTTTTTCTGCTTTGATTCTTTTCTTAATCGCCTCTTTTTGTTTTCTTTTTTTCTTTACACTCGGTTTTTCGTAAAACTTTCTTTTTTTAATCTCTTTCATCACCCCTTCTTTGACCATTTTTCTGGACAAATGTTTAAGGGCTCTCCCCACCTCGTTATTATAAACTTTGACTTCCAAAAAATACCTCGCCTTCCAATGTCCGGAATGTCTCCCCGGTACAGTTCATGATTAAGGATAATAAATGTTTCTTATTTTACAGAATTTTAAAGGAAAAGAATAGTTTTGACAATAAAGCAATATCCCAATAAAGTCAAGATGTTAATTTTTC
>JBGPKT010000164.1:0-3958 GCA_041486115.1 Nitrospiria bacterium | reverse complement strand
GTCTCGACTTATTATGAAATGAACGAAGAGCGTCTGATGATCGCCAGAAAACAGCTTGCCAAGCTTCCGAGCCAGTTTGATTTTCTTGTTGCCAGCGACTTTCATCAATTGATGAAGGCTCATGAAATCATTGAACGGGTCTATGTCGCCCGAGTTCTGGTCGAGCATCTCCTCTTCCGTCAAGAAACCCGCTGGCCCTCTTATCAAACCCGGATGGACTATCCCGAACGGGACGACAAGAACTGGCTGGCGTTTGCAAACTCAAGAATGAACCCCGAAACCGGCGACATTGAAATGTTTAAAAGACCTTATGAACAGCTGGTTCCAGGAGACCGTTACGCTCCGAGATAGTGAACCGGTTTAATGAAGACCTTTGAGATAGGAGTCCAGAATGCCCGTTTATGTTAACCCCAACCTTTGCAATGGCTGCCACGGCGCCACCCAGCCCCCCTGTATCAGAATGTGTCCGGGAGATCTGATCGTTAAAGATCCTCTGGTCGACAAAGCCTATTTAAAATATGTCGAAGACTGCTGGGACTGCCTCCCCTGTGTCAAGGCCTGTCCTGAAGAAGCCATTGAATTTTATCTTTCATACCAGATGGGATTTAAAAACGCGACGCTCAAACCCCATATTCCGAAAACCCGCGATCATATCGTCTGGGAAAGCGTGGACACCCATGGTAAAAAGGAGCTTTTTACCATCAGGACTAAAATTCTCGATATCGAACTTGAGGAAAAGGTCGAAGGGTCTAATCCGGTCGACTTTTCAATTTAAACCAGTCAGTCCGTTCAGCATTTGAGGAGAACACCATGGCGCCGTTAAAATCTGCCGAAGAAAACAAAAAGACGTTAATCCCGCTCCCTCAGGAAGTGATCACTGAAATCGAATCTTTCGAAGCCCAGGTAGAAAAGGTCCGGGAAGGGAAGGTGAATATAGACCAGTTCAGGCCTTTCCGGCTTCAGCACGGAGTGTACGGGCAACGCCAGCCGAACGTCCAGATGTTCCGGATCAAGATTCCTTTTGGCGGATTAAATGCCGAACAGCTGATCCGGATCGCCGAGGTAGCCGGACAATATAGCAGCGGGATTCTCCATGCCACCACCCGTCAGGACATTCAACTCCATTATATATCACTCTATAAATGCGGCGAGATTATGCGACGGATCGCCGAAGTCGGATTAACCACCCGGGAAGCCTGCGGAAATACGGTCCGGAACGTTACCGGCTGCGCCAAGGCAGGGGTCTGCCAGAATGAGCTCTTCGATGTCACCCCTTACGCAAGCAGCGTTTCAAAATATCTTTTGCGAAACCCGGTCTGTCAGAGTCTTCCGAGAAAATTCAAGATCAGCTTTTCAGGCTGTCCTTCCGATTGCGCCCTTCCCGGGATCCATGATATCGGCCTGGTCGCCGCCAAAAAAGTTCTGGCCGATAAAAGCGAGATTCAGGGTTTTAAAGTCTTTGCCGGCGGCGGTCTGGGCTCAATGCCCCGGATGTCCCATCTTCTCGAAGAGTTCATCACGACCACCGAATTAAACCGGGTCTGCGAAGCGGTGGTCCGGGTTTTTGACCGGTTTGGAAACCGGAAAAACCGGAACCGCGCGAGATTGAAATTCGTCATTGATAAATTGGGAATGACCCAGTTCAACAAGCTCTATCGTGAAGAATATGAAAAGTTGAAAACCCGGGCAGGTGCCGAACTTCAAATGCCGGTCGTTTTAGACGGGCGTCCCCGGGACCTGCTGAAATATGCGAACGGCAACGGAGAATCCTCAATAAATGGACATTCTGAAACAGCCCCCATGCCGGAAACCGATCCTTATGGATACTGGCTCAGAACAAACGTCGAAAAGCAGAAACAACCGGGGTTTTCAATGGTTCAAATCCGGCTCGTCCTTGGCGATATTCCTGCTTCGGGCGCTTTAAAGCTGGCGGAGATTGTCAAAACATACGCCGGAGGGCATCTTCGGATAACCATCAACCAGAACTTCCTCTTGCGGTGGGTTAAGAACAGCACCCTCCCCGAATTGTATGACGCCTTGAAAACGGCAGGCCTTGACAAGGCCGGAGCCGAAACCATCGGCGATGTCGTCGCCTGTCCGGGGGCAGATACCTGCGGAATTGCCATTACCGCTTCAAAACAGATGGCCAACGCCCTAACCGGAGTTTTCAGCAATGGACTCAGCTCAGCGCCAGATCTCGATGGGGTCAAAATCAAAATCAGCGGATGTCAGAACTCCTGCGCCCAGCACCATCTTGCCCCGATCGGACTCCATGGGGTCAGCAAACGGGTAGGGGACCATGTGGCGCCCTTTTATGAGCTCCATCTGGGTGGGCATACGGACTCAGACGGGACCTCCGTCGGAAAAACCATCGCCAAAATTCCTTCAAAAAACGTTCCCGAAGCAGTCAAAAAAGTGGTAGCGATTTACCGGGAAAACCGCGTCGAAGGGGAAAGCTTCATTCAATTTACCGACCGGTTCGGCAAAAAAGAATTTACCGATGGCTTGAGCGAATTGGCCAAAATTCCGCTTTTTGAAGATTCTCCGCAATATTATTACGATTGGGGAGCCACCCGGGAATTTGAAATGGTCGACCTGACCGCCGGAGAATGCGCAGGGGGGGCGGATACGATGATCAAAAACAGCTTCGAGGAAGCCGACATCGAACTCGCTCTCGCCAAAGAATTAAATGGACAGGAGCAGGGAGCCTTTGCCGTCTCTAAAGCACACCGCGCGCTGGTCGCCGGAATCAAAGGGATGCTTTTCTTAAAAGCGATCGAACCTTCCACGGATACCGAAGCTTTTGCCTCGTTTGACGAGCATTATATCAAGAAGGCCTCGCTTAAAGAGAAGTTCCCCGACTTTAAACAGTTTGTCGAAAAACTGGAGGTCGGAGGGCACCCCTCCTCTTCAGCGGTTGCGCAGGACATTGCCAGAGTCGGAACTTTTCTTGAAGAATGCCGGATCCTCTATGCCCTTTCAGACACAGAAAACAATAAACCGGCGCACTCCAAAACCGATTCCGAACAGGAAAGCGAAGATGCCAAAGCAACCCGCCAGCTTGAGCAGGCCAAAACCGAAGCGGTCGCCCAGGCCGAAAAGATTAAAGAGTTCGCCCCAGCCGCAAAAATGGATTTACGAGGAGTCAAGTGTCCGATCAATTTTGTCAAAACAAAAATAAAGCTTGAAATGATGGATAGCGGAGATATTCTCGAAGTCCTTCTCGACGAAGGGGAACCGGCCAATAATGTTCCCCGGTCGGTCAAAGATGAAGGGCATCAAATCCTGAACCTGTCACAGACTGGAAATTATTTTAAGCTGGTCATTAAGAAATTGTAAATCCAATGACCTTTCAGGAAATCATTGCCAAAATAGGAAAAGGACAAAAAGGGGCCAGGGACTTAACCGGAGAAGAAGCGGCTTTTGCCGTCACCCATCTCCTTGAGAATAAAGCGTCTCCTTATCAGGTCGGAGCTTTTCTCATTGCGCTCCGGATCAAAGAAGAAACGCCCGAAGAGCTCCTCATCTTCGCGCGACATTGCCAAAAGTCGCTCCATCCCCTCTTAAGCCAGCTTAACACCGATCCATCTGAAACCCTTGACCTCCCCTATTACGCCGGGAAAAAACACTCCTTCCATGCGGGGATCGCCGCTTCAATCGTCATGGCGGCGGCCGGATTAAAAGTGGTGTCGCATGGCGACCCGACCCCCCCCGGACGGACGAGTAAATCCATGGTGCTGGCCCAACTCGGCTGGGAGCCCCGGCTTCCGTTAAAACAACGGATCGATTTTTTCGGAGAAACGGGATGGACCTATCTGGACATCTCCCAGATCCACCCTCATATCAAAGGGTTTCTCGACTCCAGAAATGAAATCGGCCTCCGGTCCGTATTTCACACATTGGCCAGGTTCCTTAACCCTGCCGGCGCCGCCAATCAGATCATCGGCGTTTCTCATCC
>JBGPKT010000163.1:0-4003 GCA_041486115.1 Nitrospiria bacterium | reverse complement strand
TGTCTCTGGACAGATAAATGTCCTGATATTCCAAAATGGCTGGCGATTTCACGTTGAGAGGGAGGATATCCATCCCTCTCGATGACTTCTTGGATTAAGGTGAGGATCTCTTGTTGTCGTTTCGTTAAAGGGATAGTAGCCATGTGGCTACATCTTAAACAGGTCAGAAAGGAAAAGTCAAGGTTGTTTGATGGAAGGATTAAATGTGGTGGATACTGATTTTTTAAAATTATACCAACTGGCTTGTTCATTACTCATGGAATTATTCGAAGTTGCCAGTTCTTTCTTTTCGCGCAGATATCTGAACTTATGTTTTTGCGTCATGGATTTATGCGAAATTAATTCCTATTTTTCAATTAAACAAAATTGAATAAGATCCTTAAAATCAAATCACTCCAGGAGTGATGATCCGAATAGGAAAATGACATTGGGCTGTCATTTCTAAATTGCTTTGACAAAAAATGACATTGGGCTTGACAAAAAGAATGAATGTATCTAATACTTAAACTATGAAATTGAAAGCCATAAGATTTGGTGTGCTTGCCATTTTGGTTTCTTTTGTGGTGTCCGTTGAAGGAAATGCTCTCGCTTGCCTGTCTCCTTTTACGATGAACTATGAAAATACCTTAATGACATGTAATTCCTCTATGCCACCGGTCAATCCCGTTCCATCGGACACAAATTGTAAAGATTCTTTGGTGAAAGATGGACAGGTGCATCATTTTAATTCCTCTTTTCATTTCCTGGTTCTAAAGGACCTACCTCCGGTTTCAGCGTTATTTATGGCTCCAACGGGCATTCAGTTTGAACAGTCCTCTGTTCCTGGTTTTTCTTCAGAGGATCATCCTCCTCATTTAAAGTATTCGTCAGTCCCACTTTATACCTTTCACCATTCTTTTCTGATTTAAACTCCTCTTTTCATAAAATTTCTTTTCATGTTTTTGCTCTTTATTATGGCTGATTTTATTCAGATCACGATCAGCCGTGCTTAAAACGAAAATTGCTTCCTAAATTTTCGATAAAGAGAAGATTAGGAAGTCTATTTGGAAGGAGGAAACAATGTTTAAAAAAACCTTTTGGGCCATATTGGGACTTTCATTGCTAATGAATCTTTCAAGCTGTGCAGAGAGAAACATGTCTATGAAAAATCAGGCTCCTGATTTGTCGTCAAAGCAGGTACATCCGCCGGCTCCCGTTCATAAAGAGTGAAGCTGGAGCCAAAAACCACTCAATGAAGAAGAATGAAGAGGAGGTTTTTGAAAAAAACCTCCTCTTCAGGAAGAGTAAGAACCCTTTTAATTTCTTGTCAGGTGCCTCCCAGGACATTTTTATGCGATTGAATAGGAGAAAGTATGTTCCGACAGAAGAAATATCGTTTCATCGGTATTATTCTATTAGTTTCTTTAAGTCTGACTTTCAAAAACTCTAATGCGAAGGGTTCCCAGCTTAATCTTCTGATCGAGCGGGTTATGCAGCAAAATCCTGAAATCCTGGTGGCGTCGAAGAAAATCGAAGCGCTCAAACAAGAAGTCATCCAGGAAACGGCACTGGAAGATCCGCAGTTTACCGTCACGCAATGGCAAATCCCTTCCAACTTTGACGTAGCGAATCCTGCCCAAACCTGGTACGGAATCGGTCAGACATTTCCTTTCCCAGGAAAAAGAGCCTTGAAGGGGAAAATCGCCGAGAAGGAAGTTGAATACCAAACTCAAATGCTTCAAGGCACCATAAGAGAAATTATTCTAAAGCTCAAAACTTCCTACTATCAGCTTTTCCTGGCCAATAAAGAAATTCAAATTCATTTGGAACATCAAACACTACTAGAAGAATTTATCCAAAGTGCGCAACATAAATATTCCGCGGGGATCGGAACTCAGCAGGATATTGTGAAAGCGGAAGTGGAGCTTTCGAAGCTACATACCAGCCTTCTCACGTTGGAAGAAGACAAAATCATTGCGGAATCAACAATAAATGCGTTATTAAATCAGCCCGCGGAGATGCCTCAAGAGGTTTCTGAAGAGGAGGCGAATGCCGAAATTAAATACACCCTGGATGAAATCACTCCCTCCATTTTAAAAACTCGCCCTGAACTCATTGCCGCCAACCTCCAGATTGAGAAAAAAGAGACCACTCTTTCTTTGGCCGAAAAATATGTCTACCCGGATTTTATGGGGGAGCTGACCTACATGGCGTCCACCCATGGCGAAGCCAATATGTGGATGGCTGTGGCTAAAATCAATCTACCCTGGATATTTAATCAAAAATATCAGGCCAAAATCAATCAGATCCAATTAGAAAAAGAGGGGGTCGAAGCCGAAAGAGTACAGATTCGCAATCAAACCTTAGCTGAATTACGGATCCTTTATTCCAAGATCAAGTCGCTTGAGAATTCTCTGAGCATGTATCGGAACGGAATACTCCCTCAAGCGGGACAGGCTTTGGAATCTTCCAGGATCGCGTATCGAACAGGAAAGACCGACCTGTTGAATGTCATTGACAGTGAACGGACATTAAAAGACCTGCAAATGACCTATTATGAAACACTTGTGCAGTACAAAGAACGAATCAGTGAATTGGAAAAATTGACGGGTAAAGACTTTAATTAAAAAAACAAAAACAAATGGGAGAATATTCAAATGAAAAAGATATTCAGTTATGCAGGGGTTATTTTTCTAGTGGTTTTGATCGGGTTGGGTTATTTCGTTGGAAAATTACAGGGTGAAACAGAAAAATCCGGCGCCGCTTCCATGGAAAATATGCCGATGCCAGAAAAGAAATCAGGAATGGAGACGGGAATGCCGGTCCAGATCTCACCCGAAAAGAGGCAGATGATCGGAGTTAAAACAGGAAAAGTGGAAAGACGCTCTTTGAAGACCCAGCTCCACGCGTCCGGAACAGTGGATTTCAATGAACAAAAAATCACCCGGTTTCATCTGCGTGTCGCGGGTTGGGTGAAAGAGCTTTATGTCAATTCTACCGGACAGCGGGTTAAAAAAGGGGAGCCTCTTTTCCGGATTTACAGCCCCGATCTATATTCAACCAAACAGGAATATCTCCTGGCCAAAAACACTTTTGAACAGGTGAAAGACAGCCCCATGACCCATGTCCGGGAAGGGGTAGCCTCCCAGATTGAATCGGCCAGGGCAAGACTTCTTTTATGGAATATGGATGACCGGCAGATCGATCAGCTGGATCAGGGAGAGCCAGTGGAACCGGAGACCAAATTTTATTCTCCGGCCAATGGATATGTCATGAAAAAGTCGGTTTCAAAAGGAGATTACGTGACTCCTGAGATGGAACTGTATGAAATCGCCGATTTATCCACGGTCTGGGTTTATGCCGACATTTATGAATCGGATATCGCTTCTCTCAAACCGGATCAACCGGTGACGATTTCCTTTACAGCCTATCCGGGAAAAACCTTTTCCGGGAAACTGATTTACATCTTCCCAAATTTGAACCCTGAAACCCGGACCGTCAAAGCCCGAGTCGAACTCCCCAATCCCGGCTTCCTTCTTAAACCGGGAATGTACGGGGATGTGGAAATCCAGGTCAAGGCTCCAGGCAGACTGGTGGTGCCCAGCGATGCGGTCCTCGATTCCGGGTTGCATCAAATGGTTTTCATAGACCGTGGAAACGGACTGTTTGAGCCGAGGCCAATCAAGATGGGACAGCGGTATGACAACGAGATTGAGGTGCTGGAAGGGGTCAAGGAGGGAGAGCCGATTGTCACCTCCGCCACCTTTTTGATCGATTCGGAAAGCAAGCTCATGTCTGCCGCCAGCATGATGGGAATGCTGGGAATGGGCGGCATCAGAATGGAACAGGCTTCCATGGGAAAAATGGAGATGGCCGGCATGGACATGAAAGATATGGATATGAGCGGTATGGAGAAGAAAGAGGCATCTCCGAGGTCTAAAAAAGCAGGTCAGCTTGCCTTCACTTTAGGGTTTTCTCCGGAACCGCCTCATGTTGGAGAGAATAAAGTCTCCGTCAAAGTGAC
>JBGPKT010000162.1:0-4151 GCA_041486115.1 Nitrospiria bacterium | reverse complement strand
GGTCTCGTCCTTCAGGGAGATTCTCCTTCTCCTCCACCCTTTTATGCCGTTTATTACCGAATCACTCTGGGAAACCTTTTCAGGCGAAGGTCAGAATATTCTGGCCATCTCTTATCCCCGGACACCTTCTTTTCAGGATCCGGAGGGAATTATTCCATTAATGGAAGATCTGAAGGAGATTATTAAAGGTTTGAGAAATATCCGGGGCGAAAATAATATCCCGCCCGGCAAGGAGTTAAGCGCAACCCTTCTTTTAAAAGAAGAATCGGTAGAGAAAATAAAAAAACAGGAAGCTTTAATTAAAAAGCTGGGACGATTATCGAGGCTGGAAGTCGGATCTAAACTTAAAAAGCCGGCTTATTCCGCCGCCTCTATCTGCAATATCGGCACCCTTTATGTCGATTTGACGGGAATCACCGATCCTAAAGATGAAATTAAACGGCTGGAGAAACAGATTGAGGCAATTCACGCAGACCTTTCGTTAATCCAGAAAAAGTTTGAAAATCCCAACTTTGCCAAAAATGCTCCGGAAAAAATCGTTAAAGAAGAAGAAACGAGAAAAATCAGGCTCGAAGAGAAAAAAAGTTTTTTACTTGCGGAAACCGAGAAGCTGAAGTCCCTTATCCCTTAACCGGAATTTAGAAAGTCCCTCATGATGATCCATCCCCTGCAGATTCACGAACTTCTCAGAGAAGCCCTGAATGAAGATTTAGGATGGGGAGATATGACGACCCAATCTCTCTTTCCTGATTTCATTTCGGCAATAGGGACGATTTTCCCGAAAGAAGACTGTGTCTTAGCCGGAGGTTTTGTGGTTAAAGAGCTTTTTTCCATTCTCGACCCGGGGATGACGGTCACTCTTCATCATGAGGATGGCGCCAGAGTTAAAAAAGGGGAGCTCCTGATGACGTTTCATGGAGATGGGAGGTCTCTTCTCAAAGGAGAACGGGTCGCTTTGAATTTTCTACAGCGATTATCCGGTATTGCCACCTTAACCTCGACATTCGTCAAATCGGTCGAAGGGACTAAAGCAAAAATTCTCGACACCCGGAAGACAACTCCCGGATTAAGACTTCTGGAACGGTATGCTGTTTATCAGGGGGGAGGGCAGAATCACAGGTTCCATCTCGGGGACGCGGTTTTAATCAAAGATAATCATATCGCTTTAAAAGGGGGGCTAAAAGAGGCGTTAAACGCGATCCGGATCAGGTTAAAGCCTTTTTCTCTGATTGAAGTCGAAGTGAAAAATAAGAAAGAGGTGATGATCGCCCTCGAAGGTGGAGCCGATATTATTCTACTCGACAATATGACCCCTGGCGAAATTAAAGAAGCGGCCTCCCTGATTGGTAAACGGTCATTGATCGAGGCCTCCGGAGGGGTGAACCTCGACAACGTCCGGGCTATTGCCGAAGCCGGCGTTGACTATATTTCGATAGGCGCCTTAACGCATTCGGCGCGGGCCATCGATATGAGTATGGACATCGTACCTGGCCGGCCTTTGGGCCGGGCGGTCCAAAAACCGGAAGGGACAAACCATTGACTGTAAAAAAAGGACTCGATACTGACCAGATCATCAAATCATTACGGACGCGCTATATCGGGAAAGAGCTCCTCTATTTTAAATCGACCGGCTCCACCAATCTTGAGACTGCCGAGGCAGGTAAAAAAGGGAGCCCGGAAGGCACTCTGGTCATCGCGGATGAACAGACCCATGGAAAAGGGAGGCTCGGCAGGTCATGGATCTCCCCTCCCTTTGTGAATCTCTATTTCTCGGTCCTTTTAAGGCCCCGGATCTCTCCGCAAACTGCCGGATGGATTAACCTTCTGGCCTCCGTTTCTCTGGTCAAGAGCATTCAATCTTCGACTGGCCTCGTTCCTGACATTAAATGGCCGAACGATTTGATGTTCAACGAAAAAAAATTGGGAGGGATTTTAACTGATCTCCATCTCAAAGGGGATCAAATCGACTATCTGGTATTGGGCATCGGGGTCAATGTGAATATGGCCCGTTTCCCCGCCCTGATTTCAAAAACAGCCACCTCGCTCAAAAAAGAATTAAAACATGACCTCCACCGGGAATCGCTCTGTATTGCTATTCTGGAAAAAATCGAGGCGGATCTGGAACTTTTTTATCAAAAGGGACCCGGAACAGTTTTATCCGAGTGGGAAAAACTCTCCAGCACCCTGGGAAAAATCATCACCGTCAGGCAACCCGGCCAAACCCTGACCGGAAAGGCCATTGGCCTTGATTCCAACGGAGGCCTGATAATAGAAACAGAGAATGGGGCAAAGGTCACCATTATGACGGGGGATGTGATTCACCTTCGGACAATCGGGGAAGGATAAAACATGCTGCTGACGATTGACATAGGCAATACCAATATCGTTCTGGGCCTGTTTGAAAAGAAAACGTTAACCGGCGAATGGCGGATCTCAACGCATCCGCATAAAACGGTTGATGAATATGCCATTCTGATGGAAGATCTGTTTTCTTTAAAAAAGATTCTCCCCGAAGAGATCACCGGGACTATCGTCTCTTCCGTGGTTCCTCCCCTGACCCCTATCTTCAAAGAGATATCGGTCAAATATTTTCAAACAGAAGCTCTGGTGGTCAGCACTGAATTAAAACTGGGGATCCAGTTTGAATATGAAAATCCGGCTGAAATAGGGGCCGACCGGATCGTCAACGCCGTCTCCGGATATCAGATTTATGGGGGACCTTTGATCATCGTCGATTTTGGGACCGCCACTACCTTTTGCAGCCTCTCAAAAAAAGGAGATTACAGGGGAGGAGTCATTGCTCCCGGCCTGACCATTTCCGCGGAGGCCCTTTTTCAACGGGCGGCCAAACTCCCGAAAATTGAACTGGTCACGCCTGAAAGAGTCATTGGAAAAGATACAATTACCAGCATGCAGTCGGGGATTATTTTCGGATATGCGGGCCTGGTCGAAAGGTTGATTGAAAAGATCAAACAAGAGACAAAAGAAAAAGCGATGGTCGTCGCCACCGGCGGGCTTGCGGCGCTGATCGCTCCGGAAGCCCCGGCCATCGACAAAGTCGACCCTCACCTGACGCTTGAAGGACTCAGAATCATTTATGACTTAAATAACAGACCCGTCAGGAGAACTTCTCGTTGAGCACAGCCCCGTCTAAAACACTTGAAACCTTTTTAAACGCGAATCCGGAGCGGGATTACGAAATTCAATTCGAATGCCCCGAATTCACCTGCCTCTGCCCGAAAACCGGACAGCCCGATTTCGCGACCATCAAAATCAATTATATTCCCGACAAGCTCTGTGTGGAGTTGAAATCGCTGAAGCTTTATTTATGGTCTTACCGGAACGAAGGGACATTTCACGAGGCGGTGACCAACAAGATCCTCGACGACCTGGTTCGGGCGGTTGCGCCGAGGTTTATGAAGGTCGTGGGAGATTTTTTTGTGAGAGGCGGCATCCACACCATCGTCACCGCCTCTCACACCAAAAAGGTAATCTAAAGTTCCCCGGAAACTATGGGGTCAGTTCTTAACTTTACACTCAAGTCTGATTCACTGGACCAGGATTAAAAAGGTGATTAGACTAAAAATTGGTCCCAGGTTCACATTGCTCTTGGGAATCGGTCGTGAAGCGCTCATTCAGGTTGAAGGGTTTGGATTTGCCAGATTTGAATTGACAATGTGATGTATTTTGACCATATCTTCGTCCGATATCTTGGTAAACCTCAGACCCACATTGAAATCGGGCGTCTTGGATTCGGGAACTTTTTTGGTCCAGGTAACCTCGGCCCCAAAGGTAATTTGATCCATAAAGTTGAATATTGTCATTTCAACCGGAGTTCCGACTTTAAGCGTTACAGGGGAAATAAAAGAGAGGCCTCCATAACCTAAAGATTTAATTTTAAGCGAATAATACTCGGGATCCTTGTTGGGTAAAAAGATACGCAAATCCGCCGGTAGTGGCAGTTTGACCCTCGGATATCTTCTTTTATAATCTTGCAATCCGTGTAAGGAAATCATATAAGTAAATTATAACACGCAAATAAACATTTGTCCTTTTATGTCATTAACCTCTTTTGTATGTTATAAAAAAACTCCTATATAAGAGTACGAAAAATACCCGGTCAGTTCTTGACTTTACTCTTAAGTCTGATT
>JBGPKT010000161.1:0-4153 GCA_041486115.1 Nitrospiria bacterium | reverse complement strand
CCTGGTTTAAGGTGAAGTTTGAGACCGGCCCCCGATTCCAGACGATGCGAGGCCTGGTCAAAGAGCTGAACCTCCATACCGTTTGTGAAGAGGCCCGGTGCCCGAATCAGTGGGAATGCTGGAACCGGGGGACCGCCACCTTTATGATTCTAGGGGAGATTTGCACCCGGAGCTGCGGATTTTGCGCGGTGGCTACCGGAAAGCCAGAACCGCTCGACCGGGATGAGCCGCGGAGAGTCGGGGAGGCGGTGAAATACCTCGGGTTAAATCATGCGGTGATTACTTCGGTGAACCGCGATGAACTTGAAGACGGGGGAGCGGCTCTCTTTGCAAAGACCGTTGAAGAGGTGAGGGCCCGGAACCCATCCTGCACGATCGAGGTTTTAATTCCTGACTTTCAGGGGGATCATCAGGCGCTTGAAAAGATATGGGATGCGAGGCCTGATATATTAAACCATAACCTTGAAACGGTCCCCCGGTTATATGGGAGGGTAAGGCCACAGGCAAAATATCAGCGCTCCCTTGAAGTGCTGGAACGGTCCTTTAAAAAAGGATTGAGGACCAAGACGGGGATCATGGTGGGATTGGGAGAAACCCCCGATGAAATTCAAAAAGTCATGGAAGACCTGGTTGCCATCCGGTGTGATATCCTGACGATCGGACAATACCTTCAACCTTCAAAAGAACATCTGATCGTTGAGCGATATTATCTTCCGGAAGAATTTTCCCGGTTAAAAGCATTGGGCGAAAAGATGGGAATCCCCCATGTGGAATCGGGGCCGCTCGTCCGGAGTTCTTACCATGCCGAAGATCAGGCACGGGGGGCGTTCTAAATGTCCGAAACCCAGGTGCGGATGCAACCCACTCCCAATCCGAACAGCATGAAGTTTGTCTTTAATAAAACGATTGTTCCCACCGGAATGGAGATGTTTAACAATCGGGCTGAAGCGGAAAAATCGCCCATCGCCAGGCAGCTTTTTGAAATCGAAGGGGTCGAATCGGTTTTCATGATGAAAGATTTCATTTCCGTGAATAAGACCGGATCCGGAAGCTGGGGAGGTATGAGTTCGCAAATCATAGACATCTTAAAAAATTTATAATATCTCGATGAGCTTCTGTTTTGACGAGATTCCTCTAATAATGGTGATACGGCTTTTCGGGACGTTAAAATAATCGGCCAGAAGGGCAATCAGGGCGAGATTGGCCTTGCCGTCTTGAGGAGAGGCTTTGACGTTGGCGATAAAGGCCTCTTCTGATATTTTCTCGATTTTGGCTGTTTTTGAATTGGGTTTGACTTTTACCGAGATTTTCATTTTTAATACGATATCAGAAACAGGGTTTCATTTTCATTCCGGTCTTTGGGGCGGCCGATCCACAGGTGGGTTTAGTTTGCATTCATCAGAGAGGGAGTCACTATGCCGGGGACAGTGTCAGAATTCTAGGGGAATCCGATGATCGTTTTAAGCCAGGGTCCTGATGATAAATTTCCTTTCCAGTTTGGATTGAAGAAGGCCAAATTGGTATTAGAAAATCTCGAAGAGATCAAGAAGTTTGTGGAAAAACATTCCGGCGAAAAAGGGTGAGTTTTCACTTTCTGCCGCCAGGATTGAAGATTGACTCCCCTCTTTAAGCCGTCTTATAATTGATAAAAGTGAAGATCGCTGTGAATGGACAACAATGGGAATTTTCCGGAGAGATGAACATTCTTCAACTGTTGCATGAGATCGGAATGGTGGCCGATCTGGTCGCAGTGGAAGTGAATCAGGCGATCCTGGATAAAAATGAGTTTCAATCCCATTTTTTAAAAAATGGCGATCAGGTTGAAATCATCAATTTCGTCGGCGGAGGGAATTCATAATGAATCGGAGCGAGACGCTTACTATTGCAGGCATAGACTTTAAATCGAGATTGTGGGTCGGCACCGGAAAATATAAGAATTTCGAAGAGACTAAAAAAGCAATTGAAGCTTCGGGGGCCGATGTCGTGACCGTGGCGGTCAGGCGGGTCAATATTACCGACAAAGGGAAGGAAAACCTACTCGATTATATCAGTCCGAAGGTATACAAGATTCTCCCGAATACCGCGGGATGCTATACGGCAGACGATGCGGTCAGGACGGCAAGGCTCGCCCGGGCCGCGGGGGTTTCTGACATGGTGAAGCTGGAGGTCATCGGCGACCCCAGGACGCTCTTCCCCGATACGGCCGGTCTGCTCGAAGCGGCAAAAATTTTAATCAAAGAAGGATTTATCGTTTTCCCCTACACCAATGACGACCCGATTGTGGCTAAAAAGCTTGAGGATATCGGTTGTTCTGCGGTCATGCCTCTGGCGGCGCCTATCGGATCGGGTCTGGGAATCAGGAATCCTTTTAATATCCGGATCATTATGGAGACCGTTAAAATCCCGATCATCGTCGACGCGGGAGTTGGTACGGCGTCCGATGCGGCCATTGCCATGGAGATGGGGTGCGACGCGGTATTGATGAACACCGCCATCGCTTCCGCGGAGGATCCGATTTTAATGGCGGAAGCGATGAACTATGCCGTCAAAGCGGGCCGTCTTGCCTTTCTCTCCGGCAGAATGCCCAAACGCCTCTACGCCCAGGCAAGCAGTCCCATCGAAGGGATGATTGAATAGAGTCGATTTCGATCTGTACCTGATTACCGGCCGGCATCAGACCGCCGGCCGTCCGCTCAAAGAAGTTCTCGGCGAAGCCCTTGCAGGCGGAGTCCAGGCAGTCCAGCTTCGTGAAAAAGACCTCCCTGTCCGCGAACTCCTTTCTCTTGCCTTTGAAATCCGCGAACTGACATTAAACAAAGCCCTTCTGTTGATCAACGACCGTGCCGATGTCTGCCTGAGCGTCGGGGCAGACGGAGTGCATTTAAGATCGGATAGTCTTCCCCCCTCGGCCGTCAGAAAAATGATCGGTCCAAACCGGTTGATCGGGGTCTCCTGCCATTCCCTTGGAGAGGCCTCATTTGCCGAAGCGGAGGGCGCCGACTTTATCACGCTCGGCCCTCTTTTTTTTACCCCTTCCAAAAGCAAGATGGGAACGCCGCTCGGTCTTGTTCTTTTTAAATCCATTGTCGAAAAAGTTAAAATCCCGGTTTTTGGATTAGGGGGAATTCAGTTGAGCCATCTCCCCGGAGTGATGGAAGCAGGGGCCGGCGGAATTGCCTTGATCTCGGCGATTTTAACCGCGCCTTCCGTTAAAGAAACTACCCGTGACTTTCTAACCCGGATCAAAAGTTCAAAAAAATAAAGGTCCCTTCTGACGATTCAGACCGCTTAAGTTGACCAACTGAAACTTCGGTGATAGAATTAAATCGTGGGAAAGGTTTCTTAAATCCATTGTTTTAATGAGCAAGATCAATGAAGTTTTTGTAAGGAGTTCTAATGGGAGAACCGAAAAAAAACAAAGCAAATCCATTTAAAACAACCATCAAAAAACTTTCTGATCAATTAACGGGCGATGAAAGCGTATCGCAAAAACGGATTGAAGAATATGAGCTGGAGATCCAGAGGCTCGAGACCCGCCTGAGAATGAATGAAGAGGAGCTCCACCATGTTCACTTATCCCGCATCCAGCTGGATCAGGCTCAAAAACAGAACGAAAAATTAATTGCCATTATTCAGGAATCAAAGGAACAGATTGCCGCCCTGAAAAATGAAGTTGAAAAATTGACTGCGCCTCCTTCGGCTTACGGGATCTTTTCTCTCCTCAATGCCGATGGAACTGCCGATGTCTATGTTTCCGGCCGCAAGATGAAAGTGAATCTCCATCCTAAAATCAAGGCGTCGGAATTAAGAAAGGGACAGCAGCTTGTTTTAAACGAAGCCCTGAATGTAGTCGAGGCGTGTGGTTTTGAGCTCCAGGGAGAAGTGGCCCGGATCAAAGATATTTTGGAAAACCATCGGATTGTCGTGACGCTTCACGCGGACGAAGAACGGGTCGCCGAGCTTGGCGAGCCGCTGTTGACGGAAAAATTAAGCGTGGGCGATCATGTCCTGCTCGATACGAGGTCCGGCTATCTGCTCGAAAAACTTCCTAAATCAGAAGTGGAAGAAGTGGTCCTTGAAGAAGTGCCTGACACGCTTTACGAAGATATCGGCGGGCTGAAAGAACAGCTGCAAACCATACAGGATGCCGTTG
>JBGPKT010000160.1:0-4202 GCA_041486115.1 Nitrospiria bacterium | reverse complement strand
CATACGGATATTGGGGGATTTTATGGAGTATGGCCATTGAAAGCGCCTGCATCCCCCTCCCGAGCGAAATCATTATGACCTTTTCCGGGTTCCTGGTGTCGCAAGGGACCTTTAACATGACCCCGGTGACACTGGCAGGCGCTTCTGGAAATTTGATCGGTTCCTGGCTGGCCTACGGAATGGGGCGGTTTGGAGGAAGGCGGTTCCTTGAGAATTACGGAAAATATTTTTTAATTTCTCATGAGGAGATTAAAAAAGCGGACCAATGGTTTTTAAGGTTCGGAGACTTCACTGTTTTTGCGACCCGCCTCCTCCCGGTCATCCGGACGTTTATCTCTCTTCCTGCCGGAATTTCCAAAATGAATTTTTTTAAATTTTCAGTTTACACTTTTATCGGGTCCATCCCCTGGTGCTTTGGGTTGGCATATGCGGGCAAACAATTGGGGGCGCATTGGAATCAGTTAGGCCCCTACTTTCATCAATTTGATTTTTTAATTCTTTTAGCATTGATCCTTTTTATCTTCTGGGTCAAACGAGCCAACGGCCGGAAAAAGGCCAAAGACCTCCATGGTTAAAATTTTTAATTCCCTGGGCCGCCACAAGGAAATTTTTAAACCTCTGACTCCGGATAAAGTCAACATGTATGTCTGCGGAGTGACGGTTTACGACCATTCGCATATCGGCCATGCAAGAAGCGCGGTGGTCTTTGATATGATCGCCCGGTATCTCCGGTTTAGAGGGTATGACGTGAAACTGGTAAAAAATTTTACCGATATCGATGACAAGATTATTCAAAGATCAAATGAAGACAATATTTTCTGGAAAGACCTGACTGAAAAATATATCCAGGAATACCATCGTGAGATGTCTTTATTAAATGTCTTGGCTCCCGCGGTTGAACCAAAGGCGACGGAATACCTTCCGGAGATGATTAAAATCCTTCAGGGGCTGATGGATAAAGGGTTTGCCTACGCAAAGGAGGGGGATGTTTACTTCCGGGTCGGCGCATTTGCCTCTTACGGAAAACTCTCGGGGCGCGATTTATCGGGTGAAGACTCAAGGGCCAGGGTAGAGGCCAATGAATTAAAGGAGCATCCCCTTGATTTTGTTTTATGGAAAGCTTCCAAACCGGGAGAGCCTTCATGGGATTCCCCCTGGGGTAAAGGGCGTCCCGGCTGGCATATTGAATGTTCGGCAATGGCCATGAAACTTTTGGGAGAAACCCTCGATATCCATGGTGGAGGGGAGGATCTCCTCTTTCCCCATCATGAAAATGAAATTGCCCAGAGTGAAGCTTCTTCTGGCAAGAAATTTGTGAATTACTGGATTCATAATGGATTTGTAACTGTTAACCAGGAAAAAATGTCCAAATCCCTCGGCAACTTCTTTACCATTAAAGAAATTTTTGCCAAATACGCCTACACCTACACCCCTGAAGTGATGGGAGAATCATTAAGATATTTTATCCTTTCAACTCACTATCGCCAGCCGATTCAATTTTCTGACCAGGCGATTGAGGAGGCAAAAAGGAGTCTCGACCGGTTTTATATTTTATTCAAAAAATGTGAGGAGGCTACCGGTGAGGAAAAAGGAAGCGTAGCCGGTGTAAAACAAATTCTGGATAGGACAAAAGAAAAGTTTATAGATTCGATGGATGATGATTTTAATACCCCTGAAGCCATTGCCACACTCCATATTTTACGGAGCGAAATCAACAAACTTTATAAATCCACTATTCCTGGAGAAGATGGAAAGATGATCCTTTTGTTTTTCAAAAAACTCGGAGAACCATTAGGTCTTTTTACAGTTCCTCCAGGAGACTGGCGTATTGATATAACCGGCACTGGCAGTATAACTCTCCCGACATCATCTATATCTATAACGGGAACAGTATCTGAAATTTCTAATGAGGAAATTGTCCATCTTATTAATGAGAGAAAAGCGGCCCGGTTAAGGAAAGATTGGAAAAGATCGGATGAAATACGGAAAGAACTGGCGGAAAAAGGGGTGATACTTGAAGATCGCCCCGATGGAGGAACATCTTGGAGAAAATAAAAGGAAGAGAGAATGTGATTTTAGGGATCCACCCTGTCATTGAAGCTTTAAGAGCAAAAAGCCGGTCGTTCGATCAGATTTTTATTCAAAAAGGAAAAAAAGAGTCCTCGTTAAGAGAAATGATTCAACTGGCAAAGGAGCAGAACATCCGCGTGACGTATGCTTCCCGGGACATTCTCGATCAGATTTCGGGACCTTTAAAGCATCAGGGGGTTCTTGGCATCGGAGCGATAAAGCGGTATGACACCATAGACTCCCTTCTGGAGTTTTCCAAAAATACCGGGGAACCCCCATTTTTCTTTATTTTAGACGAAATCGAAGATCCGAGGAACCTCGGGGCCATTATCCGTACGGCCGAGGGAGCAGGCGTGCATGGGGTGATCCTTCCCACCCGGAGGTCGGCGGGTATTACGGAAACAGTTGCAAAAACTTCCGCGGGCGCCATAGAATATGTCCATATTGTCCAGGTGGTCAATATTGTCCAGACTCTGACTTTTCTAAAAACAAAGGGGATCTGGATTTATGGAATGGATGGAGAAGCCACCGCCAGTTACACTCAAATGGATTATGCCTCACCGGCGGCATTTGTATTAGGAGGAGAGGGGAAAGGGTTGCGGCATCTGGTCAAAGAGACCTGCGATCAGACGATATCCATTCCGATGAAAGGGAAAATCGGCTCCCTGAATGTTTCGACTGCGGCCGGAATTATCGCCTATGAAACGGTTCGTCAAAGAAGCCGGAATCCAGAACAAGCCTGATCCAATGAGGGAGAATGAGAGAGAAAAGACATGCTGAATAACCTGTCGGAAAAACTAAACGCCATTTTTAAGAAGCTCAGAGGAGTCGGGGTTTTAAAGGAGGAAAATATTACCGAGGCCCTTCGCGAGGTCCGTCTTGCGCTCCTTGAAGCCGATGTCAATTTTAAAGTGGTTAAAAATTTCGTGGACGCGGTGAAAGCCGGCGCCGTTGGCCAAAAGGTGATGGAAAGCTTAACCCCCGGCCAGCAGATGATCAAGATTGTTTACGAAGAACTTTCCCTTCTTCTGGGAGGGCAACAGGCTAAAATACCGATGCCCTCTATTCCTCCCGCCATATTCATGCTGGTCGGCCTTCAAGGAGCCGGAAAAACGACCACTGCGGGAAAACTGGCCCTCTTTTACAAAAAAGAGGGAAAAAGGGTGTTATTGGTCCCGGCCGATCCTTACCGTCCCGCCGCTAAAAACCAGCTGGAGTTCATCAGCAGGCAAATTCAAGTCGATATTGAAACAAGTGAGGAGAAAGACCCTCTTGTTCTTGTAAAGAAATCGGTCTCGAGGGCAAAAACTCAAGGGTATGATCTAGTGATCATCGATACCGCCGGGCGGCTTCAGATGGATGAACCGCTGATGGAAGAGCTTCAGAAAATGAAGGCCCTCGCGGGTCCGCAGGAGATCCTTATGGTCGCGGACGGAATGATCGGACAGGAGTCCGTCAAAGTGACCGAAGGATTCCACCAGCGGCTTGGCATTACTGGAATCATCCTGACCAAAATGGAAGGGGATGCCAGAGGGGGGGCTCTGCTTTCAATGCGGCAGGTGACCGGAAAACCGGTGAGATTTATCGGAACGGGCGAAAAACTTGAGATGCTGGAACCTTTTTATCCTGACCGGATGGCTTCCCGTATACTTGGAATGGGAGATATGTTGTCCCTGATTGAAATGGCCCAGGAGAGCTATGACAAGAACCAGGCGGAACTTGTGGCAAAAAAAATACAGACCAATCAGTTTACGCTGACCGACTTTAAAGATCAGATTAAACAGTTCAAAAAATTAGGATCGGTAGAAAAAGTCCTTTCGATGATTCCGGGCGCCGGCCAGCTTAAGATCAAGGGAGATGGGGCGATGCCTGAAAAGGAACTGGCCGGGATGGAAGCCATGATCAACTCGATGACCCTGAAAGAGCGGGAAAACCCGGGATTGATGAACGGCTCGAGGCGGAAGAGGATTGCCAGAGGGAGCGGAACATCAGTACAACAGGTCAATAAACTCCTCAAGCAGTTCATGGAAGCTAAAAAGATGATGAAAACATTAACCGGCAGGGGGGGAGCACAAAAATTATGGCGTTCAATATCGATGAGGAACGGCTAAAACCTCTTTTCGAGTACACTT
>JBGPKT010000159.1:0-4288 GCA_041486115.1 Nitrospiria bacterium | reverse complement strand
TATAAATAGAATAGAAACAGCCGGATTACTTCCATGCCCTTATCCAGAATTTTCTTTTTTCTCTTCCTTTTTAACACCGCATCTTTTGCTCAAGGGTTAACCCTCGATCTGGTCGCAAAAATACCTGTCGGAACACTCCCAAAAGCTGTTTTAATCGCTCCGGGTGGAAAAGAAGCGGTCGTCAGCAATTTCGAGTCTAAAAGTTTCTCGATCATCAATCTCGAAAGCCTGACTGTGGCCGAAACGGTCCCTCTCCCCTCCGAAGCGGTTGAAATGGCCTTTTCTCCTGATGGAAACCGCCTATATATCACCAATTGGGGAGGGGGGACATTGTCGGTCGTCGATTATCCGGCAAGAAAAGTGATTCATCTTGTCACTGTCGGAGATAAGCCGAAAGGGGTCGCGGTCAGTCCCGACGGAAAAATCGTTTATGTCTCGAACTGGGCCTCCAATAACGTGATGGTCATCAACACAGGGGATTTTAAAATCATCGCGACGATCGAGGTTGGGGCTGTTCCCAGGGGAATCACGCTGGTTCCGGAGGGGCATGAGCTTTATGTCGCCAATTTTAGGGGCAAAAATGTCTCCGTCATCGATACGAACAGCAACCAGGTCATCCATACCATTCCGACCACCGACAACCCCCGGCATATTGTCTTCTCAAAAGATGGGAAAAAAGCGTTTATCACCCATTGGGGGGCGGGGGAGGTTTGGGTCATCAATACCGCCACCTATCGGCTGATCGATAAAATCAAGGTAGGGGAACATCCCAAAACGATCGACCTCTCCCCGGATGGGAAAGAACTCTTTGTGGCCAACTACAAATCTGACTCCATTTCAGTGATTAATGTAGATGAAAACAGGGTCATCTTGACCTATCCGGTTCTAAAAAACCCTTCTGGCCTGGCCGTATCTCCCGACGGAGAACGGGTCTATGTCACCGGGTGGTATTCCAATGATGTGACGGTACTCGATATTGAAAACGAAAAATAACGCTCAGACTCTGGGCGATTTTTTCCTTTTTTCTTCCACCTTTTTAATCCGCGCCTCGATAACTGCGCGATTGGGATAGTTTGTCAATAAGACCTTATAAGCGGCGAGGGCTTCCTCATATTTATCCATCTCTTCAAGGCAGACCCCCTTTTCAAACTCTGCCTCCAATAAAAATATACTTTGAGGAAATTGTTTCATAAATCCATCCAGGGCCTTTAACCCCTCTTCATAATTCCCCCTGATGACAGGGATCATCGCGATCTGATACGAGGCCTGGTCGGTCCATTTTCCCTTGGGAAACTTTTTAACGAGCTCCTCCCATTCGGTTTTGCTCTGATCGATGTCTCCCTGATTAAAATAGACCTCTCCGATTTTATAGCGGTATTCCTCTTCGTTGGCGTGACCGGGGGACTCTTCAATCAGCTTCTGATATTCTCCGATCGCGAGACGGGGCTCGTTAAACTCTTTTTCATACATTTCAGCCAGATGGCTGCGGGCGGACAGGGCAAATTCCGAGGCGGGATAATCGGATAGCGTTTGATGAAAGTAATCCAGGGCTTTTTTAGGCTCTTTCAAATTATAATAGGAAATAACCCCTGCCCAGTAATAGGCTTCGGGAGCCTGGCGGCTTTTAGGGTAATCTTCGGCGATCTGCAAATACGCCGTCCGGGAATTCTGATAATTCCCCAAACGGTATAGCTTTTCGGCTTCTTTGATGCGGAATTGAGGTTTGGAGGTACATCCGGAAATAAAGATCATGATCAGGAGGAGAATGCCGCTTCTTGAGACGTAGAACGCTACGCCTCTGTTTTTCAAGATTCTTCCTCCGAAGGGAGTTCCTCTTCCTTTTCCTGCTCGGCCAGTATGGCGACGGCAACAACCCGGTCTTTATCGCCGACCTCGATCAGTTTGACTCCCTGCGTGGCCCGGCCGATTTCCCTTAATGAACTGACCTTAAACCGGAGAATTTTTCCTTCCGCCGTAATCAGCATAATGTCTTCATGATTGGTCACCTGAAGGATTCCGACAACCGTTCCGGTCTTGTCGCTCGCTCTGATGGTAATAATCCCCTTGCCGGCGCGCCCCTGAACGCGGTATTGTTCCAGTGCCGTTTTTTTACCGAATCCTTTATCGGTCACGGCCATGATGGAGGTCCCTTCCCGCGCGTCGACAATCTCCATGCCGACCAGTTCATCCCCATCCTCAAGATTCATCCCCCGGACCCCCATAGCATTTCTGCCGGTCGGCCGGACGGCATCTTCTTTAAAACGGATGCCGATGCCCGATTTGCTTCCGAGAAAAATATCTTCGATTCCCGTGGTCAGCTTTGCCGCAATCAGGCTGTCTCCCTCTTCGAGCGTCAGGGCGATAATTCCTCCGGCCCTCACATTTCCATAGGAGTCGAGGGTGGTTTTTTTAATTGTTCCCTTGCGAGTCGCAAAGACCACATACCAGTCTTCGCGGAACTCCTTCACCGGAAGGATTGCCGTTGAATATTCATCTGGGCCGAGAGAGAGAAGATTCACCAGCGCTTTCCCTTTAGAAATACGGCCCGCTTCCGGAATTTGATAAACCTTTTGCCAATGAAGGCGACCCTTATTGGTAAAGAAGAGAATATAATCGTGGGTCGACGCCACAAAAAGCTGTTTGACAAAATCTTCTTCTTTTGTCCCCATTCCGATCTTTCCTTTTCCGCCTCTTCTTTGAGAGCGGTAAATGGAGACCGGGTTCCGCTTGATATAGCCGTTGTGGCTGACGGTGATTACCATTTCCTCGTCGGCAATCGTATCTTCGAGGTTGATATCGGCCGATTCCTCAATGATCTGGGTCCGGCGGGGATCGCTATATTTTTCCTTAATGGCAAGAAGCTCTTCCTTGATAATTTTTTTAACCAGTGTTTCACTGGCGAGAATAGATCTTAAATATTCGATCTGCTTCAGGAGTTCTTCATACTCCAGGATCAGTTTTTCTCTCTCCATCGACGTGAGGCGCTGGAGCCGCATATCCAGAATCGCCTGGGCCTGAATGGTCGAGAGTTCAAATTCCCGCATTAATCCGATGCGCGCTTCTTCAGGATTGGTAGACTGCCGGATCAAGGTAATCACGGCATCCAGATGATCGAGGGCGATTTTTAATCCCTCCAGGATATGGGCCCTCTCCTCCGCTTTCCGGAGCTCAAACCGGGTCCGGCGGACGACCACTTCGCGGCGGTGCTTTAAAAAGACCTCTAGCACCTGCTGAAGGTTTAATACCCTGGGCTGGTTATCGACCAGCGCCAGCATAATCACGCCAAAGGTCGATTGCATGGCGGTATGTTTATAAAGCTGATTCAAAAGGACCAGGCCGTTTTCTCCCCTTTTCAGCTCGACGACGATCCGCATTCCTTCGCGATCCGATTCGTCTCTCAGATCTGAAATCCCTTCCAGCTTTTTATCCCGGACCAGCTCGGCGATCCGTTCGATTAACCTGGCTTTGTTCACCTGATAGGGGAGTTCCGTGATAATAATCGCTTCGCGGTCTGATTTGCCGATTTGTTCGGTCCGGGCTCTCCCGCGCATCTGAATAATCCCGCGGCCGGTACTGTAAGCGCTTTTAATTCCGCTAAATCCATGGATAAACCCGGCGGTCGGAAAATCAGGCCCGTGAATCAGCTCACAGAGATCCTCTATAGTGGCCCGCGGGTTTTCCAGAAGGACCATCGCTCCGTCAATGACTTCACCGAGGTTATGAGGAGGGATATTGGTCGCCATTCCCACGGCTATTCCCGAGGTTCCATTGACCAGAAGGTTGGGAACCCGCGAAGGGAGAACCGCAGGTTCCAAGATCGATTCATCATAATTAGGCCCGAAATCAACCGTATCTTTGTCGATATCGGCAAGAATTTCATCGGAGAGTCCGGCCAGTCTGGCTTCGGTGTAACGCATCGCCGCCGGGGGG
Source organism: Nitrospiria bacterium (assembly GCA_041486115.1). Lineage (GTDB taxonomy): Bacteria > Nitrospirota > Nitrospiria > JACQBW01 > JACQBW01 > JACQBY01. The sequence goes on along the minus strand of JBGPKT010000159.1, from coordinate 358 downwards.
TCGCCGTCGATCGACCCGAAGTTTCCCTGGCCATCGACAAGAAGGTACCGCATATTAAAATCTTGCGCCATCCGGACCATGCTGTCGTAAATCGCGTTATCCCCGTGCGGATGATAATTACCCATGATCTCTCCGACGATTTTGGCCGATTTCCGGTAGGGGCGGTTTTGAAACAGACCCATCTCTTTCATGCCGAAAAGGATTCTCCGGTGGACCGGTTTTAATCCATCGCGGGCGTCGGGCAAAGCTCTCCCGATGATCACGCTCATAGAGTAATTAAGATAGGAGGTCTTCATCTCCTCATCTATCGGAATATTAATCAGTCGGTTTTCTGCTTCGGGTTCGGGCAATCCGTTCC
>JBGPKT010000158.1:0-4429 GCA_041486115.1 Nitrospiria bacterium | reverse complement strand
TTCGCCCGAAAGGTTGACGCTCTGGTCGGTATACCGGGGTTCAATTTTTTTAATAGAAATATTTTTGGGGATCGCTTTTTCGAGATCGTTTAAAAAACCAGTCCATGAAAAAGATTTTTTTTGGATCACTTCATTGACGAGAGCGATTTGTTTCTCCAATTTTTTGGGATTGCTCTCCTGGCTTTTTAACGATTTCTGAGCCTCCATCTCCCGGGTGAGGCGGTCGATCCTTTGTTGAAGGTTTGAAGCTTCCTCCCGAAGGATGCCTGCCTGTTGGACGGCGTAAAATAAAAACCCGGCGGTCAGGAGCGAACCGGCTGTTAAAACCCCTGCCAGAACTTTTTTAATCCGGTAAGGGTAGGTCGAATAATTGATCGTTATTTTCAATTTAACGCTCCGGCGGCGGCGATGGCAGGAGTCAATAGAGAGATCTCCTCATTTTTGAGAAGATCGGCTTCGCCCAGATTGAGATTGCCCAATAGATCGGGCTTTAACAGATGAATCTCCAGCCCGAATCGTTCTCCCATCGGGCCAAACGCCGGCATGGCCTGAGGGCCCGAAATAAAGAGATGAATATCTGAATTTGACTGAGCCTCCTGCTCCTTAAAATGATAATGGAGGGAGCTTTCGATCTCCCCCTCTATTTTATGGTTATTTTTCTCCTCGATCATAGTTCTTTCTTCCGCCGCGCTTTCTTCGTTCGAACCATTTTCAGGCACTCGAAGTCCGATGGTGCGGATATAGCGGAGGATCTTTTTTTCAAAAACCATGAAGGTAAAATAGTGGTCAATCCTGTTGAGGAATAAAAAGTTTCCCTCTCCGGAAACTCCTGAAATATAGTCGTGATAGAGATTATAAAGGTTAAATGAAGCGTTGCTCATGATCTTTGGGGTGATATGAAAAGATTCCAAAAGGGTTTGATATTCCAAAAGAATATTTTTTAATATCGCCGCCCCCAGAATAAAATAATATTTGTTTCCGGGGACTTCGTCCGGTCCGGAACTTTTAAAGCTATAATCCGACTGGCTGATCAGCTGATGCGAAAACTTGGAATCTCCGATCTGGGTTAAAAATTTCTGCTCCATATTCCATTTGATCATCTGGCGGAGTTCGTTCTCTTTCGGAAGAGCTTTTTTGACTTCGATTAGAATCATCCGCGAAGAGAGGTCGGGAAGGCTTAATGAAATGGAGGGGATTCCTGGATAATTTTCAAACAGGGTTTTCAGATGTTTTTTGATTTCTTCGCTGTTTAAAATATTCGATTCGCCCGGAGAGGGGCGGATGGTTTGTTTGGGGAGCCGGATCACTTCAGCGGCTTTGACCTTATACCCACCTCTTCCCGATTCCAACAGGGTAAAAGAGAGGTAATCTTTCCCGATATGCAACCCTGCTCTCGTTTTCGTAAATAAACCCATTTTAATCGATTCTATTCAATAAACGTCACGCGGTTGATTTCACGCAGGGTGGTTTCGCCGCGGAAGACCTTTTCAAGCCCGGCCTGCCGCAGGGTCGTCATCCCCTCTTTAATCGCTTCCTTCCGGATTTCAGAGGCGGGACGCCTTGCCAGAATCATTTCGCGAATCTGATCGGAAAGGTCGAGAAATTCCGTAATCGCTTTTCTCCCTCTAAAGCCGGTGCCATTGCACTCGGGGCATCCTCTTCCATGGCGGAACCGGTGGGCCTGGATGATATCGGGCGTCAGGCCGGAATCTTCCATGAGGTGGGTTGAAATGGTTTCTTCTTCTGCGCAGGCGTTGCATATATATCGCACCAGCCTCTGGGCCAGAATGCAATTGAGGGAAGAGACAAAGTTGTAAGGCTCGATCCCCATATTCGTAAAACGGCCGATGACATCAAAGGTATTATTCGCATGGACGGTGGTAAAGACCAGATGGCCCGTTAAAGCCGACTGAATGGCGATCTGAGCTGTTTCAGAGTCCCGGATCTCTCCGACCATGACTTTATCGGGGTCATGCCGGAGAATCGACCTGAGCCCCCGGGCGAAGGTTAACCCTTTTTTTTCGTTGACCGGAATCTGAACGACATCTTTCAACTGATATTCCACCGGATCTTCAATTGTAATAATCTTATCTTCCGTCGTTTGAATTTCGGTAATGGCGGCATATAAAGTGGTCGTCTTTCCGCTCCCTGTAGGACCGGTCACCAGTACCATGCCATAAGGCTCGATGATCGCTTTCCGGAACCGTTTTAAATCCCCCGGGTTAAAACCGAGCCTCTCCAACTTTAATTCGTTAATGTCGGAAGCAATATATTCCTTGTCCAGAATACGGATCACAACATCTTCGCCGAAAATACTCGGCAGAATGGATACCCTGAAATCGACCTTTTTATTATCGAGGCGCAGTTTAAACCGACCGTCCTGTGGGACTCTTTTTTCAGCTATATCAAGTTCCGACATGACTTTGATCCTGGAGATCAGCGGCGCATGATATTGAATGTCGAGAGGGTCCATCGCCCGGTAGAGCGCTCCGTCGATCCTGTATTTGACCTCTACCTCCCGGTCGGAAGCTTCGATATGAATATCGCTGGCCCGCCGTTGAAGGGCGGTTAAAATTATCGTGTCGACCAGCCGGATGACCGGACTGGCGTCTTTCGACAATTTTTCAATGGATAAGGATTCCTCCCCGTCGTCGGTTTCACGAATGAGCTGGGGTTTGAAGTCCTCTTCGATTTTCTTTAAAACCTGCGTCGAACCCTCGGATTTTTTTAATGTATCGAGTATGCCCTGTTTGGTGCCAACCTTGTAATTCAGGCTTCTGTGAAGGGTCAGTTCGAGCTCGTCGAGGGCGGTCACATGAATGGGGTTTGAAATGACAATGGTTAACGCGCCGTTTTTTTCTTCCAGCGGAATAAAAGGATAGCGGTACATCAGTTCGACCGGTATCGACTGGTAAAACTTCGGATCGATCCTGAAATCTTTCAGAGGTTCGTATTCGAGCTGAAAAAGCTCCGAAAAGAGGATCGCCATCTGCTCCTGCGATACCGTTTGGGACTTTAAGAGCTCCTCCACCACATTGATTTTTTTACTGTCAACACCGTCGGGAAAAATGACCCCAATTGCCGCTTCGGTCACCCACCCTTTTTCGATCAATTTTTTGACAATCGACGCGCCGCTCTTCGGTAAAATTCTCATTTAAGCGTTCCTGCAAGGTTAAAGATCGGGAGATACATGGCGACCAGGATAATGGCGACCAGAACGCCCATGAACAGCAAAAGAACCGGTTCGACCCAGGTGGTAATCCTGGTGAGCCTTTGGTCGAGCATCTCCTCCTGAAATTCGGCCACCTGATTGAGCATTTCTTCCAGCGATCCGGTCGTTTCGCCCACCTCGATCATTTCAATGGCGATCTTCGGCATCAAATCGGCCATATCAAAGGCAGCCGCCAAACTAGACCCTTCCTGGACTTTCTGAATGGAAAAATGGACCCGCTTTGAATAGATCCGGTTGGGGAGCGACTCCGCCACCATCTCAAGCCCGTTGACCAAGGTAATGCCGCCGCTGAGAATGGTGGCAAGGGTCCGTCCGATAGCGATCATCTGCTGGTTTTTAATCATTTCCCCCAAAACGGGGACCTTTAATAATAAAGCATCTTTTCGATCTTTCCCTTTTTCGCTGGAGAAGAACATCTGTATTAAAAAGAAGGCGATTCCGGTTCCGACGAGGATGAAAATAAAATGCCCCTTTAAAAAAGTGACAAATGAAATGAGCGCCATCGTCAGCCAGGGGAGCTGTTCCTTCGCATCGGAATAAATATCCGAAAAAGTAGGCAAGACATAAGTCAACAAAAAGAGAATGACCGCCGCTCCGACGACAAAGAGGAAGACGGGATAGGTTAAGGCGGTCATAATTTTTTTCCTGACAACCAGAATTTTTTTATAAAAAAGGATATACCGGTTTAAAATTTCAACCAGGTTTCCACTTTTTTCCCCTGCCCGAACCGAAGAGATATAAATTTCGGGGAAAAAATCGGAATAATGGGAAAGGGCGTCTGAAATAGAAGCACCCCCCTCGATCTCTTTTCGGACCCCATTGAGCGCCTCCTTAAAACCAGGATGGCGCGCCCTCCCTTCTAACAGGTCAAATGCCTTTAAAATCGGCAGTCCCGCCCGTATTAACGCCACAAACTCGTAATTATAAACAAGAAATTCCTGCGACGTTAATTTTTTTTTTGTCCGGAGGCCGGCCATTAAACTGACGAAGCTAAAATAAGAGGCCTTTTTCACAGAAAAGACCAAAAATCCTTTTTTTTCCAAGGATTCCTTTAAAGAGTCTTCGCTCGGACCGTCTAGCTTTTCTTCTATGATTGTTCCGTCTGCCGCGGCCATGCGGCAGGTAAAGGTAGGCATTAAGGCCCTTTTCGTCAACATGATCAATTTAAATAAAGTATAGGGGACTCTCTAAGAAATT
>JBGPKT010000157.1:0-4469 GCA_041486115.1 Nitrospiria bacterium | reverse complement strand
TTGTTCACCCTCTCGGAAGGCGGATTGACGAAAGTTCTCCCATGGTCGATGCGCGGTTAAAAGACGGGAGCCGGGTGAACGCCATTATTCCCCCTCTTTCGCTTAGCGGCCCGGTGATCACGGTACGGAAGTTTCCTTCTCACCGGATCAGTGCCGACAAATTAATCGAGATGAACTCTTTAAGCAGACAGATGGCGGAATTTCTGGAGTATTGCGTCTCAAACCGGTTAAACCTCCTGATTTCAGGTGGAACGGGCTGTGGAAAGACCACTCTTCTGAATGTCTTGTCGGGATTCATCTCCCCGGAGGAAAGGATTATTACCATCGAAGACGCCGCGGAATTAAAACTTTTCCAACCCCATGTCGTTTCGCTTGAAACCCGTCCTTCCAATATGGAAGGAAAAGGGCTCGTTACGATTCGGGACCTGGTTCGAAATTCTCTTCGGATGCGCCCTGACCGGATTGTAATCGGGGAGTGCAGGGGGGGAGAGGCTCTGGATATGCTGTCGGCCATGAATACGGGCCATGACGGATCGCTTTCAACCATTCATGCCAATTCGCCCCGTGATGCGCTCTCAAGGCTTGAAACGCTTGTCTTAATGGCAGGATTAGATCTCCCTTCCAGGGCTATCCGCCAGCAAATAGCTTCGGCAATACAGATGGTGATCCAATTATCGAGGTTTTCCGATGGCACCCGCAAAATAACCCATGTCGTCGAGTTGACAGGTTTAGAAGGAGACACCTTTACGCTTCAGGAAATTTACAAATTCAAAAGGACGTCGATCGATGAAAAAGGGAAGGTCAAGGGATCTTTTCAACCTTCCGGGCTGACACCGGTTTTTTGTGAAAGGCTCCGTAAAGAAGGTTTTACCGTACCGACCGGCTGGTTTGAATGAGAAATCGGCTTTGAAACCCTTATTTAGCGAATTAAATAATCGCCGACGATCCCCGCTAAAATAAGAGATCCAAACAGGCCATGATTTTTAAAATGCCGGAAAGCGGCTTCGGGAGAAGGGTTTGCCCGAAGTTGGACCACCTGCCGGGCAAAAAGAAACCCAGCCAGAACGAGGGTCAAATAATAAAAAAGCTGAAGGTGAGCCAACATCCCGACCCAGACCAAAAAAAGAGATACGAGAACGAGAGAGGCCCCAATCGCCAGCCACGCTTGATCTCCGAATAAAATGGCCGATGATTTAACGCCGGCCCTGATATCGTCATCCCGGTCCATCAAAGCGTAAATCGTATCGTAAGCCAGCGACCAGAAGATATTGGCAATAAAAATGAGGATTCCCGGAAGTTCTATGCTATTTCTGACAGCCGCCCAGGCCATGATCGCTCCCCAGCCGAAACTGACCCCCAGGACCAGCTGAGGAAGGGAAATAAACCTTTTGGTAAAAGGATAAATAATTGCGAGAAGGAGTCCCATCACACTCAACTCCATCGTTAACCCGTTTAACGGGAGAATGATCAGGAATGAAAGCCCGGCGAGAAGAAAGGAGAGAATCAATCCTTTTTTAACGGAGACCTCCCCTGTGGCAATGGGCCGGTTTTTAGTCCGTGAGACGGAGAGGTCGATCTTCCGGTCGGCAATGTCATTGATGATGCATCCGGCGCTCCGCATTAAAAAAGATCCGAGCGTAAAAATGACCACCATCAAAATAGGGGGATGACCTTCTCCGGCGATAAAGAGAGACCAGAGCGTCGGCATCAGTACAAGGATGGTACCAATCGGGCGGTCAATTCTCATTAACCGGATAAGCGCGTTATTTTTCTTTAAGATCAATGCCATTTAAATATTAGAAAATGATGAATTGAAAAGTGAAGGGGAGAAAACCTCTTCAATCGAGGCCAGAATTTGACCAGGAACTGAAAGACGGTAGCGTCGGCACCATAAATCGGAATCGCCGGCAGAATGAAATTCCTTTTCGGTCTTTGGATCGCTTGCGGGGAACGATTTGTCCGCGATCGATCCAAAGACCGAAACGAGCGCCATTGAGTCGACCCTTGAAAAGCTCATCTTATCTTTGAGCGAGGGGAGGTTCAGCGATTCGATGAGTTCGCCAATGGGTTTCTTTTTTAAGGTGAGCTCATGATAAAAAGAAGAACTTAACGATTCGACCGGTAGAATAGAACGGGCATAAACAAGGCGTTCCCTCTTTTCGTTGACGAGCCAGACCTCCCTGAAGAGAGCTTTAGGAGCCTTTTTTAAATCTAAATCGAGATGCTGAGCCGCTTCTTCATTGATTCCATGAGTCTCCTGGAGAATGACTTCTAAATAAATGGGGCTTCTGACAAGCGCCTGAAGAGACCGCGTTAATGTTCCGTCGGAGGTCAAAAGGAGAGGAAGATCGGCGTTAAGACGGGATATTTTGGTGAAATGGATAAATGACTGAATATCCGGCCATTCTTGATTCCGGATCAATGATATTGGCTGATTCATCGGCCATAGGTTACAAAATGTTCCGTTCCCTGTCAAGAACCGATTTAGCCTTGACATTATTTATAACCTATTGTATTTTATATTCAATTTTTCCGGCGGGAGTAAAAACTGACCACTTAATTAAGGCGCAACCGAATTTCGCATTCTAAAGGGTGTAAAAATGAGAAAAGCGGATATAACGACAGAATTATTTGATAAGATTGGAATCTCAAAAAAAGACGGGACTGAGATCCTGGAGATCATTTTATCGACGATTAAAGATGTTTTAAAAAAAGGCGAGGTGGTGAAGATCGCCGGGTTTGGAAACTTTGTAGTGAGGCAGAAAAAAGAAAGAAAAGGGCGAAACCCGAAAACTGGCGAGGAAATCGGAATTACGCCGAGAAAAGTTGTGACCTTCAGACCGAGCCAGGTTTTTAAGAAATATGTCAATTTGCCTGAAAGTGAAAGAATCCCGGAACCCACCGAAACTGTTATAAAAGAGGACAAAGAAGACAAAGAGAGTCAGGATCATAAAATCACTTTATAAGTTGAATAGATTTAATTCGACCTTTCAATCTTTGGATCGGTCGAGTCCAGGACCGGAAGACCGGAAAGTGAAAAAACAGGCTAAAGAATCCAGACCAACTGGACAAAAGCATTCCATGGGTCAAAAACTTTTTTATAAAATAGGGGAGGTCAGCAAATTGACCGGTCTGGAATCGTATGTCCTCAGATTCTGGGAGAATGAATTTTCATTTCTGCACCCTAAAAAAAATAATGGCGGCCAGCGTGTTTATCTGCAAAAAGATATTCAACTGATTTTAAAAATTAAAAAAATGCTTTACGAAGAGGGTTATACCATCGCGGGTGCCAGGAAAGTATTAAAACAAAATTCAAATCCCATTAGTACTTCTGCTGATCTTCACTGGATTAAAAAGGAATTAAAAGGTATTCTTGCCCTTTTACATTAGGGCATTCAATGGTATCATGACTATAATCGGGGCGTAGCGCAGCCCGGTAGCGCACTCGCTTGGGGTGCGAGTGGTCGCTGGTTCAAATCCAGTCGCCCCGATCCTTTTTAAAAACGTCCCGCGTGATGCGGGACGTTTTATTTGAAGGACATTCAAAATTGCGCAATAAGCCATAGCAAGGATAAGGTACAGATAGGCTTAAATGAAAATTCTGGTCTCCAATGATGATGGCATTCATTCCCCAGGAATTCATATCCTGGCTGAGGCCCTTAAAGAATTAGGCGAAGTCTCTGTCGTGGCTCCGGACAGAGAAAGAAATGCGGTGGGCCATGCCCTGACCCTGCATAAACCTCTTCGGGCGGATGAAATCAAAAAGAATTATTTCAGTTTAAACGGAACTCCTACAGATTGTATTAACTGGGGCGTTCTTCATCTGATGATGAAGAGCCCTCCGGACCTCATCGTTTCCGGAATTAATAAAGGAGCGAATCTGGGGGATGACGTGACTTATTCGGGAACGGTTTCGGCCGCCATCGAAGGGACTTTGCTCGGCATTCCTTCCATTGCGGTTTCCCAACTGGGTCCCCCTCCGTATGAATTTAAGGCCGCGTCCGTGTTTGCGGTTAAAATCGCGAAACAGGTTTTATCCGAAGGACTTCCAAAAGATATTTTGTTAAATGTCAATGTTCCGAACCTTCCCATTGAAAAAATCAAAAAGATCAAGCTGGTTTCTTTAGGGAGAAGAGTTTATGAAGATAATGCGATTATAGAGAAGGTCGACCCCCGTGGAAGAAAGTACTATTGGATAGGGGGGACAAGTATTGTGTGGGAGGATAAGTCCGGTACCGATAATGATGCGGTAAAAGGCCATCATGTGTCGGTAACGCCGCTCCACCTTGATTTAACCCATTATGGCATTCTAAAAAAAATAAAAAAGTGGGAAAAGGTTCTTAATTAAAAATGAATTTCATAGATACGTTTATCGGAATCGTCAGCCAATGGATTCTAGGGATCATTTCCACATACGGATATTGGGGGATTTTATGGAGTATGGCCATTGAAAGCGCCTGCATCCCCCT
>JBGPKT010000156.1:0-4477 GCA_041486115.1 Nitrospiria bacterium | reverse complement strand
TACGGCTTTTCGGACTGAACGCTTCGGGTACAAAAAGGGCGGTTAACGGGGTTAAGGGGCAAAAACAGGTATCCAGATGGTAACATTTAGGGTCAATCAGCTCCAACGAGACCACTTCGCACGAAAGATAGTCTGCAATCAACTGATGGGCGGAGATATCGGTCCTGAAGGGATACCCTGCAAAAAGAAGTTCCCCCATCCATAAGGCGTCTCCCTCTCCTTCAAATGCCATCTCGGAAGGGATTGAAACTATTTCATACCCCTTTTCAACAAACCATTCTTTAAAATAATCTCTTTCTTTTTGTCGTTCGGGGTATTTGAAATTTGAGAGGATAACCTTTTTTCCGGCAACCAGCCCGCCATTGGCGGTAAAGACCAGATCGGGAACGCCGGCCCGGGGTTCGAGGAGTTCAACTGCTAATCTAAAGTTTCCGGTTAAGACCTGATATAACGATTTCCATTGCTTTCTTGCTTTTTCTGCAATGGCGGGATTTTTGACGCTCATCCAGGGATTAATTTCATACTCGATCCGGTAGTAATCGGGAGGACACATCAGAAGGCTGTTTTTCAACGGTTTGTTAAGCGGCGGCTTCTTCTTCATAAAGGCATTCTTTATTGGAGCATTTTACTTTAATCCCCGCCCGTGATACTTTTTCTATCAGGTAGGGGGCGTTGCACTGGGGGCATATTTTGGCAACAGGGCGGTCCCATGCCGCAAAATCGCATTTCGGGTATTCGGTGCAGCCGTAAAAGACTCTCCCCTTTTTGGACCGTTTTTGCGTGACATTCCCCTTGCATCCTTCGCGGGGGCATTTTACTCCGAGACTCAGGGCTTTCGTCGTTTTGCAATCGGGATAATTGGAACAGGCGAGAAAACGTCCGAACTTCCCCACTTTAATTACCATGGCCCCGCCACATTTTTCGCATACTTCGTCGGTGGTAGAAACCTTCTTTTCAAGGACCGTGATTTTGCCGTCACTCGCTTGAGCAAAATCGGAAGTATTCTTGCATTCAGGATAACCGGGGCAGGCGAGAAAACGTCCGTTTCGCCCCCATTTGATCACCATATTTTTGCCGCACCGCTCGCACACGATTTCAGTGGGAGTTTCTTCACGTTTGACGTCTTTCATCTCTATCTGAGCTTTTTCGAGGTCTTTTTCAAAATAGGAATAAAATTCTTTGACCGTATCGACCCATTTCTTTTCGCCTTCTTCGATACTATCCAGATTCTCTTCCATTTTTGCGGTAAATTCGACGCTCATCAGTTCGGGAAAAGATTTGACCAGCAAACTATTGACAATCTTACCCAGTTCGGAAGGTCTTAATCTCCCTTCAATTTTTTCGACATATCCCCGGTCCTGGATGGTTGATATAATCGCCGCATAAGTGCTTGGCCTCCCGATTCCGTTTTCTTCCAGCTCCTTGATTAAAAGCGCTTCATTATAGCGGGCGGGAGGCTGGGTGAAATGTTGCTTGGGTTCAAGCTGAACAAGGGTTAATCTCATTCCTTCAGAAAGAGGGGGGAGCATTCTTTCCTCATCATCCGCTTCACTTTCTTTTGCGGCGCCCTCCTTTTTCTCTTCGTCTTCTTCTCTCGCCTCCGAGTAGACCGCCGTAAATCCGGGGAAAATCACCACATTTCCATTGGCGCGAAAAAGAGCCTCTCCCGCCCGGATATCGACTTTTGTCGCCTCTAAAAGGGCCGGTCTCATCTGGCTGGCCAAAAACCGGTTCCAGATGATTTTATAAAGAAGGTACTGATCTTTCGACAGAAGTTCCTTGATCTCTTCGGGGTTATAGCTTAAAGAGGCCGGGCGGATCGCCTCATGGGCCTCCTGGGCGCTTTTCCTGCTTTTATAGACATTCGGTCGTTCCGGAATATATTCCCTCCCATATTTCTGTGATATATGGTCAAGGGCCTCTGCCTGGGCTTCGGCCGATACCCGGTTGGAGTCGGTCCTCATATAGGTAATTAACCCGACCGGCCCTTCGCTCCCCAGTTCGACCCCTTCGTACAACTGCTGGGCCAGCATCATGGTCTTTTTGGGAGTAAACCGGAGCTTGCGGGAACATTCCTGCTGTAATTTGCTGGTGGTAAAAGGGGGAACCGGATTTTTTCTTCTCTCCTTCTTTTCGATCTTTTCTACCATGAACGCCCGGGTTTCAAGAAGATGGAAAAGTCTTTGAGCCTCTGTTTCATTCGGAATGGAAACAGCCTCCCCGTTGATCGAAATCAGCTTGGAAATAAAAGAAGAGGTTCCATGACCGGAAGAGAGATGGGCCGTAAGGGACCAGTACTCTTCGGATACAAACGCGCCGACTTCAATTTCCCGTTCGCAAATCAATTTGACGGCCACCGATTGGACCCTTCCGGCAGAGAGGCCTCGTTTCACCTTTTCCCAGAGGAGGGGGCTGATGGAGTACCCGACCAGCCGGTCGAGAATCCTTCTGGCCTGCTGGGCATTGACCTTTTTCAGATCGATTTCGCCCGGCTCTTCCATGGCTTTTTTAACCGCTTTTTCAGTTATTTCATTAAAAAGGACCCGGTATATTTTCTTTTCCGGCTTTTTATCGGCTTTTTTACCGGTTTTCTTTCCGGTCTTTTTTTTGGAACCTCCGGAAAGTTCCTCGGCGATATGCCAGGCAATGGCTTCTCCCTCCCGGTCGGGATCGGGAGCCAGATAAATTTTATCCGCTTTGCTTGCCGCCTCAATCAGTTCATCCAGGATCTTCTTTTTTCCCCGGATAACGGTATACTCAGGCTTGAATCCTTTTTTAATATCAATGCCGAGCTTGCTCTTCGGCAGATCGATGATATGCCCTACCGAAGCTTTAACCACATATTTTTTGCCAAGATATTTATTGATCGTCTTCGCTTTTGAGGGCGATTCCACAATAATCAGTGATTTACTCATATTATTCTTATTCCTTGTTCATCGAATGCGGAGGAATTGATTGCCTCCCACTTGACTGACCAACCCCTTTAATTCCAGACGAAGCAGCAGATCCGAAGCGCGATGGGGGGGCCAGCTCAACTGGATGGAAAGATCGTCCAGGTGGACAGGTTCCACAGATAGTATATCATATATTTTTTTTTCGTCAGGGGGGAGCTCCTGAAGCAACGGAGGTTCTGGGAATGTCATGGCGGTCTGGAACTGTCCATCGACCTCTTCCAGAATATCGGAAACCTTTTCTACCAGTTTTGCTCCGCACTTGATCAGGTAATGCGCCCCCCGGCTGAACTCGCTATGGATAGAGCCCGGAACGGCAAAAACATCCTTTCCCTGTTCCAGTGCAAGGCCTGCGGTAATCAGGGAGCCGCTTTTTTCCGTGGCTTCAACGACCAGGACTCCTGCCGACAGCCCGCTGATCAAACGGTTTCTTCTTGGAAAATTTTCAGGAGTCGCGGGGGTCCCCATCGGGAATTCGGTAATAACCGCTCCCTGGGCGCTGATCGCTTCCTTCAGTTCAATCGACCCGTGGGGATAGTCTATATCCATACCGGTGCCCAAAACGGCAATTGTCCGGCCGCCGGCATCAAGGGCCGCCCGATGGGCAATCTGATCGATTCCCATCGCAAAACCGCTGATCACAGTCATTTGCGCCCGGGCAAGATCCCCTGCCAGTTCGCGGGCAACCTGTTTGCCATAAAAGGTCGGTCTCCTTGTCCCTACAACGGCAATCGACCGGTCATCTTTTTTCCAGAGATCCCCCATCATATAAAAAAAGGGGGGCGGGTCATGAATATTTTTCAGATAAGCGGGGTATTGGGGATGGAAATAATGGACAAAGGAAACCGCATGTGCATCGATGCGTTCCAGTTCGCGGAAAACCTCCTCTTTTTCTTTGAAATGATGGATCCCTCCGGCGATTTTTTCATTCATCCCTTCGACGCCTAAAAGCCTCGCGAGGGGTGCTTTAAAAACTGTTTCAGGCGGACCGATCTCTTCCAGCAATCTTTTATAAGAAACCGGTCCGATTCCGGGAACCCGTTTAAGCGCAATCCACTCATACCGCTCATCCATATGAAATCAGACCATTGAGATGTTGTAGTGTTCCTGATGCATACCGGCATCCGGCTTAATGATAATCCGCTTCTTGAATTCTTTTTCCAGCGCTTCCACTCCCTGACGCTCATCATCATACAACAAGTTGGCCACCGAAGGATGCGCGGTAATAATGATCTTTCTTTCTCTGGGAGAACCGCCGGTACGCTTGATTTCTCTGAAAATTTCATAACAGATCGTCGTCGCCGAACGGATATGCCCTTTCCCCTCGCAATAATGGCAGGGCTCGCAGAGAAGCCTCTGAATATCCTCTCTCGTCCGCTCCCGTGAAAGTTCAACCAGCCCGAGTTCGGAAATTTTCAAGATATTAATCCGGGCCTTATCTTTGGACATCGCTTCTTGAAAAGACTGGAAGATTTTTTCCCGGTTTTTTTCCTTTTCCATATCGATAAAGTCGATGGTGATGATCC
>JBGPKT010000155.1:0-4486 GCA_041486115.1 Nitrospiria bacterium | reverse complement strand
TGGTAAAGACAACATTATTGCCTAAAAATGTATTCGTGCCCTCCAATCCATTGGCCGCGACAGAAACGGCTAATGAAACCAGAAATGTCATCATATAGCCGAAATAGGGTTTTCCTGCTTTTTTTCGCTTCAACGTTCCGAGAAGTAACGTGACATCCCCCATTTCCACCGCAAGCGCCCAAAGATTGCACATGAGAATATTGGTTTCAAATTCGGATGCCAGCCTTGCGGTATTGACATAGGATACGGTGAGATAAAGCAGGAATGTGGCCCATAGAGATCTTCTGATTAAAGCATCCATGAATCCTTGCCTTTATCTCACTTAAACCTGATCTGAATGTACTTTTTTGATGGATAATGAAGCCATTTTGTTTGCATAATGCCGCCCGCGGAAAAATCCGCTATGCTGGTGAAGAAAAGCTCAGGAGGCCTTCGATTACACATCTCTGTATATCGATAAAGGGTTTGCATTCTTGCGGTGTTCATGGTGACGACAAACAGACGCTCTTTAATTCCCGCAAGCTTTTTTACGAATCTGGAAAAACGAAGATTGATTCCCTCTATCTCAAAGAGAAGAGTGGTTGTCGAACCGACGAATGGCTGTAACCGGACGTAAAGGTCGGGGTATACCAGACCTTTTTTATATTTGTTCCTGACCTCCATATAACGGTCATCATAAGCCATGAGTACCTTATAAAGTTTTTGCGCCATGGAATCTTCGTAAATTTTTCTTAAAACTCCGGCAACCAGAAGCTCATGAATGATGTGCGTCGTCGGGACAATTTTGTCACGAACATGTTCTCCTTCGTATCCGTAAAAGAGCATCAGTTCCTGAACTCCCGCAGGGCCGAGGTAATACACTGTGCCGGTTTCAAGGCTTTTATATCGATGACGCACGATAAATTCCGCGTCTTTCAGTTCTGCCAGTCTTTCATATATTTTTGGCGTCTTCAGCGGCTCACCGGAATCTTTTTTTAAATAAAACCTTTTGGCCGCCTCAAGTTTCGCGGGACCGTGTGCCAGATATTTCAACCAGGCAACGTCCCTTGGTTGGAGAGCTATCCCCTGTCCCACTGACATTAGATAAACTGCTTTCCGCCATGATGGCTGTTATCCGTGTTTGCCAGATAATCGTCAGCGATATTTTTCCCGAACTCGTCATGCTCTTTTCTCGCCTGCTCGTAGCCGGAACCCGGGATCTGTGGCGGGTGAACCGGTGTATTCCTGATTTCAGCCATCGGGGGATCCTCCGGAGGATCAATCAGGTTTTTCATTTCCTGTTCGAGTTTGTTGTCGAGCTTGTCTTCTCTCGTAATTTTCTCAAACGGTCCGGACATGTCCGGTTTCCAGGCCTTTACCGGCTGGGTCTTCTTCGAATATTTCCGAATCTTGTAATAGGGCTGAACCTTAACAAAGAAGGGGCGTCTTGAATTCGGGGAGATCATCGCAATACCCTCCGGCATGTACTGAAGCGAATCGGCGGTTACCAGTGGGGCCCTTGTCCACCGTTTCATTGAACGATAATTGAAAAACGCGAAAACATCCTGAATCTTGGACTTGTCCATGACCATGGTTTCCCCAAATGACCGGGCGATTCTTTCACAGGTTTGTAAATGACACCCCGGGAGGATGACGGTTGTTCCAAAGTTGGTTTCGAGAGATTCAGGACTATTCCCTTTCAGGGTCGCTTTTGTGCTGGTTGTAAGGTCCTCCTTGGCCTGAACCGCGGCAATAACCCCTCCTCCGCTTGAGCGGACAGTGGCCACGAATTTCGTAATGTCCGGAAGCATGAGACTCGGAAACTCGTCAAGATAGAGCCAGATATTATGATTCCTGCTCTTTCTCTCCCGGGCGGTTTCATAAATCTTCAGCATGACCAGTCTCGTGAGCATTGAGGCAAAAAGAATCGATTCGGGAAGGTTCATGGGGGCTTTGATTACCAACAAACAGGGTTCTTTGAAAAGCATATTGATATCGAGTTCCGGGCGGATCATGTGGCGGCGGACAAAGGGACTCCTGAAGATCTCCATCTTTTTTTTGGCTCCTTTCACCGCCTCTTCCGCCTGTTTCTGATCTTTGGCGTTGAGAAACGAATTGAGTTCCAGATAAAGTTGTTTGGCCGATTTCTCTTCGACGCCGGTGGTTGAAATCGCCGAGGTGATATAATTCATGACCGTTTCGCTCCCGCCGGCCAGAGCTTCAGAAACGGATAACAGGTTCCGCTCCTCGTCCTTTTTGAGGAGAGCGGCGAACAACATCCCGTAAATCAGGTTTTCTTCCTGCTCGATCCAGTGAAACGCCTCCCCGGCCGGTTTCCCTGTCTCCTCATGTCGAACCCGAATAATCGTGTCCGTAATCGTTTTCAGCGTTAAAAAGGTCCTGACATTGGCCAGATCCGGGACAAGATTAAAGAGAGGATTAAAATGAATGGTGGAACAATTATCCTTCCAGGTATTAAACGAAATAACTTTTTTCCCGGCCTTGTTCCATGCCGGTCCGATGATATCGACCAGATCTTCATCTTCCTTGATATCAATCACAACCGCGGAATCTTCAGACTCCGCGTCCTCGATCAATCCTGGAATAAAATAAGAGGTGGTTTTGCCTTTTCCGGTGGGGGCTATTACGAGAACATGCTCCTGGCGTTGTTGCCGGCGCAGCTGCCGCCCGAATATATTCCGGTAGGATCCTCCGGAAAGACCGATTCTTTTTCCATTCCACCTGCCAAGAGGAAACATCTTCATCCCTTTAACCGCCTTTTTGAAATCAAACCAGTCTGTTTTGGTTCCGACAAGCCCAAGAAATCCAAATACCACTCCGCTTGTGACGAGAACGGAGGCGAGGTTTCCCGCTCCCGTTAACACCATGACCCCCATAGCGACAAAAAGGATCAGGCTGATCCGGGAAGCGTAAAAACCTGTTCGGGTCGGCAGGATATAAAACCGGCGCATTTCCTTCATGTTGGCAAACCGCCCCGTGGTTACCTTTTTGTTTTTCGTTCCCTGACGGGAAAAGAAGAGGTAGATATAGAAGGCGTGGGTGACAAAAAAACCGAAGATCGCAAGATCGATCTCGAAGCCCTCCCACGGGCCAAGGGTCAATCCGGTGAGTTGATTGTAAAAATCGGCCGACTTCTTGAAAATTTCAAACTGTGCCGGCCAGGCATATAATTTATCAATGAATTCCGTCAGATTGTTCATGAGGCAATCCTTTCTTTGTGCTGGATTTTTTCAGTCCAGTTATGTTGCTATGCGATTTGTGGATTTCTCCTGGTTCCGGGATTCTCTAATCTGCCGAAACCGGCCTTTCAGGTTTAATATTCCAATATCAACGCGGCCGGATATGGCGCGTATGAACTCGTCTTTCAAGACAGGATCTCTGATTCTGTTATAGATATTTCCATACCGGTCGAGCAGAGCATCTTGAGCCAGGATGTTTTTATGGAAATCAACGGTGATCCTGCCGGCGTACCAGAGCCAGCCCGGCTGAGCCTTTGTCAGCACCTGCTTAAACTCTTCCATACTGTGCTTTTTTAACGTATCGTCAGGGTCTTTGCAGTCCGGGGGGAGATTCACATAGTAGGGACGGATGGCCGGATAATCCAAAAATAAGTCGAATGCTTTTTCGCTCCCTGCTCTTCCGTCCTCGTCATTATCAAGACAGAGCAATACCTGGGTGGCGCCGGTCTGAGCCAGAAAGACCATCTGCTCCTTAAGCATTCTGGATCCAAAGAGCGCAATGACATTTTCAAAGCCTTTGGCGTAACACTTCATCGCGTCCATATAACCTTCAACAACGAGAACCTGTTTGGTCCGCTTAATGGACCGTTCCGCCCTCCAGAGGTTATAGGGAACGTTCTTATGAAGACCGAAGGTGTTTTTGTACCGGTCGAGTTCCTCTCCTTCCCTGTCTTTTCCGGGAACCGTAAGCCTCCCCGCCCATGCGACGATCTTTCCGTTTTCATCCCGGTTTGGAAAAATCAGCTGGTAGTTGATCCCAAATCCCCATCCCAGAAGTCCGGCCTCTTTAATCTGGTCGATCTTGTAGCTTTTTTGATTACAAAAAATCCCGACAAATTTCTTCCGGTTCGGGATCGCGCAGAACTCGGTTCTTTTCTCGACCTCTTCATAGGTAAATCCGCGTGACAGAACGTAATCTAAAACGGTTTTGCCCTGTTCGGAAAAAAGCTGTTGTCTCCCCCACCGGTAGAGATCCTGATGAAACGTCTCGATGTTTTTTTCCTTTGGATCGTGAGGATGTTCCCGGGGGAGTAGAGGGAGCGAATATCCGGCCAGGCCAGCCAGTTTTCTTAATATTTCCCCTTTATGATCCGGCGAAATATTAAACCGGGTTTGAACATACTGCCACCAGGTGGTCTTATAGCCACAGGAGGTAATGTAACAAAAACCGAAGGGCTTGCCATGATAGGCGTAAAACTTCTTCTTTCCGCAATTCGGACAATCCATGAGGACATAATTGCCCCGTT
>JBGPKT010000154.1:0-4514 GCA_041486115.1 Nitrospiria bacterium | reverse complement strand
GTGTAGAGGAAGAACTTTATCGCGGCGTAGATACGATTAGTGCCCCCCCAGATGCCAATAATAAAATACATCGGAATGAGCATCGCTTCCCAAAAGATGTAAAAGAGAACAAAGTCCAGCGCCATGAAAACACCGAGCATCCCGGTTTCCATCAACAGGAGGGAAATCATAAACTCTTTAACCCGTTTCTCAATCGCATGCCAGGAACATAAGATACAGATCGGGGTTAAAAAAGTAGTCAGGATGACCAGCCATAAAGAAATGCCGTCTATTCCGAGTGTGTAATTGATATGGAACTGGGGAATCCAGGGATGGGTCTCCCCCAGCTGCATCCGGTAGGTGGATGAATCAAAATGGAATAAAAGAGGCAAAGAAAGAACAAAATCGACCAGGCTGGCGCAGAGCGCGATCGACCGGACCATTTCGTTGCTTCTGACCAGCAGAATCAAGAGGATTCCGATCAAGGGGAAAAAGATCACCGAGGTTAAGATGGGAAACCCGGATGAATTATAGATAATTTCTTCCATTATTTTTTCTCTAAAAAAATAAATAAATGCTGACGATAATAAAAATCCCCACAGCCATCACCATGGCATAATGCTGCAGCTGTCCCGTCTGAAGATAGCGCATCTGCTTTCCCCAAGCCTGAATCGTTCTCGCGACGCCGTTGACCAGGCCGTCAACGATCAGAACATCGAATCCCCTCCAGAGGGCCCTGGCAAATGCAATCGACGCGTTGACAAAGGCCCAATCATAAAACTCATCCATGTAAAATTTGTTCAGAGAGACCTGATAAGGGCCCTTCATCAAGGAGGCCAGCTTTCCGGGAATATCGGTCCTTTTCAGGTAAAAGAAGTAAGCCACGGCAATTCCGGCCAGTCCCATGGCCACGGCAATTGCCACCAGAATCGGCTGCATTTCAAGGGCCATCTCATGATGAGGCTCTCCAACGACATGGCCTAAAAACGGCTCGATCAGGTTTAACCCTTCTCCCGGAAGGCCAACCCAACCCACCGAAACCGATAAGACGGCTAAAACGACCAGAGGGACGGTAATCGTCCAGGGAGATTCATGGAGATGGTGCTTGACCTCGGGGTCTCCTTTATACTCTCCATGGAATATCGTGAAGATCAGTCTGAAGGTGTAAAATGCCGTCATGAAAGCCACCAGCGTTCCGACCAGCCAGAAAATTTTCCCGCCGAAATCGGCGTTGAAAACCTGCCATAAGATTTCGTCTTTGCTGAAGAACCCGGAAAAAGGAGGGACCCCCGAGAGGGCGATCGCCCCCATTAAAAAGGTCCAGTAAGTCACCGGCATATAGGGCTTTAACCCCCCCATTTTTCTTAAATCCTGCTCACCGGCCATGGCATGGATGACACTCCCGCAGGCCAGGAATAGAAGCGCCTTAAATGCGCCATGGGTGAGGAGGTGAAAAATCCCGGCGGTATAAGCTCCCGCTCCGCACGCCAGCATCATATATCCGAGCTGGCTGAGGGTCGAGTAGGCCACCACCCGTTTGATATCATTCTGGGTCAAGGCAATATAAGCCGCCATAAAGGCCGTGATCGCCCCGATCACCATGATGAAATGCTGCGCGAAGGGGGAGAGGTCGTAAATCGGGTGCATTCTGGCCACCATAAAGACCCCCGCCGTCACCATCGTCGCCGCATGAATCAGGGCAGAAATAGGCGTTGGGCCCTCCATCGCGTCGGGGAGCCAGGTATGAAGCGGGAACTGCGCCGATTTTCCCATTGCACCGATGAACAGAAGGATGGCGGTTAAGGTGATGACGTCGACGTTCCATTCGACCCCGAGCCATCCTAATAGATTGATCGTCTGTCCGGCATGATCGTTCAAATGGGCAAAAACCGTTTGATAATCGAGCGAACCGATAAGAGAAAAAATCAGCAGAATCCCGAGGCCAAAACCAAAATCTCCGACCCGGTTGACGACAAAGGCTTTGGTCGCGGCCTTGTAAGCCGACTCCCGCTCATACCAGTGGGCAATCAGAAGGTACGAGCAGAGGCCGACCGCCTCCCAGAAGACATAGAGCTGGAGAAAATTATTGGCCATCACCAGCATGATCATCGAAAAGGTAAAGAGGGCGATATAGGCAAAAAACCGGTCATAACCCCGATCCCCATGCATATATCCAGCGGTATAAAGATGAACCAGCATGCTGACGGTCGTTACAAGTAGGAGCATGACGGCGGTCAATGCATCGGCCCGCATCCCGATCGTCACGCTGAAGGTTCCAGAGGTGATCCATTGATACCAGGTCTGGATGATTTCATGGTCGGGATAAATATCGAAAAAGAGTTTTACCGAAATAAGAAACGAGGCGATCACAGCCGGAATGGCAATCCAATGGCTATATCCCTCGACCTGTTTTTCAAAGAGGCCGATGATGATAAAAGCCAAAAATGGGAATAAAGGGATCAGGGTATAGAGATTCATTTCATTTATAACCTTCCGGTCTTTGAGCCGATCGATTTTACCATTCGGAAGGTCGGAAAGGTCACCATTTCATCAGGTTAATTTCTTCAACGTTAATGGTCTTATGATTTTTATAGAGGGCAATAATGATCGCCAGACCGATGGCCACTTCCGCCGCGGCCACCGATAAAACAAAGAAAACAAAGACCTGCCCGGCAATGTTATGAAGATAATGAGAAAAAGCGACAAAATTGATATTCGCGGCGTTCAGCATCATTTCAATCGACAGGAGAATGATGACGATATTTCTCCGGACTAGGACGCCGATGACGCCGAGCATGAACAAGATAGACGATAAGATGATGTAATAGGATAAAGGGACCATGTGCTTTCCTTAATGATAAAGGCAAAGCCTGAGCCTCGCTATTATTCAGGCCTTTTTTTTGACTGCCATGACTCTTTTAAAATGCCGTTCTTTGACAGAACAATCGCGCCAATCATCGCCACGAGCAACACCAGCGACGCCACTTCAAACGGCCAGAGATAGGTCGTAAAAAGGGCTTCTCCGATGGCCTGCGTGTTTCCTGTCGTCTGGATTTTTTCTATACTGTCCGTTCCCGGGGTCCCCGAAAAAATCGATCGGCTCAGAAAAATCATCAGTTCAATAAAAAGAGTGATCCCGACAAACGACCCCATCAAATATTGTTTGGTGTGCGATTTTTCTTTTGAAGTAAGGTTCAACAGCATCACCACGAAAAGATAAAGGACAAGGATCGCTCCCGCGTAAACCAGGATCTGGACCGCCGCGATAAATTCGGCATTCAAAAGAATATAAATTCCGGCGACATGAAAAAACATCACCAAAAGAGATAACACCGCATAGACCGGATTAGCCAGAGAAACGACCAGTATCCCTGTAATTAAAATCACCGCCGCGAAATAACTAAATAGTGCAAGTGTCATAGAACCCTATTTTTTTCCCTCTACTCCCCTGTATCACTTCGTTCCGAATGACAGGTTTTAACACCTTACTGATGAACCGGAGGAAAATCTTTCTTTCCCAGGTTAAAGATGTTAAGCAGTTTCCTTCGGGGGTCGAACCTTTTTTGACGGACCGGAAATGCTTTGTCCCCCATTTCAAGCATTTTTTCTTTATTTAAAATCAAATCTCTTTTGTTAAAGGTGGAGTATTCATAAAACTTCGACATTGCCAGGGCGTCGACCGGACAGGCGGCGACGCAGTAGGCGCAAAAGACGCATTTTGACAGGTCAAAAATATATTCTTTGGCATACCGTTGAAGGGGATTTCCATCGACTTCGTCGCTGATCACTTTAATGCACCGCGAGGGGCAGGCCGCCTCGCAGAGCGAACAGCCAACGCATTTTTCGGCACCGTCGTCATATCGGAGATGGACGAGAATCCCCCGGTAACCGTCCGGCAATACCCTTTTTTCATGCGGATATTGAAACGTCACCGGCCGCTTGATGATCAGGTGCTTCATGGTGACATAAAGTCCCTGCATAATTTCTATAAACATGATCTGGTGCAGGAATTTTTTTATCATGATTTTATCCAGTAAACGACAATAGCTGTTATCACCACGTTGGCAAATGCAATGGGAAGCATAATCTTCCACCCCAAAGTCATCAATTGATCGTACCGAAGCCTAGGGAGGGTTGCCCGGAGCCAGATGAAGAAAAAGAATATAAAATAGACTTTCAACAAAAACCAGATCACCGGGGGGACCACTTCAAGCGCCTGGAACGGCGCATGCCACCCTCCCAGAAAGAGGATTGTCCCGATGCATGAAACGATGATCATATTGGCATATTCGGCCAGAATGTAAAAGGCAAATCTCATCCCGCTGTATTCCGTAAACCATCCGGCCACCAGTTCGCTATCGGCTTCGGGGAGGTCAAACGGGAGCCGGTTGGTCTCCGCAAGGGCTGAGATGAAAAAAAGAATAAACGCGACCGGCTGAAAAAGGATAAACCAGTGCTCTTTTTGAGCTTCGGTAATCTGGACCAGGCTTAACGATTGGGAGAGGATCACGACACCGATAATGGAGAAACCCATC
>JBGPKT010000153.1:0-4665 GCA_041486115.1 Nitrospiria bacterium | reverse complement strand
GTTGGAGGGCCAGCTGTTCGGGATCAGCCCTTCAAAGATATATCCCAGAACTTTTTCAAGCGGAAGATAGATGCGTCCGTTAGGAGAAAAGATCAATCCATATTCACTTTCTAAACCAAAAATTCTGTTTTTCATTCCAGCTTGATCCTCTGATTGCCGGAGGCCCGCGTTTTGACACCCCGGTCAAGTTCGGATCATCCTTTTTATCCTGTTGCCAGCTCCGTGACTTCATTCGTAGAGAGCCGTTTAAATTTCCGGCCGGAGCGTTTCTGATCCAGAATGGCCACTTCGACCCCCTGAATATTGACTTTTTGCTTGTTCACGGCTTCGAGCGCATCCAGGCCGAGTTTAAAAACCGTTTTTAAGGATCCCCCCGGAGCATACCTGTTTTTTAAATGGGTTTTGATTTCTTCAGCCTTGCCGCCGATGACGGTAAACCCTTTTTCATCGAAAATGCTCCCGTCAAAATCAATCCGATAGATTTCGCTCGGCTTTTCTTCTCCCGAAACTTCCACCACCAGAATCTCGACTTCCAGAGGTTTGATCTCCTGGCTGAAAATCGTCCCCAGCGATTGGGAATAGGCGTTGGCGAGGGATTTCACCGTCACGTCTTCCCGGCTGTACATATAGCCCTTTAAATCGGCATGCCGGATTCCGGCTTTCCTCAGATTCTCAAATTCACTATACTTCCCCGCGCCGGCAAATGCAATGTTGTCATAGATTTCGGAAATCTTATTTAAAGCGCTGCTCGGGTTGTCCGCGACAAACAGGACGCCGCCGTTAAATTCCAGCACAACGATTGAACGTCCCTTTGCGATCCCCTTCTTCGCATACTCCGCTTTATCCTGCATGATCTGTTCAGGTGAGACATAGTAGGGCAGAGCCATGGTTAATTCTCCCTCTGATTTTCTAAAAAGGATTCAACGATCTGCTTGATTTTTTCATCCGGGATGTCCGAGATCCCCTCTTTCCGGATCACGCTGACAATCGGGTAAATCCCCCGGACCGTATCGGGCCCCCCCGTGGCGGAATCCTCCTCCGCCGCATCATACAGGGCCTGGACGGCAATCCGGATCCCTTCGTCTTCGGGCATATTCTTTTGATACATTTTTTTAATCGAACTTTTTGCGTCTTTGCCTCCCGATCCGGTGCTGTAGAACTCCGCCTCTTCGTAATGCCCTCCGGTAATATCGTATTTAAAAATCCTGCCTTCGTCTTTCTTCAGATCAAATCCGGCAAAAATGGGGATGACGATCAGCCCCTGAAAGGCCAGCGCGAGATTGGCTTTAACCATTTCTCCCAGTTTGTTGGCTTTCCCCTCCAGGGTCAAAAAAGCACCTTCAAGCTTTTCATAATGTTCGATCTCCGTTTTGAACAACTTCACCATTTCGATGCAAGGACCGGCGGCGCCGCTGATACCGACAGCGGAGTGTTCATCCGCTTTAAATATTTTTTTCATATGACGGTCGGCAATCTGGTGCCCTTCGGTCGCCCGGCGGTCTCCGGCTATGACAACGCCATGCGCGAATTTCAACGCCAGAATAGTTGTTCCGTGCGTGATTTTCAAAGGGGGAGATTCGTGGCTTCCCGAAAGGGAGTTTGGTCGGTTTAATAGATGAGGATGCTGACTCGTCAGAAACTGGTAAAAACTTGAGCCATGATCGTTAAACTCGAAGTTTCCCACTATTCCCCTCCTTTTTGTACGTAATTCTTAACGAATTCTTCAGCGTTTTCTTCAAGGACGTCATCAATCTTATCCATCAGCTTATCCAGGTCTTCCTTGATTTTTTCCCCCTTTTTGGAAATATTGGCGGCAGGAGCGGAGGGTTCCTCCTTCTTCTCAACCTCTTTTTTCTTATCCTGTCTCTTTTCCTGTTTGGCCATCTCAGTCACCCCCCTTCGACAAAGCTTGTGTATTTATATTCAGGGGCCTTCGTAACCTGCACTCAATGTCCGGGGTGCTCACCTTCTCGCACCCGTACACGAGCGTGTTGGCACTTCCTCGTGCCAACGTGTACCCCCGTACCCCGCTTTCGCGCTGGCCGAGCCAGTCGCTCAAGCAGCGGTTCCGCAGCGAAGCTATTATTTTCCCCGATGTTTTTTATGAAGCCAGTTTCTCCAGTAATTCCCGGACCGAATACGAACTGTTAAAAATCTTTTCAACCAGCGCTTTATTCCCTTTAAAAGGATCCATTAAAGGAATCCGCTTAATAACCGCATTGCCCGTATCCAATAGAACAGATGTCCAGCTTGCCGCGTAAACCTCTTTGGGAAACTTTCTCAAACACATCCCTCTGAAATAAGCCCTCGTCCCTTCGGGTGGATAATCCATGGCCCGCGTAATGTCTTCGTCAGTAATCAGCCGGGTCACAAACCCATCCCGTTCCATGGCGTAATAAAGCCCTTTTTCATGGGAAATATCATGATACTGGAGGTCCATCATCGAAATTCTCGGATCGTCCCAGCCGCACTTTTTTTTCGCCATATAAGATTCCATTAATTCTTTTTTGATCAGCCAGTCGAGCTCTTTTGAAAGGAGGGCCGGTTCTTCTTCAAGCTGGTTCAACACCGATTCCCACTTGGCGAGGAGTTCTTTGGAATACCCTTCCTTTTCATGTTTGAAAACTTTTTTGGCTTTTTCCAGATAAACCCTCTGAATGCCGATGGCCGTCAATTCACGTCCGTCGGTCAGCCGATATTTTTTCTTCAGGGTCAGGTCCCTCGACACTTCCTTGATGGTCCGGACCGGGTTTTCAAAAGAGACGCCGAAAAGTTCGCCCTCTTCGACAGCCGCAAGGACCAGCAACATTGTCCCCACCTTCAGGTAGGTGCTGATCTCAGACATATTCGTATCGCCCACAATCACATGGAGCCTCCGGTATTTTGAAGCGTCGGCATGAGGCTCGTCGCGGGTATTCATGATCGGCCGCTTCACCATGGTGTTTAAGTCGACCAAAACCTCGAAAAAATCTGCCCGCTGAGAAATCTGATAGTCGACAGCGTCGGAATGGTTTTCGCTTCCGACCTTTCCCGCGCCGGTAAAAATCTGCCGGGTCACCAGAAAAGGAACTAACTCCGTCAAAAGACGGTCGAACGGAACGCTCCTCTCGACCAGGTAATTCTCGTGGTAGCCGTAGCTGTTCCCTTTCCCGTCGGTGTTATTCTTGTACAAGAGGGTCCCGTTGTCTCTCCGGTGTATTCTATTGGAAGTTTCCCGGCAGAGTTCCATAATTCGTTCTCCTGCCTTTTCATAGGCGACGACTTCTCTGGGCGTTAAACATTCGGGCGTCGAAAACTCCGGATGGGCACCGTCCACATATAACCTTCCGCCGTTAAACATGAGCTTGTTTAACAGCCGGTTATATTCGGGGCCGGGGCGCTCTTTCTCTCCCTCGATCTCAAATCCCCGGGCATCGTTCAAAGGGTTCTCGTTTTCATAATCCCATAGAATATGGGTAGCGGGGAGTACGGGACAGGACCCGACGACCAGTATAGAGTTATTGACCGGATCTGACGAGCCGTCATCCCGGACCACAATTCCAAACTCCGTTTCAGTACCGAAGATTCTTAACTTCATAAATAATGGCCCGTGGTCACCGTTTCAACCTTTCTCGAATCGCTGGCCTTTCCGCCGATCGTCCGGACATGAATAATCTTTTCGCTTTTCCGGGCGGCAATCTTCGCCCAGTCGTCGGGGTTCGTCGTGTTGGGAAGATCTTCGTTTTCCTTGAATTCGTCTTTCATTCCCTGGATCAGGTCGTTGAGCTTGATCCCCCTTTCACCGGTTTCGATCAATCGCTTAATGGCATATTTTTTTCCGCGTGAAATAATCCCTTCGATCATGGCCCCGCTGGAAAAATCTTTAAAGTAAAGGACCTCTTTCTCTCCGTTGGCATAGGTCACCTCGAGAAACTTGTTCTCTTCGGAAATGCGGTACATAAACTCCACCGCTTCGTCGATCAATCTCTCAACGGTTTGCCAGCGATCCCCCCCGTTCTTCTGAAGCTCTTCTTCATGGTAGGGGAGCTCGGGAATAAGATATTTTTTGAAAATATCTTTTGCCCCTTCTTTCGTCGGACGTTCAATTTTAATTTTAATGTCGAGCCTCCCGGGCCTCAAAATGGCCGGGTCGATCAGGTCCTGCCGATTGCTGGCTCCGATCACAATCACGTTCCGCAGCTTTTCGATTCCGTCAATTTCAGAAAGAAACTGGGGAACGATTGTCGCTTCCATATCAGACGAAATCCCCGATCCTCTCGTTCTGAATAACGAATCCATCTCATCGAAAAAGACGATCACGGGAATGCCGTCCTGCGCTTTTTCTTTCGCCTTTTTAAAAACCTCTCTGATCTGCCGTTCACTTTCACCCACATATTTATTCAATAGCTCCGGACCTTTCACATGGAGGAAGAAGCTCTTGACCTCCCGTCCAAGTTTTTTCTCCGCTCTTTTGGCAATGGAATGGGCAACCGCCTTTGCAATCAAGGTCTTTCCGCAGCCGGGAGGGCCGTAAAGCAGCACCCCTTTCGGCGGAGTCAGCTTATGATCGGCGAAAAGCTCGGGATAAAGGTAGGGAAGTTCAACGGCATCCTGTATGGTTTGCAGCTGTTCTTTCAGCCCGCCGATATCTTCGTAAAGCGTGTCAGGCACTTCTTCAAGGACCAC
>JBGPKT010000152.1:0-4843 GCA_041486115.1 Nitrospiria bacterium | reverse complement strand
CTAAAATCGGACTTTTCCGGAAAAATCTCCTTTTTCAACAGTCGCAGGATCTCCATGCAGCCGCCCAGAGATCAAAAAATAGAGAAGATTACCTGACGGCGATCCAGAGTTATCAGACTTTTCTAAAAGAATTTCCAAAAGAGAGGGAAGCCCCCCGCATTCAGTTTTTTCTCGGAGAGGCTTTTTTCGAAACCGGGCAGTTTGAACAGGCCGCGGCAGAATATGAAGTTGCCGCCTATCAATACCCCCTTTATGATTACAGCGAGCAGGCGGGGATTGCGGCTTTGATTTCCTATGAAAAAATCGCGCCGGGAACCCGGGGGCTCAGTCCGGCCTTTGGCTCGGCCCTGACCCTCAGCTTTTACAACTCCTGCCAAGCTTTTTTAAAAACATTTCCCGAGTCTGGAAGAAGATTTGACATCACTTATAAAGCGATGCTCCTGGCCATTCAGTTAGGAAACAGAAAGGACGGACGCCTTTTTGCCCGGCAGATCATTGACGCTCCTCTTGAAAAAACGAGCGTCAAAGTAATTGCCCGGACCCGTTTCGAACTGGGGAAAAGCTATTTTGACGATAAAGAATATGACCGGGCTGAAGTTGAATTAAAACAGGCCCTGGCCTGGAGCACCGGAGCCGGCGGCCAGGATGGACCGAAACCCGATGAGATCAAGCTTTTACTCGCCTCCATTCAATTTAAAAAGGCGGAAATCCTGAAAAATAATCTGAAATGGAGCGATGCCGGGATCGCTTTTTTAAATATCTATCAGGAATTTCCGGAAAACGAAATCGCTCCCATTTCTTTAATGAACGCGGGCAGCGCCTTTCTCGAAGCCAAAGACCTGGATTCCGCTCTTCATGCGTTCCAGACGGTTTCCCGCCAATACGGACGCTCCCCTTATTCGCTCGAAGCCCGAATGGCGCTTCTGGCCATTTATGAACAACAAAACAAGACCGGCGACGCCATTTTGGAATATGAATTCCTCATTCAAAACATGGTCGACCCGATCAAAAAACGCCAGTTCTCGGACCGCCTTTTTTCTTTATATTTTAATTCCAAAAACTGGATTAAACTCGATCAGCTGTTGGGCGCGGAACTGAAAACCGGGTCGGGAAGAAACCCGAAATGGACCTTTTATTACGCCGCGGCTTCGAAGGAATTGAAAAATGATCAGGAGATGTTATGGGCCACTAACCGGAATTTAAGTGACTATCTTTCGAAGGCGGTGCATGACCCCGAAGAGGAGGAATGGGTCATGAAATCGGCCCTTCTGAAAGGAGAATTCCTCGTAAAACAGTTCGGGGCCATTCCGTTAAGCCATCCGCTTCAGAAAAGCCTCCCCGTCAAAAGAGAAAAACTTAAGGAGGCGGTAGATACGCTCACCCTTGCGGCCCAATCGGAAGATGCCGGAATTTCTACTGAAGCCCTGTTCGGTATCGGAAATTTATTTGAACAATTTGCCAATGACCTGACTCATTCTGAAAGACCAAAAGAATTGAACACCGATCAGAGTGTCATCTATGAAGAACTGCTTCAAAAACAGATTGATCCCCTGTTTCATAAAGCCATTGAAATTTATCAAAAAAATGTAACGCTTAAAAGTCATGCCGACAACGAATGGATTAAAAAAAGTGAAGAACGGATTAACCAGCTGCAAAATAATAAAAAAGGATAACCGCATGTACGGGCCAAAAGCTCTTTTTCTGTTGCTGGCCTTTTCCGGATCCCTTTTGTTCATTTCACCGGGAGCAAGAGGCCAGGAGGCTCCGCCCCTGCCGTCCGGCGGAGGGAGCGTCTCCGTAAAAGCGCCGCAGGTCAGCCGTCCGGAAAAAACGGGAAGCCTGAGAGAATCGGAAATTTTAGGGACAGTGGAAAAACCGGGGTTATCAAGCCCCTTTCCCTGGAAAAATCCGGAAGGGGTTGAAACAGGCGCCTCCAGGCTTCACCGGAGTTTTTTAAAGGAAATCTTCCGGTCCATCGGTCCGGCGGCCGGAGTTCGCCAGAAGAACGATTTAAAATGAACTAGGAGAAACTATGGACATTCTTACCTTCCTGATAGGAAGTTTCAAAGCCGGAGGGATATTTATGTACGCCATTCTGGCCGCCATGGCCATTGGCACCGCTATTATTCTGGAACGGTTTTTAACTCTATTTATTCGAAACCGCGGGAATGGAAAGGCCCTCTGGCTGGCCGTTAAAGAGCTGATCCAGAAAGAGCGGTTCGAGGAGGCCCTGAGGGTTTGTGAAAAAACCGGAACGTTTCTTTCCCGGATTCTGGCCTCCGGCATTCGAAAAAGAGTGGAATCTCCTTCCGAAGAAAAAATCCGGGGAGCTTTGGAAGAAATACTGTTGGAAATTCAACCCGCACTGGAAAAAAGAATTCATTATTTATATGCCCTTTCGAACGTGTCAACCCTGCTGGGACTTTTGGGGACTGTGACCGGGCTGATCCAGTCTTTTACCGCCGTTTCGATGGCAGACCCCAATCAAAAAGCCGTATTACTGGCCAGCGGAATCTCTCTGGCCCTGAACAATACAGCCTTTGGCCTTCTCATCGCGATTATATTGATGCTTTCTTACTCCCTGATGCAGTCCAAAAGCGCCGCCCTTGAAGATGAAATCGACGAATATTCGCTGAAACTTCTCAATCTGTTAAACAACGGGCTCCCGGATAAAAAATAATGATCAACCGGGAAAAGAGAAAGAAAAGGAGAATGCAGACCGATGAAGCAATCCATATCGTCGCTCTCTGGAATCTCATGCTGATTTTAATCCCGTTTCTGCTTCTGTCGGCGGCCTTTTCAGAGACCTCTATTTTAAATTTGACGGTCCCCTCTTCTTCCGCCGCCCCGCCCGCCGATAAAACGCCCGCGGGGGAAAAGAAAGAACCGGTCGAATTGACGATTCTGGCCGACGGGTTCCGATTAAGCCATGGCCCGCTGTGGACCCGGTTTGTCCCATTAAAAACGAATCGGTATGATTACGACTCCCTCTTTTCAAACCTGGACGAGCTGAAGCGGGAAAACCCCGGAGAAGAAAATATTCTCCTCGACAGCGTGGCTCAAATCCCATACGAAGTGATCGTTAAAATCATGGACCAGTGCCGCGAAGCCCGTTTCCCCAATATTTCCCTCGCTTCCGGCCCTCCGCCCGGGTCTTGAAGATTAAAGGTGAAGCAACCCCTTTTAGGGGCGATTCACGCGGGGGTGCGGGGGCATTGAGTGAATTTTACGAAGGCCCCCGATATAACAAGGAGACGCGCTTTAAATGATTCGAAATAAAACCCGACGGCATCTGGAACCCCCCCGATTAAACTTGACCGCCATGGTCGACGTGTTTACCGTTTTGCTCGTTTTTCTGTTAAAAAGCTATTCCGCGGATTCCACTCTGGCCACGCCGACGCCGCTGAACCTTCCCGCCTCAACCGCCATGACGACTTCGGAGATCAGCCTCACCATTACGGTGACGGAAAAAGCCCTTTTTCTAGACAAAACCAGAATTGAAGACCCGGCACTCCTTTCCGCCAACCGTCCCGATATCCCCGGACTTCATGACGCCTTGGCCGTACGCTTGCTTAACGCGTCGAACCCTTCAAGCCAAAACCTAAAAAAAGTCACCATCCTCGGAGACAGAAATATTCCATATTCTCTCCTTAAAAAAGTGATTTTCACCTGTGCCCAGGCCGGCATCCAGGATATTCAGCTGGCTGTTCTGCAAAAAGGGGGAAGAGAGTGAGCGAGAACCGCGAATTTAATCTGATTCTCGCCGGGTCGTGTCTGTTCTACGCGTTTCTGGTCTTATTGGTTTTTCGTCTCCCCCTTCCCGCGAAAAAACCTGCGCCGGCCTATTCTTCGCCCAGGAAAATCACGATGGCCGTCCCCCCTCTTCCTCCAAAACCCATACCAATCCCTCCCCGCGTTGAAAATAAAACCCCGGCTCCTGTCCTCCCAAAAAAAACGGTAAAGCCCTCTCCTCCCCCGGCTCAAAAAGCGGAAGATCTGCAAAAAAAGAGGGAAGAGCGGGCAGCCCGCCAAAAAGCCGAAGAATCGGAAAAAAATAGAAAACTGGTCCAGGATCAGTTTGCTTCTCTTTTTGGGAACACCGCGGAAGAGGTCACTCAGAACAAGGGGCTCGATCTGATCTCTGCCAATAAAGGCGGATCTCCCCAGGTTCAGAAAGGGACCCCTGTCGGAGTCCCCTCCAATGAGCTTCAGGTCAAAACAGAGGGAATTGACCGGATTCTAAAAAATCTTCCCAGCGCTTCCGATAAAAAAGGGGCTGTTCTTGGAGAACACCAGACCGCCCTGTTATCCGGCAGCGGCGGAAACGGACCCGGAGGAAACGGACCCGGAGGAAGCGCCAGAACCCCCGAAGATATCGAGAGGTTGTTTAAAGCATATGAAGGGCGTTTAAGATCCTATTACGAGAAAGTCCTGCAAACCCATCCTGTTTTTAGCGGCATCATGGTCATCCGGATGACGCTTGCCCCGAATGGGCATGTCGTTCGATGCGATGTTCTTTCGAGCGAATTAAATGACAAACTCTTTGAAACGGAAATCGTCCGGATCATTCAGGAGCAATTTAAATTTACCAAAATCACCCAGGGAGAGGAGTTTTACGACCGTAAACTTAACTTCCATCCGATCCAGTAACCTTTCTAATGATATCGGAGGGCCTTCGTAAAACTCACTCAACGCCCTCCCGTGCCCCCGCGTGAAGCCCCCCTAAAAGGGGTTGCTTCACCTTATTATATCGGGGGGCCTTCGTAAAACTCACTCAACGCCCTCCCGTGCCCCCGCGTGAAGCCCCCCTAAAAGGGGTTGCTTCACCTTATTATATCGGGGG
>JBGPKT010000151.1:0-4918 GCA_041486115.1 Nitrospiria bacterium | reverse complement strand
GATCAGATTGTTTGACTATCTGGTGAATTATGCCACTCCCAAAAAGAGAGAGGTTCCGCCATTATAAGAGAAAAGAACATTTAAAAATTTTATTAACCAAAATTAAAAAGGAGATCATCCGTGGGCTATCAAAAAGTCACCGTCCCTCAGGGGCAAAAAATTACAATGGGCGCCAATGGCAAACTGAACGTGCCAGACAATCCCATCGTTCCCTTTATCGAGGGAGACGGAACGGGTCCGGATATTTGGAAAGCGTCCGTTCGAGTGATCGACGCGGCAGTAGAAAAGGCCTACAAAGGGACCCGGAAAATTTCCTGGATGGAAGTTTATGCGGGAGAGAAAGCCAACGTAGTTTATGGCGCCAATACCTGGCTCCCTCAGGAGACCCTCGAGGTGATCAAGGAGTTTCTAATCGGGATCAAAGGCCCGTTAACCACCCCCGTCGGCGGCGGTATCCGGAGCATCAACGTGGCCCTCAGGCAGGAACTCGATCTTTATGTCTGTCTCCGCCCTGTCACTTATTTTAATGGAACCCCGACTCCGGTGCTTCATCCCGAAAAGGTCAATATGGTGATTTTTAGAGAAAACACCGAAGATATTTATGCCGGAATTGAATGGGAAGCAGGCACTCCGGAAGCGAAGAAGATCATTGACTGGCTTCAGACGGAAATGAAAGTTAAAAAAATCCGCTTTCCGAATTCTTCCAGCATCGGGATCAAGCCGATCAGTATTGAAGGAACCAACCGGTTGGTCCGCGCCGCCATTCTCTATGCGATTGAGAATAACAGGAAAAGCGTCACCCTCGTTCATAAAGGGAACATCATGAAATATACTGAAGGGGGTTTCAGGAAATGGGGCTATGAACTGGCCAAAAAAGAGTTTGGCGATAAGGTGGTGAGCTGGGACGACTGCAAAGGCAATCCTCCCGCCGGAAAGATTTTAATTAAAGACGCGATCGCCGATAATTTCCTTCAGCAGATTCTGACTCGTCCGGATGAGTATGATGTCATCGCGACGATGAACCTGAACGGCGACTATATTTCAGACGCGCTTGCCGCGCAGATCGGCGGTATCGGGATCGCTCCCGGCGGGAACATCAATTATGTCAGCGGACATGCTATTTTTGAGGCGACGCATGGCACCGCTCCGAAATATACCAATCTGTACAAGGTGAATCCCGGGTCGGTGATTCTCTCGGGTGAAATGATGCTCAGGCATTTTGGCTGGATTGATGCCGCTGATCTGATACTTAAATCGCTGAGCAGAACCATTCAGAGCAAGGTGGTGACCTATGATTTTGCCAGACTGATGAAAGGGGCAAAAGAGGTCAAGTGCTCCGAGTTTGCCAATGCCCTCATCAAGAATATGAGCGCTTCCGCGGCGTTTAAAGAAGTTCCCGCAAAGAAAGCGGCAGTCAAAAAAGCGGTCCTAAAAAAGAAAGTGGTTAAGGTGGTGGCCCTCAAAGGGAAAAAAGCGATAAAGGCCACTAAAAAACGGTAAAACGGTCAATAGAAAAAGGGAAAATGGAACAGCAGACCCAAAACAAGAACCCTATGGTTCAGGTAGAGATCAGCGGGACCAAATATCAGGTTCCTGCCGGGTTGACGGCCGTCCATGCAGTCTGGTACACCGGACAGACCCTGACCCGCGGCATTGGTTGTCTGGGAGGGGTTTGCGGCGCTTGTTCCATCATCTACCGGATCCGGGGGCACTATGAATTAAAATATGGGTTGGCCTGTCAGCTGGTCGTCGAGGAGGGGATGTCTTTTTCGTTTGCCCCTCATATTCCGTCGAGCAAAGCGACCTATCACCTCGAAGAGATCAAAGATCCAAAGCAGGACTTGGTGAAATATTATCCCGAAGCGGCGCTCTGTAGAAATTGCAATACCTGCACCGAAGCCTGCCCGCAGGGAATCGATGTGAGAGGAAATGTCTGGAAGGCGGTTTTTGGAGAATTCAAACAGGTTCGCGATGAAACCTTGAATTGTGTGATGTGCAACCTCTGCATTCCTGTCTGTATCGCCGATATCGCTCCCAATCTGGTCTTTTTATACGCCCGTCGGACCTTCAATTATTTTTATGAGAAAAAAACTCCCAATCTGACGGCAAGACTCTCCGAAATTCAGACCGGAAAATACCAATCAGACTGGGATGCCATCGG
Source organism: Nitrospiria bacterium (assembly GCA_041486115.1). Lineage (GTDB taxonomy): Bacteria > Nitrospirota > Nitrospiria > JACQBW01 > JACQBW01 > JACQBY01. Next base: position 2,757 of record JBGPKT010000151.1, on the reverse strand, counting down.
TAAACTGGACGAGAAGGGCTTAAACCAGTTTTGCCTTTCCAAATAAACGTGGTCATCCCTATGATTCATACAACAATCGCCGGAAAGCCCTGTGAGGTTCCGGAGGGGCTAAACGCCATTCAAGCAATGTGGTACTGCGGGATTAACCTGACGCATGGCATCGGCTGTCTGGGAGGTGTTTGCGGGGCATGTACCATGACGTATCAACTCCACGGATCTCCGGTGAAGACGGCGCTCGGCTGTCAGACCCAGGTGATCGACGGGATGAGCTTTAATCTGTTTGCGGCCGATGTGAAGCGGGCAGTCCCGTACAAGACCTCTCTTGATCCCAAAAGAGGAATGGATACTCCCTTATTGAAAAACCATTTTAACGAAACCCTTTCAGCAACCCGGCGGTGCGTGGCCTGCGGGGCTTGTACGGCGGTTTGCCCGCAGGAGATCGATGTCATGAAAGGGGTGAAGGAGGCGATTAATTCGGATTTTAAAAAAGTTTCAGGCCTCTTTTTAAATTGCGTGATGTGCGGACTCTGTGCCGCGGTCTGTGAGGTACAGGTTCTCCCCCATTTGGTCGGCCTTTACAGCCGGAAGGTCACGAGCTTGTACCTGTCTCCTAAAACGGTCTGGCTTGAAGAAAGGGTCGAAGAGATCCGGTCCGGATATTATGAAGCAGAAATGAAGCGTTTATTAAATTATAGGGAAAGCGACTGGGCCCGGGAGTTTGCCGCAGGGTCCGGTCTTCCGATCTAGGGTTCGATCGATTCAAAGGTTGGAAGAGAGACCATTATTGATGAACAGGCTTAAAACTTCTAAAGAACTTGTTGCCGCCAACCGCGAGCAGCGCAAGGTTCAGACATTTCCTCAGGCATTGCAGGATGAAAAAGATAAAATGGTCCGCCTTTTCCATCCCGATTATCATGCCGAAGGTTATCGAGCAATTCGAATTGGTCCCAATAAAGGTGAAAAGACTGTTCATGAAATCGCGGACCTTCTCGAATCCAATAGCCCATTATTCAAGGAGCACCTCTCTTTAGAACCCGCTTATTCAACCGATATCCTCATCATCGGCGGAGGGGGAGCGGGTGCGGCAGCGGCTCTGGCCGCTAAAGAAGCAGGCGCCGATGTGATGATCGCCACCAAGCTCCGATTTGGAGACTCCAATACGGTGATGGCCGAAGGGGGAATGCAGGTGGCGGCGGGCAAAGACGATTCCCCTATTACTCATTTTAAAGATACGATGAAAGGGGGACACTTTAAAAATGACCCTCTTTTACTCAAGACCCTTGTCGAAGAAGGTCCTTCTGCGGCGCAGTGGCTCCTTGGCCTTGGAATTTCATTTGATCGTGATGAAGAGGGGAACCTCAAATTAAAAAGCGGAGGGGGAACCAGCCGTCCGCGTCTTCTGACCTGTAAAGATTATACCGGCCTTGAATTGATGAGGACTTTAAAAGACGCGGTTTTAAATGAAGGAATCAGAATTTTAGAGTTTTCGCCCGGCGTTGAGCTTCTTTCAGACGGGGGGGGGGCCTGTACCGGAGCGGTTCTTAAAAACCTGGATACCCGTCAGTGGATTGTCGTTCAGGCCAAAACAGTGATCCTCGCCACGGGAGGGAGCGGGAGGCTCCATATTCAGGGATTTCCAACATCCAACCATTTTGGCGCGACCGCGGACGGGCTTCCTCTTGCCTACCGGATGGGGGCAAGTTTAACGATGGCCGACACGTTTCAATATCACCCGACCGGGGTAGTCTTTCCGGAGCAGATGGCGGGGATATTGGTGACCGAGGCGATCCGCGGAGCCGGGGCTCAACTGGTCAACCGGTCAGGCGCGAGGTTTGTCTATGAACTCGAAACGAGGGATTTTGTGGCGGCATCGATTATCAGAGAATGCGCAGAGGGACGGGGCATAGAGACCCCGTCCGGAAAAAAAGGGGTCTGGCTCGACTTTCCGATGGTCAATCTCAAAAATGGACCTGACCATCTTGACCTCCAGTTTCCGAATATGATCCGTCAATTCTCCCGGTTCCAGATAGATGTCCGTCAAGAACCGATTTTAATCTACCCCACGCTCCATTATCAGAACGGGGGGGTAAAAATAAATGTCGATGGCGAGTCCGAGATCAAGAACCTCTTTGTTGCCGGTGAAGCGTCAGGAGGGATTCATGGCAGAAATCGTTTAATGGGAAACTCTCTCCTCGATATTATTGTTTACGGAAGACGAGCCGGAAAAGCCGCTTCTGCAAGGGCAAAGGTGGGAGTCTCGGGCAAGCTAAGCCTTGAGCATTTGGACCGGTTTAATCAGGAGCTTGAAAAGGCTTCGATACGCCCGGGCAGAACGTCTCCGATTTTATTCCCCGATTATGTCCGAAAAGAAGAAGTCACAAAAAAAAGCGCTTAATAACGAATAAGGGTAAAAACCATGAATATTCATGAATATCAGGCAAAAAAACTCTTTTCAGAATTTCATATACCGGTTCCGCATGGGAAACCCGCTTTCTCGGTTGAAGAAGCGGTAGCCATTGCCACCGATGGGCTGAACGGACCTGTCTTTGTGGTTAAAGCCCAGATCCATGCCGGAGGAAGAGGAAAAGCCGGAGGAGTTAAGATAACTAAAAATAGAGGTGAAATCAAATCCTTGGCAGGCAATATTCTAGGAAAGCTTTTAGTAACCCATCAGACCGGACCCGAAGGGCGAGTGGTTAAAAAACTTCTGATCGAAGAAGGGGCAAACATTGATAACGAGTTTTACCTGAGTATTCT
>JBGPKT010000150.1:0-4924 GCA_041486115.1 Nitrospiria bacterium | reverse complement strand
TCATTGAAAACCGGGGACCGCAATCCGTACAACCGGTAAACGGGTAGAGATATCGTCGGTTCGTTTTATCAAAAATCTCTTCCAGGCAGAGAGAACATGTCGCAAGATCAGGAAGAATAGGAACGGTAACAGGCGAAGCGCCCGTGCTTGAACGAATTTCAAATCTTTCATAATGAACCGGTGGTCTCGACTCTGACGTCAATTCCTGGATCAGACATCCCCCGGGCTTTTCCGTCACAATTTTTTGGAGAAACTGGTCTAATTGGTCCGGCGACCCTTCAACTTCTATTAAAACACCTTCCGGCCCATTTTTCACCCAACCCTTAAAGCCCATTTGCATGGCAAGCCGGTAAATAAACGGGCGGAACCCGACTCCCTGGACAACGCCCCGCACGGAAACCATAATCCGCGAATGTTTTCTATCAACAGCCTGAGAAAGGGAAGAGAGAGGATTCTCTATCACGGTTCTTCGACCTCGATACTCTCAAGGAAAATCATCCCAGCAAGAGAAGAAGAATCCTCTTTCAGGGTTTCAATATCGAGCAGTGCCCCTTCGGTAATCCGTCCTTTGGAGAGAATATCAAAAAGCTCTTGGAGACGATCAGAAGAATGTGGATAGAGCGATCCGAGTTTAAGATGAAGCCTGACGACCTTTATCCCGCGGGGATCACGAATCAGAGACTCCACTCTGCTGATTAAAGCTGAAATTACCGGCCATTCATGCATGGTTAACCCAATCAAAAATTGGATTCAATGGATCTCCTGCGACAAACGAAAGATCCAATCGTTAATCTTTTTGTCCACTTCAGGAGAAAGGGATTTGCCCATTTTAAAATCAACACCTTCAATGCCGTAAACGATCAACGATACCGGAAGAAGACCAAGCGCCCTGGCCAGTTCGATCCCTTCTCCGACCCCAAAAACATGGGTGGAATGCCGAAAACCAACACGGGAGAACGGACCCGCGATGGCGTCAAACCGGTGTATAGCGCCGGGCGCGCCGCGCGGCATCATGGCGTCAATAATCATCACATCCTCTGTTTTTTTCCAGAGGTCCATCAAAGAGGTCCCTTCGCCGTCATGTTCCGCTATCCTGACAGATGAAGAGGCTTTTTCACGAAGACGCCTGACGGCGATCAACCCGGCCCCGTCATCCCCCCGCCAGGCATTTCCGACTCCGATGACGAGAAGCTTATTCTCCCGCATCAAAACGACCCATTTGAGGAATCGAACAAACGTTTATGATCACGTTTCCTCAATTTCTACTTTTAAAAAGTGGGTGGCGCAGGAGATACAGGGGTCATAGTTACGGATCGCCTGTTCACAGCGCCGGGTCAATTCATTCTTCGAAAGATGGAGAAATTCCGGAACAAACCGAATAAGGTCTTCTTCGATCGTTTTTTGATTCTGCGAGGTAGGGGGAACAATTTTCGCGTCCAGGATATTTCCCTCTTCATCAATTTGAAAGCGATGGTAAAGAATTCCCCGGGGGGCTTCCGTACAGCTGTATCCTGTTCCGGCAACAGGCCGCACTTCAAGAAAAGGAGATTCCGGCATGTCATAGGCTTCAATAATATTGAGCGCTTCCTCGCAGGCCTGCAGAATTTCAAGGCTCCGGATGATGATGCTTTTAAAGGGGTTCCTGCAAACGGGACCAAGACCGGCCGAACGGGCCGTATCCTGAACCAGCGGAGAGAGTTGATTGAAATTCAGATTGAAGCGGGCCATGGCGCCGACCAGATAAGACCCGGAGTCTTTGAGAACCGAATGAAGAGCTGTCGAATTGGGAACCTGTTCTTCCTGAAACCGCCGGTCATATTCCCGGACCGGGATATCGAGGCCTTTATTTGAAACCAATCTTCCTTCATTAAAAGGGTATTCGTCAGGATGATGGAGTGAAACAAACGTATAGTCCCTTTCAAAATGTGGAAAGGAAAAAGCCGACGTCCATCGGACTGTTTCAAGGGCGGCCTCTTTCGCCCGGCGAAGTGTTTCAGCAAGAGGAGCCAGCGCCCCCTTTGACGGAACGGAAAAAAAACCGCCCAGGCGGACGTTGATCGGATGGACGGACCGGCCTCCGATCAATTCAATGATGTCGTTTCCGGCTTTTTTTAACCGCAATCCCCTCTGCACGATTTCGGGGTGATCTCTGGCCATCTCCACCGCCCCCGGATATCCAAGAAAATCAGGCGCATGGAGAAGATAAACATGAAGGGCATGACTTTCGATCCATTCTCCGCAGTAGATCAGGCGCCGGAGTTTTCGGAGCGGACCTTCCACCCTGACCCCGCAGATCTCCTCCATGGCATGAACCGCGCTCATTTGATAGGCCACCGGACAGATTCCGCAGATTCTCGAAGTGATATCGGGCGCTTCGTGAAAGCCGCGCCCGCGTAAAAAAGCTTCAAAAAAACGGGGAGGTTCGAAAATTCTGAGCCTCGCCTCAATCACCCGGTTCCCTTCGACCTTGATGACCAGACCCCCTTCCCCTTCGACCCTGGCCAGATAATCGACCTTAATGGTCTTTTTTTTCATGCGCCTCCCCGGCAGCTTGAAAGGGTTCGGCAGAAGCGTTATAACTCCGGAACAGCCGGAGGATTTCTTGGTCCCCTGTGCCGATCTCGCGCCAGTTCTTCGTTAATGAAGCGGTGTTGGGCGTTTCCATCGGACCGAAACAGCCGTAGCATGCCCGGTTAAAGGAGGGGCATATCGCGCCGCAGCCTGCATGGGTGACCGGGCCGAGGCAGGGGACCCCTTGCGACACCATGAGACAGATATTTCCCCTTCTTTTGCACTCCAGACAGACGCTCGCGGAAGAAATTCCCGGCTTTCTCCCCTGCAAAAATGCCTTGATCACTTCCAGAAGCTGACTTTTTTCAACCGGGCATCCCCTGAGTTCAAAATCCACCTTCACATGGGCAGAAATCGGCGTTGAGCTTTCCAGGGTTTCGATGAAGTCAGGTTTCGCGTAAACAATTGAAAGAAATTCTTCTACCTCTTTGAAGTTTCTGAGAGCCTGTATTCCGCCGGCTGTTGCGCAGGCCCCGATGGTGACCAGCATTCGTGACTCTTTTCGGATCTTTTGAATCTTTTTAGCGTCGTGGGGGGTCGTAATCGACCCTTCCACCAGAGAAAGGTCATAGGGCCCCTTCGCCACGCCCCGTGAAGCCTCCTTAAAAATTGCAATCGTGATCTCGTCCGGTATGGCGAGAAAATCCTCTTCACAGTTTAAAAGGGTCAGCTGGCAACCGTCACACGACGCAAATTTCCAGACGGCCAGGGACGGCTTTTTCTTCCGTTTCATCTCAGACCTCCCGGGTATTGAACCAGTGCCTGATCCGGTCATACCGGAATATCGGGCCATCCTTGCAAACAAACGCAGGGCCTAACTGGCAGTGCCCGCAAAACCCGACGGCGCATTTCATGTTACGCTCCACCGAAAGATAGATTTGCTCTGCCTGGACACCATGGGAAAGAAGGTCTTTAATGGCAAAATGCATCATCCTTTCCGGGCCGCAAATCATGACCAGGCTCTTTTGAGGATCAAAGCTCACCTGGGAAAAAAGATTCGTAACCACTCCGACGTTATATCTCCATGTTTGATCGGGATGATCAACCGTGAGTAACACCTCCGTATCAGGGGTTTTCTTCCACTGCCGGATTCTTGACCGGTAGAGAAGATCTTTTGGCGTTTTGATTCCGTGAAGAATTTTTAGCGCGCCATAGGACTCCCGCCGGTTGATAATGTAATTGATCACAGAGACCACCGGCGCACACCCCAACCCCCCTGTAATCAGGATAATATCTTTTCCCCTGGCTTCCTCCAGCGGCCACGCGCTTCCATACGGGCCTCTTAATCCCACCACATCCCCTTTGTTAAGACGTGACATCAGCCCGGTGACATTCCCCGCGGCTCTGACCGTGTGATCTAAAAGATCGGGGCCGGCAGGGTCTGAGACGATCGATATCGGAACTTCTCCCACACCGAAGAGATAAACCATATTAAATTGCCCCGGCTGAAACCGGAAGGAGTTCCGGAGCTGTTCATCGCGAAAACGCAGGCGAAAGGTAAATATCCCCTTCGCCTCAAGATATTTTTCAATAATTTCCGCAGTCCGGGGGAGTAGCGGATTCATGCGAACTCGGCCCCTGGCGCTTTCCGGATCATCCGGACCTCCTCTGTCAGATCAATTGCCACCGGGCACCAGGTAATACATCGGCCGCAACCCACGCATCCTGATGTTCCAAACTGGTCGATCCATGTGGCCAGCTTATGGGTCATCCACTGGCGATAGCGGGATTTGTGGGACGACCGGACGCTTCCGCTTCCGTGAAGATGTGAAAAATCGAGCGTAAAGCAAGAATCCCATTTTAGCCACCGTTCGGTATGCTGACCGCCCAGGTCATTCACCTCTTCAACCGTTGAACAAAAACAGGTCGGACAGACCATCGTACAATTCCCGCAGGCCAGACATCTCGCCGCGGTCTGGTCCCAGCGGGGATGTTCAAGGTTCTGGTAAAGGAGTTCTTTGATCCCGGCAGTATCCAGAGTCCGCCCCATTTGTTCTGCCGTATTTAAAATCAGATGATTTTCAGCCCGATGTTCCTCTTCTCCCGCCGGAAGCGCAGAAACCTGCCGGAGGAATTCCGCACCCCGTTCAGTACCGGGTTTAAGGACAAAGTAATGGCGGGGACCTTCCAGAATTTCTGTTAAGGCCAGATCAAATCCGAAAGTGGCCCTCGGCCCCGTGTTCATTGAAACACAAAAACAAGTCCCCCCTGCCACGCCGCAGTTAAGGGCAACAATGAATAGATTCTCTCTCTGTTTTTTGTAAAATGGATCGGCCTTCTCTCCGTTCAGGAATACACGGTCCTGAATATCGAGCGCATGGAGTTCGCAGGAGCGGACGCCGATTAAAGCAAG
>JBGPKT010000149.1:0-4956 GCA_041486115.1 Nitrospiria bacterium | reverse complement strand
CTGCGCTTGCCGCCAGGGGTAAAGAGAAATACCATCTCTGTCAAGATTGTCATGGGCCCGCGGCTTTAGGGCAGGGGCCTATTCCCCGGCTTGCCGGGCAGTATCCTGGTTATACGGCGGCCCAACTCAAGGCTTATCAAGAAGGCCTTCGTAAAAATAACATCATGAACGGGATTGCAAAAGGCCTTACGGATGAAGACTTTAAGGCCATCGCCGAGTATACCTTCGGCCTTGAGTAGATCCGGTCAATACCAATTTAAAACCCAGTGCCCCATAGCTCCCAGGCCAACCAAAACTACAATAATGACCATTGCTTTCTCGTGGAGACAAAGGCCTTTCTTTTCTGTGCATGCTTTCATCGAACACATGATCGACATTGAAAATCACCTCCTTTGATATATTTCAGGTCATATGAATCATGATTTGATATCACGATCGCTGAAAATGATATACTCTCATGCCTTTGATCGATTTAAAGATGTTTTTTTAGAATTTCATTTTCAACAATCTTAGGATTATTTGGAGCCAGTTCCTTGGCCTTTTTGAATTGTTCGGAGGCCTCGCTGTGCTTTCCCATCTCGTCGAGAGCTAACCCCAGATTAAAATAGGCCTCGGCCAGCCCGGGATCCTGCTTGATCGCATCTCTAAAAAATCCTGTCGATGTTTCCCAATGTTCCTGCTTAAGATGACTGAGTCCCTCATCGTTTTTCATGGCAGCCTCTCTGTTTGCTGCCAGAGAAGGCGATTCAAGCGCCATTCCAACGGCCGGACTTTTTTTCGGCCCGCCCGATCCGCCATGACAGAAAGAAAGAGAACTTGTGACCAAGCACCCTAGCAGTAAAAACAATCCTTTCCTCATGGAACACCCCCTCTGTTTTTTAAAATCCAGAAAGAAATTAATCTAACATTAATCGTTCGTAATAATAAAGTGAATTATATTTTATCAAAAAGATTTGTTTTGTTATTTTTGTTATATATAATGGAGTTGATCCTTAAAACCGTTTTCAACGACTCCTGGAGTCGGCAATGAGGGAATATATTGATTACTATAAACTGCTCGGGGTAAAATCCAGGGCCACTTTGCCTGAAATCAAGAAAGCATATCATTGTTTTGCGCGGCAATTTCATCCCGATTTTCATCACAAGAAAGAATCTGAAGAAAAAGCCAATAGAATGTTTAAGGATATTTCGGAGGCTTATTTTATTCTCTCGGATCCAAAATTAAAGAAAGAATATGACCGGCTAACCCACCGCCGTCCGGTTGTAGTCCTGGCTACAACCCCCCGGGGAAATTCTAATCGTATCAGGAAAGAGGGAACGGGCTATCGAAAAATTATTTCGACGCCATATCCCGTTTTAAACGTCCTTATTGACCTGATTGAATTAGGCGTCATGCTAGTTATTTTAGCGGCTCCGTTCCTGGCCCCTTTTATTTTGATCTTTTTTGTTTTAATGTTTTTTCGTTATTAAGATTTTAGGTAAGGCCTTGGAATCCTGTATGGGGGTTAGGATAAACGGCACGGGGAAATTTGAGTATTCCTAAGGGACGTGACTTTCCGTTCAGTGGACGCCGCTGTTCCGGGAATATATTATTTCCCCTGAATGCTTTGAGTGTTTCGTATCCCATCGGCATAGCGCCGGACGATGTTTCGGGCCGGTTCGATCGTTTGGATAACGCCTGCGCTTTTTCCTGCCTGCCAATACTCTTTAGCCCCTGTTTCATCCAGCGAGGCTTTTTTGAGTTGCCATAACGATTTGAGGGCGTAGAGGGTTCGCATCAGCCGTTTGGTAATGTGGCCGCGGAGCATCCAACGGGCAATCGGTCCCGCGCGGAGGCCCATCCGCTCTATATAAGGGGTACGGATAACCGAAACTGGAATGCCCGTGATCCGCTCGCTTAAGACAATGTCGTTTTCGGAGGCGCGGATAATGGCCTCTTTGTAAGCCCGGCTGGCATGGCACTCGAAGGTGGCAATGAAACGGGTTCCCATTTGCACACCGGCATAGCCGATCCGAAGCGCCTCTGCAAAATCAGACTCGGCCCCGATTCCTCCGGCGCAAACGAGCGGCACCCCGAGGCTGGAGAGTTCTTCAAATAACGCCTGCATGCTTTTTTTACCGGGATGCCCGCCGGCACGGTTGTTCACGGCGATTAAACCATCTACGCCGCCATCGAGCCCTTTGACGGCCCATTTCCGCTCAGTGGCATCATGGTATACGATCCCGCCCATGGGACGGACCCGATGGACGACCCAATGGGGTTTTCCGAGCGATGTGATAAAGAACCGCACCCCTTCTTCAAGCGCGATATCGATCCACCGCTCCATCTGTTTTCGGTAACGGGTCGAGGATTCTTCGATCAGCGCGTTCATTCCTATGGGCCTTGAAGTCAGTCGGCGGATCAGTTTTAATCCTTCGCGGAAATCATGGCCATGAACATAGGTGAGTGAAATGGGCTGGACAATCCCGATTCCACCGGCGTCGGAGACTGCCGCCACCAGTTCGGGATTGCTGCAGGGATACATCGGTCCGCAGATCAGCGGTATCTCTATCCCCGCCTGCCGCGTGAAAGGGGTATCAATCAAGGTGAGACGATTTTTCCGACAAGGTCGTAAGGGTGGGCATCCGTAATTTCGACTTTGACTATATCGCCTGGGCTGGCGGTTCCGTCGTTGATATAGACCACGCCGTCTCCCTCAGGCATCTGTCCGTAATACCTTCCTTCTAAAAGGAGGTCGGTTTCTTTAGAGAGCCCGGAAATCAGGACATCCTGTATCGTTCCTACCAGCTTTTCATGGTTTTTCATGGATATTTTTTCCTGCAATTTCATAATCTTGTCCCATCGCGCCTGCTTGACCTCTTCATCGATCTGATGTTCCATCTGGCCTGCCGGAGACCCCTCTTCCTGCGAGTAAATAAAAACCCCCAGGCGATCGAACCGGGTCTCTTTGACAAAATCATACAAGGTTTCAAAGGCTTTTTCGGTCTCTCCAGGGAACCCGACAATAAGCGACGTTCTTAAGACCAGGTTGGGAATCCGCGATCTCATCCGCTTGATGAGGTTAATCGTATACTCCTGTTGATGGATCCGGTTCATTTTTCTTAAGACCTCTTCGTCAATATGCTGAAGCGGCATATCGACGTAATTGCAGATTTTAGGCTCGCGCGCTATAAGGTCCATCAATTTGTCGGGAAAGGGGTGGGGGTAATTGTAAAGAATACGGATCCAGTCGACATCGGTATCGACAAGCTCTTTTAAAAGTTCGTAGAGCTGGAGTTTCCCCAAATCCCGGCCATAACTGGTTAAATCCTGGGCAATCAGGTTAATCTCACGCACCCCCTGCCGGGCGAGCCCGCTGGCCTCTTTGACAATGGACGGAATCGGACGGCTCCTCATTTTGCCCCGCATTTCGGGGATGATGCAGAAAGAACAGCTTTTGTCGCACCCTTCGGATATTTTGATATAGGCCCAAAACCGTTCTCCGGTTAAGACCCTTTCGGTCACCGACTCATCATACAGGGCGGTTGGTTCGCTCAACCAGGAAGAGCGCTTTTTATCTTTTCCTTTTTTATCCAGGAAGGTTTTACAGATTTCGGCGATTTTGGGATATTCGGTTGTTCCGACGATGGCATCAAGTTCAGGGAGCTCTTTTAAGAGCTCTTCCTGATAAAGCTGTGTCAGGCATCCTGTGGCTATCAGAGTTTTACACTGCCCCTTTTTCTTGAGCTTTCCGAGGTCGATAATCATGTCTATGGATTCCCGTTTGGCCGATTCGATAAAACCACAGGTATTAATGATGATAATTTCAGCCTCTTCCTCGCGGGGGGTTAAGGTAAAACCCGCCTCCTGGAGTTTATGGAGCATCACTTCGGAATCGACCTGATTTTTGGAGCAACCCAGATTAATTAACCCGACTTTTGGGTATAGCCTTTTTTTTTCTTTGATCATTTTAAATTCCAGCGAAAACTTTATTGAGACATTTTTTCTCAATAAAGCTGAATTGTATCACAGGAAGCGGCCTTGAAACAGTGTTTTCACTGCCTTGACAAAACAGGAGGTGGGAGATATATTTTAAAGAGTGAGAGAGAGATTATTCTAACAGAAAAGGAGTAGTCCAGGTGGCGAAAAGCGAACATAACGACTGGGAAAACGAATCAGAAGGAAATGAAAAGCTAAAGGAATTGGTTCGGGACCTGGCTCATGCAATTAATTCGGTTTTTGCCGAAAGTACGGAAATCCGAACCGTTATTAGAGATATTGAAGAAGAAGGGTATCAGGTAGACCTTGTTCTGGCTTCAATTACCCGCGCCCTTCATAAAGAACAGAAGGGAAAGGTGACCTTTCAGCCTCCGGCCTTACTGGAAAATTCTAAATTTGAGTTAAACCGTTTTGATCAATCCTTCTTAAAATCGATTAAAGTCCGGCCCGAAAACGAGCCTCCCACAGGCAACAATTAAGATTTTTTACCGCAGTTCCTTTCTTGTTTTTCCCCACTAACTTCCCCCTTTTGTTTGACTTACCTTTCGATTTTTGTTAGTCTCTTGACAGTATTTTTCTCTGTGGAAAACTAAAAATCGTTAACAACTATCCTTTAGGCACAAGTAGATAAAAATGTCAAAAAATCATGTAGTTCTGGAAGAAATTGCATCGAAATTACGAGTGGATATCGTCAAAATGATCTTTGAAGCGCAATCGGGTCACCCGGGGGGATCCCTTTCGGCAATTGACATAATGACGGCCCTATACTGCAAAGTCATGAAACATGACCCTCAACATCCCGACTGGCCTGAGCGGGACCGGTTTATTTTAAGCAAAGGGCATGCGGCCCCTGCTCTCTATGTCCTGTTGGCCCATTGCGGTTATTTTCCTCATGAAAAATTAGGCACCCTCCGAAAAATGGGGAGCCCTCTTCAAGGGCATCCTGAAAAAAATAAGCTCTCCGGGGTCGAAGCGAG
>JBGPKT010000148.1:0-4985 GCA_041486115.1 Nitrospiria bacterium | reverse complement strand
GGTGTTAGGATTAACTGTGTTCCCATTTCGGTCCATGGTCGGTTTCTTTTAAACCTCTTGACCAGGAACAGGTTGGGGTAAATAAGGAGAAAAAAAAGAAACCCGAATCCCCCCCCCAGTTGAAGTTCTGTTAAGAGGGTTTTATTGAATACCTGTTCATAATGGACTTCTGAAAACCAGAGGGCATTGACATAAAGCGCGATAAGATCCCCGGAAAACAGGAAGAGGAAGAGGACCAGAAGGGTCAGAGTCAGGTTTTTAAGCGGCTGTCTCATGGATTTAAATGAATTGGATAAGGACGACGGTAATGTTATCCGATCCGCCATAATGGTTGGCCCGGTCGATTAACGCCCGGCTCTTTTTTTCGAAATCTTCGGGTCCATTTAAGATAGCTTCAATATCATCTTTTGAAAGCATATTGGTTAACCCGTCGGTGCAAAGGAGAAGGAGGTCGTCGGTCTGGAGGGGGAGGTTGATAATGTCCGCTTCCACCGTTTCCTGGGTTCCTACCGCCCGGCTCAGGACATGCTTATGCGGGTGCTGGTCCACCTCGCTCTGCTGGATTAGCCCTTTCTGAAGATAGTCGTTAACGAGAGAGTGGTCTGAGGTCACCTGTCTTAAATTCTTTTTTCTCAATAAATAGGCCCTGCTGTCTCCCACATAACCGATCGAGGCATAGGAATTATGGATCCAGGCCGCCACGACGGTCGTTCCCATTCCGGCTTTTTCGGGGTTTCCCCCTCCTTCCTCGAAAATTTTCCGGTTGGCTTTTTGAATCGAATCATCGAGGTAATGAGAGTTTTGCTCGAAGGGGGAATCGGGGCTTAGTTTTTTAAGCTGGAGCGCTCGATAGATCGTTTCGACGGCCAGCTGGCTGGCCACCTCGCCGGCCTTATGCCCCCCCATTCCATCGGCAACGATAAATAAAGATTCTTCGGGGAAGATTCCCATGAAATCTTCATTGTCAGGCCTTACTTTTCCTCTGTCACTTTTCGCTGAAAAGCGGACGGGCATGCACAGTCCCTTTCTGTAAATTAAAAAATCATTTTATAAGAGTGGGTTGATAATGTCTAGCTCAAAAGGACAATTTATCATTCACTTTAGTCTTGGAAAACGGTATAGTATGGCCGTGGTAAAAGAATCTTATGCCAAAATAAATCTCATCTTGAAGATTCTCGATCGGCGGCCCGACGGCTATCACAACCTGGTTTCCCTTTTTCAGAGGATCGATCTGCGGGATGAATTATCTTTTGATCTCCGGGAAAACGGGATTGAAATCGGTTCGAACCTTCCTGACCTTCCTCTGGACCATGCTAACCTCGTTTACCGGGCGGCGGAAATGCTGTTAAAAAAATCGGGAGAGAACAGGGGCGTTAAAATCTTCATCCGCAAAAATATTCCAATTGGAGCCGGGCTGGGAGGTGGGAGCAGCAATGCCGCTACTACCCTTCAGGAATTAAACAGGTTATGGGGCCTTCATTATTCCATAGAGGAGCTGGCCTCGCTGGGGGGGGAGCTCGGGAGCGATATTCCCTTTTTTTGTTATGGTTGCTCTACGGCCTGGGTGTCAGGCAGGGGAGAAACCGTCGAGCCTTTGCATTTGACATGCAACTACCGGATTTTACTCGTATTTCCAGGGTTCTCCGTCAAGACCTCGGAGGCCTACCGCCAATGGGATTTATCGCAAGCCGGGGATAAAAATAATTTGACAAAAGGGGCCAATCATAATAAAATCCTAAGTTTTCAAACCGTGAATTCAGGCTGGTTGTCCGAATATCTGGAAAACGATTTTGAAAAGCTGGTTTTCGGCCAGTATCCTCTGTTACAGGAAATGAAGGCCCGGCTCCTCGGGGAAAAAGCGGAAAAGGTGTTATTGAGCGGAAGCGGTTCGACCCTTCTTGGTTTTTTTTCTACTGAAAATTTGGCGGAAGAAGCCGAAAGAAACTTGCGGCGGTTTTTGCCCGCGGGTTGGATTAAAATTGCCCGTTGTCTCTGAAAACCGGTTTCATTGGGGCGTCGACAAGCGGTAAGTCACGAGAATTTGGATCTCGCATGCCCAGGTTCGAATCCTGGCGCCCCAATCAGTTATTTTAAGTAACGTGTTGAGCGCTGCAAAAGCGCAGGCGGATGGTTATGGAAATAAAAATTTTTACCGGGAAATCGAACCTTTCCCTGGTCAAGGATATCGGCGACTATCTCTCCATTCCCGTGGGCAGGGCTACGGTATCACAGTTTAGCGACGGGGAAACGCAAGTCAGACTGGATGAAAATGTCAGAGGAATGGATATTTTCGTCATCCAGTCGACCTCCGATCCGGCCGACCGGAATTTGATGGAAATGCTGATCATGATCGATGCCTTGAAAAGGGCGTCTGCGGGACGGATCACCGCCGTGATCCCTTATTATGGATATGCCCGGCAGGACCGGAAGGACCAGCCCAGAGTTCCGATTACGGCCAAACTGGTTTCTGATCTCATTACGACTGCCGGGGCTGACCGCGTGTTGACCATGGACCTTCATGCAGGACAGATCCAGGGGTTTTTTAATATTCCGGTCGATAATCTCTATGGGACCCCGGTTTTGCTCGATTATTTTAAAACACTCGGGCTTAAAGATGTTGTCGTGGTTTCTCCCGATGCGGGTGGGGTGGAACGGGCAAGGGCTTACGCCAAGAGGCTTCAGGCGGGTCTTGGTATTATCGATAAGCGCCGGGAAGGGCCGAATCGGGCAACGGTGATGAACCTGATCGGAGATGTCAAAGGGAAAGAAGTCCTGATGGTGGATGATATGATCGACACCGCAGGGACTATCTCCGAAGGGGCCAAAGCGATTTTCAAGGCGGGAGCGACAAAAATCATCGCGGGATGCACTCACGGCGTATTATCCGGTCCGGCATTGAAAAGGCTGAACGAGGCGCCGATCGATCAGGTGGTGGTCACGAATACGATAGCTTTAAACGGTAAAAATCAGGAATGCGCGAAAATTAAAGTACTGTCTGTCGCCCCTATTCTGGGCGAAGCAATCAAAAGAATTCATAGCGAAGAATCGGTCAGTTCATTGTTTGTATAAAAGTCTAGATAAACCAATCAGTGTTTCGGGAGTAAAAAAATGCAAAAGATAGATTTAACGATTCAGAAAAGAGAAATCAGCGGCAAAGGGCCGGCAAGACAGTTAAGGATCATCGGGAGAATCCCGGCCGTATTATATGGCGCGGGAAAATCGACCCGGGTCACTTTAAATCCCGTGGATGTCCATAAAATTATCCATTCCAAAACGGGAGAGAACACCATGTTGAACATGAAGTTCGAAGGGGAGACGGGAAAGCAGGACCGGCTGGCCATCTTCAAAGATTTTCAAAAAGACCCTATTACCGACAAGATCCTTCACGTTGACCTGTTTGAAATTTCGATTGATAAGCCCATTCGGGTGAGAGTCCACCTGGAGATGACCGGAAGTCCGATCGGCGTCAAGGAGGGGGGCATCCTCCAGCATCTGATCCGGGAGGTGGAGATCGAGGGGCTTCCTCTGGCCATTCCGGACCATATTCCGTTTGATGTCTCGGCTCTCCCTATCGGAGGTGCGTTCCATGTCGATGAAATTCCGCTGGTGGAAGGGATCACGATGTTATCCGAAGGGCGTCAGGTCGTTGTATCGGTCGCGGCGCCGATCTCCGAAGAAAAATTGACAGCGCTTTTGGAAACGGTTCCAAAAGAAGCAAAAGAACCTGAAGTGATCGGCAAAAAGAAAGAAGAAGAGGGCGCCGAAGTGAAGGAAGGCAAGGAAGGGAAGGCCGAGGCCAAGCCGAAGAAAGAGGAAGCAAAAGAAGATAAGAAAGAGTCCAAGGCAAAAGCATAAGCATGTTTTTTATTGTGGGGCTTGGAAATCCCGGGGAGAAATACGAAAAAACCCGCCACAATATCGGCTTTAAAATTGTTGACTATCTCGCAGACAAATATCAGTTGCCGGTTCGGAAGAAGAGTGATTTATATGAATCGGGCGCGGGACTGTTATTAACGCACTCCGTTCTGCTGGCCAAGCCTGTGACTTTCATGAACCGGAGCGGTCAGGCGGTCAGGCGGCTTCTGGATTACTTTCATGAAAACGCCTCGCAATTAATCATCATTCATGATGATCTTGATATTCCCTTCGGTCAAATCCGGATTAAACTCAAAGGGGGGGCAGGGGGGCATAATGGCGTTTCTTCCATTATAGAGGCGCTTCAGACAGATGAGTTCTTGCGGATAAGGGCGGGGATCGGACGGCCGCCTGAAAAGGAAGAAGTGGTCTCTTATGTCCTTTCCCCTTTTCTGAAAGAAGAGCAGGCGGTATTAAATGAGGTGATCCGGCAATCGGCCGCGGCGGTCAATGAGATTTTATCCGCAGGGCCTCAGAAAGCCATGAATGTTTATAATCAGAAGTAATAAATAAATCATTAGGAGAAAATCGATGGATGTTATTCAGGGATTTTTAATTTTTTCTTTTGTGTGTGCGCTTTCCGCCGTGGTTTATGGTTTTATCCTGGCCCGCTGGATCATGAAACAAAGCCCCGGCTCAGAAAAAATGCAAACCATTGCTTTGGCGATTCAGGAAGGGGCGCAGGCCTTTCTGAACCGGCAGTATACGGCGATCGGAATGGTGGGACTGGTTTTGTTTGCGGTCATCTGGGTTTTTCTCGGTCCGGAGACGGCGATCGGCTTTTTCATCGGGGCTCTTTTATCGGCGGCGGTGGGCTATATCGGGATGAATATTTCGGTCCGGGCCAATGTCCGTACCGCTGAGGCGTCAACGCAGGGCCTGGCAAAAGCGCTCGAAGTGGCCGTCAAAGGGGGAACGATTACCGGACTTCTGGTGGTCGGACTTGGACTTCTCGGCGTCGCCGGCTATTATGCGGTGTTGCTTTACCTGGCCCCTGCAGGATCAGCCGTTTCAATTACGCCTTTGATCGGCCTCGGATTTGGCGGGAGCTTAATCTCCCTTTTTGCCAG
>JBGPKT010000147.1:0-4992 GCA_041486115.1 Nitrospiria bacterium | reverse complement strand
TTGAATATCGCTAAAGAGCGATTCTATTAGTTTCTGCTGAAATACCCTCTCCTGTTGTAACCTCAGGCCTCTTGAGTTTGTTCTTTCATCAAAACTAATCATAAGTTAATCATTTAAAGTTTCAACAAAGGAAAAACAGATGAATTTAATTACACGTGAGGCCCGCCCCATGAGCGTCGACGCCTCTGTCACCATTACGCCAGAATTCGACAATACCACCGCATCATTTGAAGATCTGAATATCGGTCCGGAAATCTTGCTTGCTTTAAAAAAGATGGGTTTCAAACACCCAACGCCCATTCAATCCAAAACCCTTGAACTTGCGTTAAGGGGAGCCGACGTCATCGGCCAGGCGCAAACGGGTACCGGAAAAACCGCCGCTTTTGGAATACCGATTATCGAAAAGATCAATCCGGCCGATTTTAAAGTCCAGGCGCTGGTGATCGCACCGACCCGCGAGTTGGTCATTCAGGTTGCCGAAGAGCTAAACCGGATAGGAAAAGAAAAAGGGGTCTATGCATTGGCGGTCTATGGAGGGCAGGCCATATCCCTTCAGATCGAAGGATTGAAACGCCGGGCGCATATCGTTGTGGGAACACCGGGACGATTGATTGACCATTTGAACCGCAAAACCCTTCGTTTGAATCAAGTGACGACCGCCGTTCTGGATGAAGCGGATGTCATGCTCGATATGGGTTTTATTGACGATATTACCGAGCTCTTAAAAGAAATCCCCAAAGAACGGCAGACGCTGCTTTTTTCGGCAACCTTATCGGAACCGATTCTTCAAATCGGAAAAAAATATATGCAGAATCCGACCGAAATCAGGATCAACAGGAAAAACGTAACGGTGGCCAATGTTAAACAGGTTTATTATGAGACCTCCAACCATAACCGTTTTGACACCCTCTGCCGTATTCTGGACGTCAGCAATCCTTCCCTGACCCTTATCTTTTGCGATACCAAAATGAATGTCGATCGCTTGACCGCCCAGCTGGTCAAAGGGGGTTATCCGAGCGAAGCGATTCATGGCGACCTGAGCCAGTCACAGCGGGATCATGTCATGAAATTATTTAAAGGGGGAACCGTCAAAACGCTCGTGGCTACAGATGTCGCGGCCAGAGGAATCAACGTTTCCGAGATCTCTCATGTCATTAATTACAACCTCCCTAAAAACCATGAAACCTATGTCCATCGGATTGGACGGACCGCAAGAGCCGGAAAAGAAGGGGAAGCCATTACATTAATTACCCCCGGAGAATCCCGCAACCTGAAGACAATAGAAACCCGTTCAAAAACCAGGATCGAAAAGAAAGAAATCCCTTCGGACACTCTGGTGGCAAAATCACGGCTCTCCAAAACACAATCTGAAATTGAAATGGCCTTGAAAAAGGGGGCTGTAAAAAAATATGCGCCTCTGATCAGCGATCTTTATACGTCTTTCTCTCCGGAAGACCTTGTCTGTGCGCTTTTCTATTTATATGATTTTACAGACCCTGTGGTCATCAAAGAAGAGCCAAAAAAAGAAGGGCGACGTCCAGGATTTGGTTCAGACACAGGTAGAGACAGAGAGAGAAGGCCCTCTTTTAGGGATGGGAGAAAAAGCAGAGACGGGTATAAAACCAGGGATGAAGCCAAGCCCAGAGAGAGCTTTAGAAGCAGAGACGACAACAAAAGCAGAGACGGATTTAAAAAAGATAAGCCGACTTATGGCGAAAAAAAGATTTATATGATGCCGGTAATGACCCGGACGAAAAAGAATAAAACGAAGTCTGATTAAAAAAAGAAGTTAAGAGAGCCATGAAGGCCTAGTCCTGCCGGACCGCCGGTCTTCATGGCAATCGTCTTGTCAACCCCTCCCGTCATTGAAAAGGGCCCGGTAAAAAGACGAAGGGACGCAGAGGTCGTCAGGGAGCTTTGTGTATTAGACGAGCCGTTTTTTATGGTGCCGTTCCCTTCAAGAAGTAATACCCAAGCATCCGAAATCGGAAAATAGCCTCCCATCCCATACTCACCATATTTTTCTTCACTGACTTGGCCGATATCCTTGGCAAAAACTCCCCCTTCGGCATTCAGATTAAACGAATAATCCGTTAAGTCGATTTTGGCCTGGGCGACCAACAAAAGATCCGCGCCGTAGGAATTGACCGTCCGGAATCCGTTATTCTGGTCTCCGGTAGGTAAAATGATAGAAGCAACGGCAGCCAGCTCCGGAATATCTTCACCTAATTGATCTAAAAGGTGAACTTTTCCAGCCCACCTGACATCTCCCAATCCGGCCAGATTGCCACTCTGTCGATAATAAGGAATCCCGATCGACATTTCAACCCCATCGAGAACCCCTGCGGATAAAACCACTTCAGCCATCCCTGTTTTCATGCGGGTGACATCCTCTTCATAAGCGATTCCAAAAAGAGAGGTTTGAATCTCCCCTTTAAGAAGCGTGCCGGCCGAATCGAGGTAATAAAATCCGGTTAAACCCCTGGTGTTAACCGTGGGAAAATAATCTTCCACCTCCATGCCAGACACCGGATAAACCTGTAACAGGAGAAAAAATAAAAAAATAAAACTCTTTTTTATCATGCCGCTCCTTTATTTCTTTTAAAGGGTGATTACCGGGTTTTAAGGTACCATGAAACCGTCTTCTCTAATCCCTCTTCAAAGCTGACTCTGGCTTTAAAACCAAACTCTTTCAACGCCCTCGATACATCGAGACAACGCCGCGGCTGACCATCAGGCTTTGTCGCGTCCCAGACTATCTTTCCTTTAAATCGGGTAATCTTTGCAATAAGGACTGCCAGATCCTTGATAGATATTTCAAAACCGGCGCCCAAATTAACCGGGTCCGATTTGTTCCACCGTTCTGTTGCCAGAATAATCCCTTCGGCGCAATCTTCAACATATAAAAACTCCCGGGTGGGACGTCCTGTCCCCCAGACTGTCACTTGATCATCGCCAGCTTTAATCGCATCGACGCATTTTTTTATCAAAGCAGGGATCACATGAGAAGTGTGGGGGTCAAAATTATCGCGCGGGCCATAAAGGTTTACCGGCAGAAGGTAGATCGAATTAAAACCATATTGCTGGCGGTAGGCCTGAGACTGAATCAACATCATTTTTTTTGCCAGCCCGTAGGGGGCATTGGTTTCTTCCGGATAACCGTCCCAAAGGGCATCCTCTTTAAAGGGAACCGACGTAAATTTCGGATAGGCACAAATGGTTCCGAGGGCCACGAATTTTTCCAACCCATAAACCCTGGCCTCCTCCATTAAGAGGGCTCCCATCATGAGGTTCTGGTAGAAAAAACTCCCCGGGTTTTCCTTGTTAGCGCCGATACCACCGACGATGGCGGCAAGATGAATCACAATATCAGGCTGAAGATCTCTATAGAGCCGTTTCACATCATCCTGCTCAACCAGATTATACTCTTTGCTCCTGACAGTAAAAACGTCCGGACAACCCCGTTCTTTCAGCTTCTCCACGACATAAGAACCTAAAAACCCGCCGCCGCCGGTAACCACGATTCTTTTTTTGGTTAAATTCAGATGTTCAGACAATGACTTCGCATCCTGATTTAAATGTTTAAATCCGGAAAAAATATTTTAGAAAAGAAACCCAAAAAACAATTTAACGCGAGGGGGGAAAAAAATCAACGTCTATTTTCCTAAACCCCCGTTTGAAATTTTCAAAAACCCGTTATCCCCGGTTACCCTACTTAGGGAGGTATCCAGAACCATAACCGATCCACTCCTAAAACCATGAATTCGGACATAGGCCCGTATTTTTAGAAATGAGGAAGAAGAAAAGAAGGCGTTTTGGGGAATAGGCGATGCAGGTCTCGAACCTGCGACCTCTGCCGTGTGAAAGCAATTTAACCATTTTCCACAAGGGCCTGATTTCTAACTGGAATTAATTTTCATAATATAAATCAATTAGTTAAAGATTTCCAGATGTTTCTTTCTTTTACCACCAATTCTGTGGATAACCATGGGTCTGGTCATACTTTGGTCATACCGGAATAACATGAAATAGATAGACAGGAAAACCGAAACAAGGTTTTCAGTTCGGAAGAATTAAGATGACTTCTATAGATTCAGGTTTCAAACAGAGAGATCTCGACTGGCTTAAACATCTCTCCTTTGGTCCCAGTCCTATTAACGACGCCTTTGAGTTTTATCGGGATCTAGAAACAGGCCGACGTCCTCTTCACTTCCAACAGGTTTATGCCAAAGTTGGCACAATGGCAAAAAGAAAAATAATCAGGAAGGTTTCCTACTCATTCATGCCTTCCAGAATTTTCTGTTTTTTAACCCCTCTTGGAGCCTCCATATTACTCAGTCATGGGTATGATCCCTTATACCTGAAGATTCAGATTCCGCCGGATCATCTGTTCCAACACGAGTATTGGCTGACCCAGGTCATTCGGCGAATCTTTCGGGAAGAAAAGGAAACAAAAACGTACAAAATATTGTCTATCCTGGATGACGGCCAGATGAAAATGAAGAATCTATTTCATGCAAAAGGGACACATTATGCTGACCTGGAATTAAAGATTCAAACCGAGAGCGATCGTAAAGACATTTTAATAGAAATGGACGGTTTAAACCTGATCCGGAGCAGATATATCAAAAAACTCTCTTCTTTGCCCGAAGATCGCACTCTGCTGGTGATCACCTCGCAAGAAAAGCGCATCGGCTCTCTTTGGACTTATACGGCTCAGGCATTAAAAAAGCCCAAAAGAATTTTCTTTTCCCCGATTGAAGAGGTCTTAGAGAGAGGATTAACGGATTCAAGATGGATATCCTTTGCTACAAAGCAGATCGTTCAATTGAGTTTTGAAGCCCGGCCAAAATAATTGCGATAACACAGATTGATTCAGTTCTTTTTCGTCTACAAATTTTTCCCTTCCGTTCCCTCAATTAATCGTGGTTTTTTCTCTTTAACTGGACACTTCGTACCAGAAAAAGATATTGAAAATTCTGTTGAAAAGTT
>JBGPKT010000146.1:0-5221 GCA_041486115.1 Nitrospiria bacterium | reverse complement strand
AGTAGGCAGATTGCGTACTGTCCTTATTAATTCCAATAGAGCCGCTTCCATCGACGAAAGACCAAGAAGGGGCAGTATCATTATTGTTATACACCGCGACACGAATCTGTTCGGGGAGAATACCAGAACTTGATTCCGTCCAGATGGCATAGAGTTTGGCACCTAAACCCGTTAATTGAGGAATTTTAGCGCCAGTTTGATTAATTCCATTCGCGCCATTCCCATCAACAAAAGCCCAGGTAGAAATTCCTCCCACCCCGGTAGGTGTTGACGAATTGCTCCCTCCTCCCCCGCACGCCTGCAAACCGACCGACATAAAAAGAAACCCTAGAAATACACCTCTTTTTATCCTTTTGACGAATTCTAAATATCTAGTAGTTAAATGAATGTCTCTGGTTTCCATCGGCCAATCTTCTTCTCTCATATCGTAGGCTGTTATATAAGTGTTTATACATGGCTTTGTTTATACCCGTTAGGTTGAATGGGTTATCAACCATACGGAAGTCATACTGAGAATAAACATTAGTTTTTGAACCCGCTATTTCTTAATCTGAAAATCCCGAAAAATCAACATGATTCTATGCGCAATTCCGTCTATAAAAATCTAAAAGAGGAGGGTAAAAGTAAAGAGGAGGGTCACCCATTAATTTTTTACTTTTTAAAATCAACGAAATAACTAAATTATCACGACTATATTTGAAAGCGAATGAAAATTCAATAAATTGGTTTATTCAAGGACAAAAGGGAGAAATGGAACAAGCTTGGTCTGGCCGGAACACATGGGTACGGGAGGCATCGAGCGATTTTTGCGAAGGCCCTTGAAAATAAAATGACCACAGGGGACTGTGGTCAGCGAACAAGATGAGTGAGAGGGGAGCATCCGAGCCAGCTTCGGAAGTATTTTGACAGCGGAACCACTCCGCCCCGCTAGCTATAAAAAGATTTAGAATGACAAGATTAGCTACGCTGCGTAAAGAGAACCGCTCCGCCCCGCTAGCGAGGAGTGGAGCTGGCCGGGATCGAACCGGCGACCTTCTGATTGCGAACCAGACGCTCTCCCAACTGAGCTACAGCCCCGACTTAATTTAAACCCATAATTTACCTGAAAAAACGATACCTTGCAATAAAAAGAACTCGCTATGACAAAACCTCGCCCTTTATCAACGGATCGGGCTACTTCTTGCTGATCGGTTCTCGCAAAATCTTTCCCAATACTTTATTGACCGGATGCGATCTCTTAAGGATCGGCAGAGGAGGTCTTTTTCTCACTCCGAATTCTTTGATTTTTTCTAACAACCTGGAATTATTTTTAAAAATCTTTAAACCGTCTTCAAGGGCTTGATAGGCCTCCCCTTTTCTTCTGTTTATTAAACAGAGTTCCGCCAGATAGAGATATTGCTCGGGAACCTGATCTTTTCTCTGGATCCCTTTTTTGCAGAAGGCCACCCCCTCTTTTATCTGGTTTTCTCCCATAGCCGTCGCATATCCGTAAAATGACAGGAGAGTCCCCGGCGTCTGGTTCGGGTTTTCCTGATAAAAAAGGAGCGCTTTTCGGAAATAATGTGCAGCCTCTTTATAGTTCTTTTCTTTCAGATAGGCTGTCCCTAACTGGAACTCTTCTAACCCCGGCATCTTTTCTTTCATGGCCTTTTCCCTATACAGAATGTATTTTATTATCCAAGGAGTGACGCGGCGTCGGCCTGATAGACAACGGCCGTTCCCGAAAAAGATAAAATCATGACATGTTCTTTTAAATATTGCTCATGGACGTTCACGCCGATAACGGCATTTGCGCCAAGTTTCGACGCCTCTATTTTAAGATCGGTCAACCCGATGTTAAACCCTTTTTTTAAATTATCGTAATACGGGGTCTGTCTCAATCCCGCCGCATCTTTTAATCCGGTAACGGCAGCATCCAACACATCAGTTTTGATCAACACCTGGGCCATAATCAATCCTTTGTACTCCAGAATCGGCCTGTTTGCTGCTGTGGGGAGAGAAGTGACCAGAATATTTTTAAATTTATCGACCACATTGTCGATTTCTGTCTCTTTCTTCTGAACCTTCTTTTTTTCTTCTTTCGCCTTTATTTCCTGGAGTTGTTTTTCTCGCTGGCGCTTTAAT
Organism: Nitrospiria bacterium; assembly: GCA_041486115.1. Classification (GTDB taxonomy): domain Bacteria; phylum Nitrospirota; class Nitrospiria; order JACQBW01; family JACQBW01; genus JACQBY01. Next base: position 3,097 of record JBGPKT010000146.1, on the reverse strand, counting down.
TCAAGAAGACGCTGCTTCTCCTCTTCCATTTTGGCCAGTTGATCCTGAAGCTGCTGGTCCTCTTCCTGAATCTTTTTGGAATCCTCATCGATCCCCGGAGGGGCATCCGGAATAACCGCTTTCGGTCCCGGGTTGGAGATGGCGTTTTCAAACATCTCTATGGCAGTGCTACCCTGTATTTCCATATCCGTTACAAGGGTCTCCTGGGAAATCCGGTTATGACAGACCAGGCATTCGGGCCCATCTCCGCCTTCCGCGCTTCCGCAAACAGGGCAGATCATACGATGCCTCCTTGGTTCATGATTTCATTTCCCGAAGGAGATGAAGCGGGGAGGATCGAAACTCTCCTTCCGTCGATTTTTAACCTGCGGGTTGAAATCCACTTTAAGACCTGAGGATAAATCTCATGCTCTTTTTTCGAGATTCTCTCTTTCAACGTTTCCACGGTATCGTTTTCTAAAACCGGAACGGCCGCCTGAATAATGACCGGACCGCTGTCGAGTCCGGCTTCGACCAGATGGACAGTACAGCCGGTAATCTTTACCCCATATTTTAAGGCCTGCTCCTGAGCATGAAGGCCGGTGAATGCAGGGAGGAGCGACGGATGGATATTTAATATCCGTTCGGGATAAGCGGAAAGGAGCTCGCCGGTGATGATCTTCAAATACCCCGCCAATACCACCCATTGGACCCGGTTTTTCGCGAATAGACGGACAATCTCTTTTTCGTATTCCCGGTTGTTTTCATAATTTCCCGGATCGAGATAGATTCCGTTTAGGCCATGTGTTTTTGTCCGCTCGAGAGCTCCTGCCGTTTTCTTGTTTGAAATCACCACTGTAATTTCTGCTTCAAGCTCTTTTTTCTCAATGGCGTCCATGATAGCTTGAAGATTGGTGCCGTTTCCGGAAACCAGCACCCCGATGCGGAGAAGGTCAGGCATATTGAACGGTTTTTTTACCTTTTTCTATTTGACCGATGATGGAGGCTTTTTCGCCCAGACGATTTGCGGCTGATATCACCCGGTCTCCTTCATTTTCAGGGACAATCAGAATAAATCCGATCCCCATATTGAAATCGCGGAACATCTCCCCTTCTTTGACTTTGCCAAGCCGCTTGAGGAGCGAAAAGATGGGGGGGGCTTCCCAATTGTTTTTATAAATAACCGCTTTGCAACTTGCCGGCAAGGCTCTGGGAAGATTTTCGGTGATCCCTCCTCCCGTAATATGAGCCATCCCTTTTAGCGAAAATCGTTTTAAAAGCTTTAAAATCGTTTTGACATAAATCCGGGTCGGTATCATTAAGACGTTTCCCAAAATGTCGCCCAGGTCGGGAATTTTTTGATTGATTTTTAGCCTGGCTTCCTCAAAAACAATTTTTCTGGCCAGAGAATATCCATTGCTGTGAAGGCCGGTAGAAGCAAGGCCGATGACGAGATCGCCCGGCTTAATTTTTTTGCCGTCAATGAGGTCTTTTTTTTCGACCACTCCAACCGCAAATCCGGCCAGATCATATTCTCCTTTTTCATAAAAAGAGGGCATTTCCGCGGTTTCTCCTCCGATCAGCGCGCACCCCGACTGCCGGCACCCCTCGATGATCCCCTTGATGATCGCCAGCGACCTGTTTAACTCGAGTTTTCCAGAAGCGAGGTAATCGAGAAAAAAGAGCGGTTCGGCTCCGGTCACCACCAGGTCATTGACACACATCGCTACCAGATCGATTCCAACGGTATCATGCTTATTCATCATAAAAGCAATTTTAAGTTTTGTCCCTACGCCGTCAGTCCCTGAAACCAAAAGCGGATTCCGGTACTTTTTAAGCTGGAATAAACCGCTAAAACCTCCCAGATCGGAATAAACTTCCGGCCTGAAGGTTTTTCTTACTAATGGAGTGATCTGTTTTACAAATTTGTTTCCAAGGGATATGTTTACTCCCGCTTTTTTATATGATAACTTTTTCAAGAATAAACCCTCAGTCTATAAAGGATACCGGATAATCTTTGTTTCGTCAAATTTATAAGTTATTGAAATTACTATGTAATATAATATTATCTTATTTTTTTCAGATCGAATTCAAATTGAATTTTATCTTTTTGTACCGGGGGTCCGATTTGAAGGATAATCTGGCTTTCAGGGGAAATAGATCCGACAGGGAAATAATAAAAGAGCTCTTGCACCAACATCCCCGGGTGGCTTTCAGATGGGGTGATTTCGCCTTCTTCCCAATAGGTAGCGGGATATGTTTTTCCATTGGCTTTGAGGAGTGCTCCGTAATCTTTTGCAAAATCCTCGGTTTTACCATAGGCATAAATGGTAAAGACCAATTTTCCCTGGGTCTTGGCGAGCGAATCTTCTATCGCATACTGGTCCATTTCTTGTCCGTCTAAAGCGGCGTCGCGGGCCGAATTGGCCAAAGTCAAAAACTCGGAATTTAATATAGCCATTCCGTTGATCCCATGGTCTACCGTCCATTCCTTGAAAAAAACCCGGGTATCGGTGTTGAGATTCTTTACCCCGTAATACATGGCCTCTCCCCGCTGAGTGTCGGTTAAATGAATCTGAATTGCCCAGGCAGGAATGGAAAAACTCATTAAAATAAATAGTGCCGGGAGGATGATGATCTGCTGATTCTTCATACTATTTGTTCTCCCTTTATCCGGGTTAACGCTTCTCTGGCCGCCTTTTGTTCTGCTTCTTTCTTGCTTTTTCCCGTTCCAACCCCAAAGAGATCTCCTTTGACTAAAAGGTGAATTTCAAACACTTTTTCATGGTCCGGTCCGGTAGTTTTGATCAGTTTATATTCCGGCAAAACTTCATAAACCTTTTGGCACTGTTCCTGAAAATCCGTTTTATAGTCAAAAGTGATCTGGCTGGTGAGAATATTTTCGATGGTCTCTTTAAACCACAGGTGAATAAAAGCTTCTGCGGAGCGGAGTCCGCTGTCGATATAAATGGCGGCAATCAGCGCTTCGAGGGCATTGGCAAGGAGGGAGCTTTTATTCCGCCCTTGGGACAACTCCTCTCCTTTTCCAAGGATTAAGAAATCACCCAGTTTTAATTTTCGGGCAATGATAGCCAAGGTCGGCTCGCTTACAATCGTT
>JBGPKT010000145.1:0-5250 GCA_041486115.1 Nitrospiria bacterium | reverse complement strand
CCTGATGTTTTAGCCATGCCGGAAATCATCTCCTCGGCTTCCTGATAAGCCCGTTGGGGGTTCCGGACCATATAAGAAATCACCTGGCCTTCTTCAACCTGGTCGCTGATGGTGATGGAGCCTTCTTCCGGATCAAGCGCCAGAATATTCCTGACCACATACTCTTTATTTTGAAGGGAGGTGTCGCAGGGATTGATTCCCAGCCCCAGAAAGACCAGACTTGCCGCGTCCTGAAGCTCCTGCTCATAGTGGAGTTTATTCCTGAAGAGATCGGTAAAGGATTGATAGGCCGGCTCTCCGCAGATTTCATAAAGGACGTTCCCTTTTGCTCTGGTGACCATCATGGAAGCTCCGATGGGATGGCAGGCGTGGGTGACGCCGACGTGATATTGAATTTTTCCGGAAAAAAGGCATCCCGAGACCGAGTTGCTCGCCACCGTTCTTCCGCAAAACTGAAAAGTCTCATTCAGGTTCCCCTGTTCGGAGGCTCCACCGCCTACCATGAAAGGAACGTGAGCCGACGAATGTTTTGAACCGGCGCGGGAGAGAGGGGGGGGTGATTCTTTTTGAAGAGAAGCTGCCGAAAGGGTGTTAGTAAAGGCCTTGAGAAAAGCGTCAAACCGGAAAGAAAATGTATCGGGAAAAAGAAAGAGGAGAGAGTTTTTTCCAATGGCCGGTTTCAGGAGTTCTGCCAGCTCTTTCCCGGATTCTGAGTTCCTCTCGAGGATGTCATGGATCTGAAAAGTCTGAGTGTTCAAAGAGGCGGAGCTTAACGCCAGAACGGCAATACCGGGAGCCTGCTCGATCTCCTCCTTGTCTGTCAACACGCCATACGCGCTGCAGCCAAAGAGCTGTTTAGGACTGGCTATGTCGTGCAGAATGCTTAAAATGAGAGGATAGTCGTGATGAAAGTGCGAAGTAGCAAAGACGAGGATTAAATCAGCTTTTTTAAGATCTCCCTGTTTAAGGGCGCCCTGAACCGCTTCGCGGGCGGCCAGATCGGATTTGCTGTTTTTTGAAAAACCGACGCCGACTTTCATCATAAAGAAGCATTCTTTTCAAAAGGGTTTTTATCTTTGATAAGTTTACCATTCTTTTACTTCTTGATATAGGTCTAAATCAGGTCTTTTTATTGATTTCAAAACAAATCAGATGTTATACTTTGCTCTCAGTGTGGAGATTCCTTTATGGAAATTGAAATTGCCCATCATTCCGGTTTCTGTTTCGGTGTGAAAGAGGCGATCATTAAAGCGACGGAAATAGCCGGAACATCACCTCTTCCGACCAAAACCTTTGGACCTCTCATCCATAATCCGCAGGAAATAAAAAGACTTCAAGATGAATGTGGCATTGAGAAAATAGATTCTTTCGAAGATTTTTACCATGGGAACCTGGTCATCAGGGCACATGGGGTTCCTCCCGAAGAATATGAAAAAGCAAAAAAGAACGACCTGAACGTTGTCGACGCCACTTGCCGTTTTGTCGTTGATGTCCAGGACTATGCGGTAGAGTTTTGCAAAAAAGGGTATCACTTGATTGTCGTGGGTGAAGAGTATCATGCCGAGGTTAAAGGGATTGTCGGACATGCCCTTCATTCCTATCCAAACGCAAGAGTCAACGTCATTGACACCCTTGATCAACTGCTGGAAATCAATCCGGAAAAAGCGGGGATTGTTTTCCAGACCACACAGGATTATGGAAAGTTCAAGAAATTTGAAAGTTATATCAGGGATAATAAAAAAAACTGGAAAATTAAAAATACCATCTGCGGCGCCACGAAAAGCAACCAGTATTCGGCGGACGAACTGGCCAGGCGGGTAAATGTCATGTTGGTGATTGGAGGCAAAAACAGCGGTAATACCCAGAGACTTGTCGAAATGTGCAGGAAGTATGCAACCACGCATCATATTGAAACTCAGGAGGAACTGATTCCGGAATGGTTTGCTTCCGCCAAAAAAGTCGGAATTACCGCCGGAGCATCAACCCCTCAATGGATAATTGACGGAGTGGTCGAAGCGCTTAAACAGATCGGCGAAACTCACGATCATAACCTCTCACTGTCTTAACCCCCGCGTTTCTTCAGATTATTCATGAATATATTGCAAAAGTATCATAAGGAAGACTGGCATACCCCTGAAGGCAAAATGCTTCGGGATGTCATATTCGGCCTTAATGACGGATTGGTTACGTCGATCGGATTTGTCTCCGGGGTAACGGGAGCGGTGTTCCAGAGCAAAATCATTATTCTCACGGGGATCGCTCAGGTGGTTGCCGGCGGGATTGCCATGTTCATCGGGGCCTATTTATCGAATCAATCGCAGCAGGAGTTTTTTTTAAAAGAAATTGCCCGAGAAAAAAGAGAGATCAAAGAAGTCCCGGATGTCGAAAAACAGGAAATTCGGGACATTTATAACCAGATGGGTTTTTTGCCTGACGAAGTTGAAATGATCGTCAATCGGATTACCTCCGATGATAAACTCTGGGTCCGGTTTATGATGCGGGAGGAGCTGGGAATCCTTGAAGAAGAAATCGAAAACCCGGTCAGGGCCGGAATGATCATGGGGGGGACATTTTTGATCGGAGGGATCTTTCCGCTCATTCCCTATTTTTTAATTGAAAACACGTATATCGCGTTAAAATTCGGCATTTTATTATCGGTGCTGGTCTTTTTTTCTATCGGAGCTGGAAAATCAATCCTGACGAAAACCCACTGGCTTAAAAGCGGTTTGCAGGTCACCTTACTGGGAGGATTGGCGGCGGCGATCGGTTTTCTGATAGGTAAAGGAATTGCCTTTATAACTTGAATTCAGGCAATGCCAGAAGCTCATTCAACCTGTTCTTAGAAGCGGCGAACATTTCTTCATGGAGGCTTTTTCCATGAGCGTCCATGGTCACAATGGAGGAAAAGTTTTCTACTTCAAGCTCCCAGATGGCTTCGGGCCCTCCGAATTTCTCAAGGAGATAGACCCCCCGGACTTTCTTAATCGCCCGGGCCAGAACCTGGGCGGCACCGCCGACGGCGTGAAGATAAACGCATCCATACTGTTCACAGGCCTTTAGCGTTTTCAATCCCATTCCCCCTTTTCCGATAACGCCCCTGATTCCAAATTTTTCAATAATTTCTGCCTGATAAGGTTCTTCTCTGATCGATGTGGTCGGACCCGCGGCCGTGACCTTCCAGCCCCCTTTTTCTTTAATCACGACAGGGCCGCAATGATAAATGATTTGGTCTTTCAATGAAAAGGGAAGTTTTCCCCCTTCATGAAGATATTTATGAACAGCGTCTCTTCCGGTAAAGAGGATGCCGGAAATCTCCACCCGATCGCCGACATGAAGCGCCCTTACCTTTTCTTCGGTAAAAGGGAATTCGAACTTCATATTAGTAGATCCATTTTTTGATTCTCCCTTTGGAATCAAGGTCGATTCCCTGACGCCGGTATGCCCAGCACATATACGAAATAGAGACAAAAAAGCTCGCCGGGAGCCGATTTAACTGCGAAGCTTTTACGCCCAGGAGAGTGGTTTTACCTCCGAACCCCATCGGTCCGATACCGAGTCGATTTGCCATCTCAACGATGTTTCGTTCCAGTTTTTCAAGAGAAGGGTCTTCCGCGGTATCATCGAGTGTTCGAAGGAGCTGTGTTTTGGCATGTTCGTAACCGGTGGCACGGTCTCCTCCGATACAGACGCCGAGAACTCCGGGGCCGCAACCCTTTCCCTGGGCCTGCAGGACAGCATCCAGGATGCATTTCTGAACGCCATCGAGGTCTCTTCCGGCGTTTAAGCGGTTGTCGGGAAGGGAGTATTGTGCGCTGACATTCTCGCATCCCCCCCCTTTTAAAATAAGTTTCACTTCGACCGATTTCTTTTTCCATTGATCAAAATGAAAAACCGGGGTGCCGGGTCCAAGGTTGGTCCCAGAATTAACTCCTGTCAGGGAGTCGACGGAGTTTTGCCTTAAATAACCGATCTTAGTCGCGTCAGCCACACTCTTTTTTGCTTCTTTCAGAAAAGCGATCTGATCAAATCCGACCGGAGCATGAACGTAAAAAGTAATCATTCCGGTATCCTGACATAATGGCATGGAGGTATCACAAGCAATTTGAATATTGTCCTGAATGACCCGCATAGCATATAGACCGCGGGAGTTCTCAGGTTCGGACCGGGTTCCTTTCTGAAGGGCTTTCTGCACGTCGCCGGGGAGTTCAGAAGACGTTTTCCTCAATAGTTCTAAAAGGCTTTTTTTCAGGTTTTTCATAGGTTCTTTCAATTGAAAATGACCTTTCGGAACTACCATTTGGATTGAGTAAAGGTTATTCGATACCCGTTGGGATCTTCCATCGTGGCAGAAAATCCATACCCCTGATCGATGGGTGGCATCTGAAAATGTCCCCCTTTTTTCCTTAAATCAGAATAAACTTTATCGAGATCTTTCACCTGAAAGCCGATAGAAATGCCTGATGGGTTATTTGACGGGTCTATTTTGATTTCATGGGTTTCCGGTGTGAGCGCGAGGGTCGTTCCCTCGGTGGCGAGTTCAGCCCATTGAGGCATCTCCATTTTGACAGGAATGCCAAGAACATCCCGGTAAAATTCAATCGATTTTTTCATATCTTTAACAATCAGGATAATGGTGTTGATTTTTGTAAACATGATTTAGTCCTTATATTGGTGTTTTGAGAGTGTATTGCGCCCTGCGTCGGAAAGACAATTTCGAAAATCACGGGTTAAACGATTAGGGGAGATAATCGATTCCAACTCTGACAGATGACGGAGTTCATAATCGGGCTTAACAGGATCTCCGGGGAAGGGATATCCTTCCGGATTAATCCACGCGGTATCCATTCCATATTGCTTAGGTCCAAAAATATCAGCTTCAGGAGTATCGCCGACAAACAAAGTTTCTTCGGGCAGGACATTCATTTTCCGGAGAATAATATTATAGAGATCCGGGTTTGGTTTAATCCACCCGGCTTCTTCAGAAAAGAGAATCGATTCAAATAAATGATTGATTTCCAGCTCATTGAGGATCCGATATCCGGTATCGGCATCATCAAAATTGGATAATAATCCGAGTTTAAATCCGGCCTTCAATCTTTCAAGTAGAGGAAGATGTCCGCCGGGAAGGAAAACACATTTTTTCATCAGACCCATGTGAAGATCTTTCATCCGTACTGCCAGTTCCCGGGTCTCCTCATTTTCTGGGAAATGAAGATGTTCTAAAATAGTTTTCATCCGGGTTAAACAGCT
>JBGPKT010000144.1:0-5295 GCA_041486115.1 Nitrospiria bacterium | reverse complement strand
CCTTCCGGATGGCTTCGGGGACTTCGGCTGCTTTTCCCTTTCCCATTCCGACCATGCCATTTCCATTCCCAACGACAACGACGGCGCTGAAGCTGAAACGCTTTCCCCCTTTGACCACCTTGGCAACGCGGTTGATACAGACCACTTTATCTTTTAACGAATTATCGTCCTGATTTATTTTTTCCAAAATAACTCCTATTTTAGTCAGGGGCCCTTCCGGTTTCACTGCGTGAAATCCTCAGATGCCCCCGAACCCCAGCTCTCCCACAGGCAAAGCCTGATGGTCAAGCTTACCTATTCTAGTCAGGGGCCCTTCCGGTTTCACTGCGTGAAATCCTCAGATGCCCCCGAACCCCAGCTCTCCCACAGGCAAAGCCTGATGGTCAAGCTTAACTTAAAATACCAATCCGCCTTCGCGGACAGCATCGGCAAGCGCCTTTATTTTACCATGATAGAGGTACCCGCCTTTATCAAAAACAACCTGTGTCACATTCAGTTCTTTTGCTCTTTTGGCAAGAAGGAGGCCGACTTTTTTTGCCGCTTCGATGTTCTTTCCAGAAGCGCTTTTCTTGGCCATTCCTTTTTCCAGGCTTGATGCCATCGCCAATGTCACCCCTTTGGTATCATCGATAATTTGCGCATAAATATATAAGTTGCTTCTAAAAACAGTCAGTCTGGGACGCTCTGCCGTTCCACCCACTTTTTTCCTGACGCGCTCATGGCGCTTTAATCTCGCCACACGTTTTTTTTGAATCTGTAATCCCATTGTTCTTCCTCAAAATGTTTGGTCAAGCTTGCCATTTTTAATCAGAGGCCCTTCCGGTTCCACTGCGTGAAATCCTCAGATACCCCCGAACCCCAGCTCTCCCGCAGGCTAAGCCTGATGGTCAAGCTTGCCTATTCCAGTCAGGGACCCTTCCGGTTTCACTGCGTGAAATCCTCAGATGCCCCCGAACCCCAGCTCTCCCACAGGCAAAGCCTGATGGTCAAGCTTACTTACCGGTTTTGCCTTCTTTCCTAATGATTTTTTCACCCGCGTATTTGATCCCTTTTCCCTTGTAAGGTTCGGGCTCCTTGAGACTCCGGATATTGGCGGCGACCTGCCCCAACAACGCTTTATCTGCCCCCTTCAGGGTGACAACCGTCTGCTTTTCAACCGTGACGTCTATCCCTTTGGGCAGCTCGACCAGAATCGGATGCGAAAAACCGAGGGATAAAGAAAGATTTCGACCCTGAACGGCGGCCCGGTACCCGACTCCGCTTATTTCAAGGACTTTTTCAAATCCCTTGGTAACGCCTGTAACCATATTGGCAATCTCATTGCGCATCAATCCGTGTAAGGCCTTCGCCGTACCGTCATTGCCATTCCGGCTTACTTTTATCTGAGTCTGCTCCTGCGCGATAGAGATCCTTTCATGAAGCGCTTTTTTAAGTTCTCCTTTGGGCCCTTTGACGGTAACAATCCCTTGCGATGACTTAACTTCTACTCCGTGAGGAACCTCAATCGGTTTCATTCCAATTCTCGACATATCGTTTATTCCAATCTACGTTACCAGATGGAGCAGAGAACTTCCCCTCCAACATGATTCTTTTTTGATTCCCGATCCGTTAATATCCCCTTTGAGGTAGATAAAATCATCACCCCAACTCCCCCTCTGACCACGGGGATTTTTTCTTTTCCCACATAAACTCTTCTGCCGGGGCTGCTGACTCTCTGAAGGCCATTGATAATCCGCTCTTCATCACCGTTGAGATATTTCAAATAGATACGGATAACCCCTTTCCCTTTTTGATCGACTACTTTATAACTTTTAACAAACCCTTCCTGAAAAAGTTTCTTTGCCAGCTCAAGCTTTAACTTTGATACCGGCACATCGACAAAACCCTGCCAGCGTTGATTGGCATTTCTTATTCTTGTTAGCATATCCGAAATCGGATCAGTCATTGACATATTTTTATTCCTCTACCCGCCTAAATATTATTCAATCAACCTGAAAATTTACCAGCTGGACTTAATCACTCCGGGGATTTCTCCTTTTAAACTCAGCCCTCTAAAACAGATCCGGCACATTTCAAACTTTCTCATATAACCCCGTCCTCTCCCGCAGATGGGACACCGGTTATAAGCGCGGACTTTGAATTTTTGTTTCCCTTTTGCCTTGAGTTTTAACGCTATTCTTGCCAATCCCTTTTCTCCTTAATGATGATTTTACAATCCTTAATCTGGATTATTTTCTGAAGGGCATCCCCATGTGTTTTAATAATGCCATTCCCTCTTCGGGATTTCTAGCCGTTGTTACAATGGTAATGTCCATGCCATGCAAAGAGGTCACTTCGTCATATTTAATTTCAGGAAAAATGAGCTGTTCTTTGACTCCCAGGGTATAACCCCCTCTCCCATCAAACGATTTCTGGGAAACCCCTCTGAAATCACGAATTCTGGGAAGGGCGGCATGTAAAAGACGATGCAGAAATTCCCACATCCGCGATCCGCGAAGAGTGACTTTGCACCCGATCGGCATCCCCTCTCTCAATTTAAACCCTGCAATCGATTTTTTGGCCTTGGTAATGATCGCTTTTTGTCCGGTAATCATGCCGATCTCTTTAACCGCCTCGTCCAGAAGCTTGACATTCGAAATCGCTTCTCCCAACCCGATATTGATCACGATTTTTTCAAATCTTGGCACCTGCATCGGATTCTTGAAAGCCAGCTCTTTCATCAGCGCGGGAGCAACTTCATTCATGAACTTGACTTTCATCGCGTTCGGCTCTTTTTTGGCGCCGGCCTCTTCTTTTATAACTGACGCCGCCTCTTTTTTAACGGCAGGTTCCTTTTTTACTTTTTCAGCAGTTTCTTTTTTTGGGGTGGTCTCTTTTTTCGCCATAATCTCAGCAGCCTTTTAATTGAATAACTTATGCCCGGTCAATCCCTTCTCCGCATTTTGTGCAAATTCGGAGCTTTTTATTATTTTCTAAAATCTTGATTTTAATCCGGGCGTTTTTATTGCAATGATTGCAAATTAACATGACATTGGAAATGTGCATCGATGCTTCTTTTTCCACAATTCCCCCCTGCTTATTATCCTGGGAGGGTTTCTGATGTTTCTTGATCAGGTTCAGTTTTTCGACCAAAACCCTCTGTTCTCTCGTAAGGATTTGAAGGATCTTCCCCTGTTTCCCTTTTTCCTTACCTGAAATCACTTTGACGATGTCGCCTTTTTTAAGACTGACTCGCGGACCCTTTAATTCCGTTACAAACATGAAGTATTCCTTTTTTATAAAACTTCTGGCGCCAGAGAAATAATTTTAGTGAATTTTTTTCTTCTGAGTTCCCTGGCCACCGGCCCGAAAATACGCGTTCCGACCGGTTCTCCCTGAGCATTAATTAAAACGGCCGCGTTCCGGTCAAACTTAATGTATGACCCGTCGTCACGCCGGACTTCTTTAACGGTTCTGACCACCACCGCTTTGGCAACATCCCCTTTTTTAACGGTGGCATGAGGAATGGCTTCCTTCACAGCCACTGAAATAATGTCCCCCACGGTCGCGTATCTTTTGCGAGATCCTCCCATCACATGGAAACACATGACTTTTTTGGCCCCGGAGTTATCGGCCACATCTAACATGCTGTAAATTTGTATCATCGCGTCACTCTCCTGACTCTGTAACCGCAAACTTTTTGGGAGCAGAACTGATGATTTCAACAACGCTCCAGTGCTTTTCCTTGCTTAACGGACGCGTTTCAATAATCTTCACTTTATCCCCAACCTGGCATTGATTGCTCTGGTCATGAACCTTCAATCGGGTAAACCTTTTGACCACCTTCTGGTACACCGCATGAACGACGGTCCTCTCGATTTGCACGACAGCCGTTTTGTCCATTTTATTGCTGATGACTTTTCCTGTAAAAACCTTTTTCTTTTTTGGGAGAACTCTAATGTCTGTCATGAATTAACCTGTTTTGGCTGGAGAATGTTCCCTTTCTGATTTTCGATCAGGATCGTTTCTATTCTCGCCGCATCCCGTTTTAAATTTTTAACCCTCGCCAGATTTTCCATTTTTCCAAGAACAATCTGACATCTTAAATTAAAAAGTTCTTTTTTAATTTCGCCTTTTTTTGTTTGAAGCTCTTCTTTTGAGAAATTCCTAAGTTCTTTAGCCTTCATTTACCTTACACTCCACGCTCTATCAATTTTGTGGCAATCGGCAATTTAAACGCCGCAAGCTTTAATGCCTCTTCGGCTACCGCACGGGTAACGCCATCCATTTCATATAAGATGCGCCCGGGCTTAACCACTGCCACCCAGTATTCCGGATTCCCTTTTCCCTTGCCCATACGGGTTTCTGCGGGCTTTTTCGTAATCGGCTTATCAGGAAAAATCCGGATCCAGATTTTTCCTCCCCGTTTGATATAACGGGTCATCGCGATACGGGCGGCCTCAATCTGACGGCTGGTAATCCAGCCCGGTTCAAGGGCTTTTAATCCGAATTCTCCAAAGGAAAGCTCGCCTCCGCGATAGGCTTTCCCGTTCATTCTCCCCTTCATCATCTTTCGATGTTTGACTTTCTTGGGACTAAGCATACTTCCTCTCTATACGCCGTTCCGTTTTCACTTCTTCGCTGTCAGGCAAGACGTCTCCCTTGTAGATCCAGACTTTCACCCCGATCTGCCCATAAGTGGTCTTGGCTTCGGCCATGCCGAAATCAATATCCGCCCGAAGGGTATGCAAAGGAACCCTTCCCTCTCGATACCATTCCGTTCTGGCGATTTCTGAACCGGCCAGCCTTCCGGCACAAGCGATTTTAATCCCCAGAGCCCCGAGGCGGAGAGCGGTGGTCACGCTCTTTTTCATAGCTCTCCGGTAAGCGATTCTCTTTTCCAATTGAAGGGCAACGCTTTCGGCCACAAGCTGAGAGTCGAGCTCAGGTTTTTTAATTTCTTTAATATTGATATAAACCTGTTTTTTTGCGATCGCTTCGAGTTCCACCTTGAGCTTATCGACTTCAGCCCCTTTCCGGCCGATAATAATTCCCGGACGGGCCGTAAAGATATTAATTTTCACCTGATTCGCCGAACGGTCTATTTCAATGCGGGAAACGCCGGCATGGAAGAGCTTCCGCTTGACAATTTTCCGGATTCTTAAATCTTCATGGAGAAGTTTGGCATAGTCTTTATCGGCATACCATTTTGAACTCCATGTTTTGATATATCCCAGTCTAAATCCTATGGGGTGTACTTTTTGTCCCAAACTTTTCTCTCCTCCCGTGCTAGCTTACGGAGCTTATTTAATTTTT
>JBGPKT010000143.1:0-5341 GCA_041486115.1 Nitrospiria bacterium | reverse complement strand
CGAGGATCTGTGTTTTGGGAATTACCATTCTGATATTGATGGGGATAAGATCGTAAGACAGACCAGAGAGGCACGCCCCCGGAGGAAACAGAACTATTTGATTCAACATCCCAGGGAGCGCTTCCATTCCATTTGCGATACGCCGGGAAAGAGGAAAGAGTGCTCCCGTACGTTGTTAGAACCGGACGGGTCATATCTCTGGCAATAATTTGGAAATACGGCTGGTTATTCGCGTTTAATGTGACACAGTACTCCCCTCCATCGGGATTGGTGACACAAACTTGCCTCTCCCCTGTAAAGGCATACGGGTCGACTGTCACCGACATATTGAGCTGATTTCCCAAAACATAATTGGAGATAAGCGTGACATCCGGCATCACGGAAATGGCATAACGTCTGCCGGTCAGAGAGGTTCCTCCCGTCAAAGCTGGATCTGGCCAGGGATTGCTGAATAAATTGTTCATTTTAATGCCGTCTTCGGCCGTTCCATCATCATAAGTCAGAGTGGTTCCCACCCCGTTGACATTCACTAAAATCCAATAAGTTCCGGCAAGGAGGTTTGTTGTGGCGGACAAAGGGATGGAGTTAAAAGCTCCGGGAATAAGCGTTTTTATCGCGGTTGAACCCATTAAATTCCGGGGCGTATTGGTACCAGGGTCGTTGTCATAAATCGCAGCCGAGCCTGATTTATTAACAGCATCGACGGTATTGACATAAAAGGATATTCCATTAATCATTGAGTCGATGCTGGCCGTGAATTTAGATCCGGTTATTTGATTGGAATCCGGACCGTCCGTTACGGTACCATTTACATTTCCTAAAATGCCAGACGCTCCCGTTGCAAACATCGAATAACGTCTGTTGGAGTCTACGGTTGAAGTTGTTGTAGAAGGAGAAGGCCATGTTCCAAACGCTTGACCGCCCTGGACGCTATTTTGCGGAATAGAAACATCTGAATCGTAATTCAGAGTCGTTCCCGCTCCATTGACATTGGCAAGTACCCAGTAGGTACCGACTGGGAAGGCTCTATTGAAAGAAAATTTATTAAAACTATTAGGAGTTAAATTGTTGTTGTTTGCCGACGTGATTAAAGCTCCTGGCGTAGAACCAGCCCCTGTGTTGTTATATATTGCTAGGCTTCCAGCCTTGTTAACCGGGTCAACGGCCCCTACATACGCATAAAGGGAGGTAATCTGGGTTGTGTAAGGAAAAGATAACAGGTTGCTCCCGGTCATCTGGTTTTGGTATGAATTTACCCCTAAAGAACTTGCCCCCGCATTGGTTGACCCAATAATCGGATTATAATAGAGGTCTATGCTGAATCTCTTGCCTGGCAAACTCGTCCAGGATGAAGAGGCCCCGCCTGTTAATTGCCACGAGCCAAAAGGTTGTGATTTTGAGAGACCCTGGCAGGGAGTGTTATAACCATTGACGGAGCAGTTTGTTTTATTTTCATCTCGGGAAAGAATAGTTTCCAGGCCATCCACGTTAAATAAGACCCAATAATAACCGGGCGCGGGTAAAATAAGGGGAGAGGAGGAAAGATTAAAATAAAACCAACTGTTTCCTCCATTAATAAAAGTCTGAATGTTTGATTTTACTATAAGGTTTCCGGGAGTATTGGTCGCCGGATCATTGTCGTAAATGGCGACCTGACCATGGGGTTGAGAAGGATCAATCAGGGTTGGTTTCAATAAAATGGCATATAAACTCACACCTGAGGCAGGCCCTGAAAAATAAAAAAGATTTCCTGTCATTTTATCTTTAAAAAGGTTAGAGGGGGTCCCCCCAGGGTTATTCCACCCCAATGAAGAGGCCCCATTCAAAATTTTAATCGACGCGCCGGGCTGAAAATCGCTGCCGGATATGGACATGTTGGCCTGCGAGGCTCCCTGCACAACGGTCCCTGGACTCACATCGGTTATCGTGGGGCCATAATTGACTGTAAAAAGAGTAGGAAAGGTATAACTTTGCCCTCCCATGCTGATCACCACGCTTCGGGGCCCTGCAGCGGCCATTGCGCCGACGTTCACTCGAAGAGAAACCTGTTGAACAAGACCCGCCGTGGCAGGATTAAGCGGTTGAGGCGTGGTCACAACAATATTGGGATCCATCGCTCCGCCGGGAAATGCAAAAGAAAGTGAAAAAGGGGAGGTTAAATTATAACCGGACAAGGTCAGCGTCTGATTGGCCGCTCCCTGCCCTCTGTTATTAGGGGCCATCGCATAAATCATTGGAGCGGGATTCGAAGAACTGACGTTAATGGTCACCAACCCCTGGCCAACAACCTGAGAGCGATCAGGATTGGTAATCATTAAATCATAAACACCCGGAATGACATTTGAAGCAATGGTCCCCGTCGCGGTTAATATATTCCCGCTTACCGTAGAAGTCATTAATGAAAAGATGAGCTGATTGGTCAATGTAAATCCGGGGATCGATACGACCGCCCCGCTTTGAAAAAGAGTTCCAGTAACCGATATTTTAATTAAGCTTCCCTGTTGTGGCGTAACGACAGCGCCTGTCGCCGGATCTGTAATTTGTAACGTCGCCGGATCTATCGTTGGAAAACTTTTAAAATAGCTCAATCCAAAAGGGACCGCTGAAGGGTCTGAGGTGATTTGCTTAAAATCCTGCCAGGATAAATTGCTTTCATCCCAGCGGATCACTGAGAAAAGACCAGCATAAGTTCTCATTCCTCCAAGGATATCCCCTGTGCCCGGATCGGAGTCAAACAAAATAGCTGAAAAATAGGGGAGCAACCCGCTGGCCAATGGAGGAATTCCCGGAATCGATTGATTCCCATTCCACCCGGCGGTTGGATCCCAGGTTTGATAATTCAATCCTCCATCGGTTGTAGCCGGGTCAAGGTGGTTATAGATGGCAAACAGGGCATTCCGCGGATTATTTTTCCAGATTAAATTAAAGATATTCCAATGGAAAGATGAACTGAAATAAAGCACATTACTTAACTGTTGGACTCCGTTTAAATCTGTCGGATAAGGATTCATCGGCCAAGCCGATCCGTTCCATATCTGAACCTTAAGTATGGCGTTAAATGACCCAGAGGCCTGAATGGTTCCAAGAGCGATCTGATCAGAAGCGGGATCAGGGGTCAACTGAACCGTATACAGACTGGTGGTCGCCGCACTCCCCATTTGTGCGGGAGAAGTCGCCGTAGGAGTACAGGTGCTTGTGATTCCATCCCATGTACAGGATTTGGGCGTGCCGTTATTTTTTTCTACCCATGCCAGCATACCTGTATGACTCGATTGCATATAGGCAATATCAAAAGGAACCGAGGTGGTCCAAAGCGAAGTAGAAACCGGCACTTGATATTCTGTTGAAAAACTGCTTCCGTTCCAGGAACGGATAAACAAACGGCCGGAACTGTCCTCATAGGCCATCAAGACTTCATTGCTTGCCGGATCGGGATTTGGAATCAGTTTGACCCAATAGAGGTAAGGGGAAGTGGAATTGATGACGGTGAATAAAGCCGTTTCAGCTCCCCAGCAGGGAAACGGATTGGTAGAGCAGCCTGCCGTATCCTGAAAAATCTGGCGATAGGCAATTCCATTACTTTTTCCATATACCACCAAGCCTTTTCCTGACTGGGATTCAAAGACCATATCATAATTCTTGGAGCTAGTTGAATGCGAAGGTGCGACCAGTTTGCTTCCCCACGAATCTTTCGACCAGATCTGAAACTCAACGAATGATCCGACGGGATGTCCTGCAATTTGTTGAAACAGAAAAGGATGGGCCTTAAGGGTCATCTCTTTTGGGAGATATGAAGTCGAATAAGGAAGAATGTTCCCTTCATCCGACCAGATTCCATTCCAGAAAACATCAAATGGAGTATTTTTTCCATTTGTCAACCGGCCATCTTCGTAGACCGCTAAAGCGGGTGTTTGATCTGTTAACGTTTCGAGAACGGAAAAAGCGGCAGGGATCGATACCACACCCCCATCCGGGTTGGTCAACATCATCTGAACCGCCGATGGGGAAATGGTCGAAGAAAGCGTTAAACTGGCGGTCCCTGACGTCCCTGTCCCATTGACGTAAAGTGAATTAACAGTAACCCCGCCCCCTGGAAACGAAAGTATACAACCATTTTGAAGCCCGGTTCCTGTAAGGGTCGCGGTCATCGTCATTCCCTGAAATACCGTAGAAGGGTTAATGCTAACAGAGGTTATGGTTGGCGCTGGATTAATCTCGAAAAAGCCTGTCCCGCTGGTTCCATCGCCGTATGGCGGCGGAGGGTTGGTAAAGGTTGCCGTCACAGCGCCGGCAGAAGTCGTACTAAAAGTATTGAGAGATAAAAAAACATTGGAACTGGTAAAAACAGTCGAATTAGTAGAAACGAACTGCACATTGGTATAAATCGAAGTAAAACTGGTCCCTGAAGAGGTGGAATACGCGCACTGATAGGGAACAGGACTCCCAGATGAATTCTTAACAGGAATCGCCTGGATGGTCGGATCAGAAAAGCTCACACTCATTCCGCACTGAAATCCAGATCCATAGACTCCGATCGTTTTAGCCTGTGCTCCCTGGCCAACTGAGGATGGATTAAAGGCAAACACCTGGGGAGCAGCGCTGATTTCATCCGTATTTAAAATAAATGCCAGGGAAAAAACCAAAAAACAAACGATTCTTCCAAGGGATGTTCTATTTAATTGAAATTCAGATCCTGCCATTTTTATTTCAGTCATCCCCCAAGCGACCCCCCGGCACACCAGAGCTGACTGCCTCCGTTCGATCTTCCATAATGGCAGGAATTCATGATTTCGTTATGACAGCGCAAGAAACATTGAAATTGCTGGTTGACGGCGTCATAAGCCCATTGAGGCTTAAGGGCAATGGTCCCTTCGACCTTGGGGCTGAAATTAATCAGATGGGTATCGACAATCCCGTCGCTGATTCCATCCTTGCTGTCCGGGGGGAGGCAAGGATAGGTTACCCCCGTGGTCACCCCGGTACAGACCGCCACATTGATATCGGCGCGGGTCCCCGCTCCATCCCCATATTGGGTATTTTGGGCTTCGACATTGGAATGGACATTGTAATGGCATTCGTGGCACATCGCCCCGGTGTACTGGAGGTGATACATGTGGAGATTCCCGTTCCAGTGGGCATCGGGCGCGGCGACATCGCCGAAGAAATTGGTCCAGGAGGTATTGGTTCGATCGGAGCCCGGCTCCGAAGGATCAAAGGCCCGGCGATCGTGGCACTGGAAACAGAGGAGAAAGTTATCAAAATGTTTCCGGTTTGCCTGATCTAGCCCTGTAAAAAGGTTCCCATCGCTGGCGCCGCACCCGGGGGGATTCGGCAACTGACT
>JBGPKT010000142.1:0-5401 GCA_041486115.1 Nitrospiria bacterium | reverse complement strand
GGTAATGACCACATCCGAGGTAATCGCATGTTTTTTGATTAACTCGACCTCTTTATTATAAAAATCTTCTGAAAGCTGTTTGGCATAGCCCCCTTTATCTTCGGCCTCTTCATGCCCGGTTTCCAGCGCAATGCTCTTCACCCCGAGACTTTCGGCCTGTTCTCTCGCCGCCGGCCGGGTATCAAATACTTCCACAATCGCCCCTAACCGCTTTGCCGTCGCAATCGCCTGCAAACCTGCCACCCCCGCGCCGATCACCAGGACCTTGGCCGGAGCAATGGTCCCGGCAGCGGTCATAAACATCGGGAAGAATCTTCCGATAGCGTTGGCCGCGGTTAAAACCGCCTTATAGCCGGCAACCGTAGCCATGGAGCTCAAGGCGTCCATACTCTGTGCCAGTGTCGTTCTCGGAATCGCATCCATTGCAAATGAGGAAATATTCCTCGCCGCAAGCTTTTTAATCAACTGGGGGTTGTTGATCGGATGTAAAAAGGCGATTAATACCGCTCCTTCTTTCATCAGATCGGCTTCCTCTTTATTCAATTTCGAATTCAAAACCGGTTTCTGAACTTTCAAAATAATATCGGCGTCGGCATAAAGGACCTCTGCTGAAGGGGCAATCTTCGCCCCCGCTTTTTCATATTCCGAATCGGGCCAGAACGCCTGCTCTCCCGCGCCTGTTTCAATAGCCACCTCAAACCCTTTTTTGACCATCCGCTTAATGGTTTCTGGAATTAGAGCCACCCGCCGTTCTTGCGAAGCAATCTCTTTAGGAACACCTATTTTCATCTTTGACTTCCTTAAAAATTTTTTAAAAAATGTCTGTTTTTAACAAGGTGCCATTAAAATGACCACAAGCGGTGGATTTTATCCTATTTCTTTTCTCTAAGTCAAGAAAGAGATGTGACCTTTAGCGTCCACGAAAGGCCTCGCACGCGGAGATCCATCGCGCGGCAAGATCAGGATAAGAGGCGAAATGGAGATGGATATAACTGGCCAGGACAGACCCTTTGGCAAACCCCTCTTCTTTTAATTCTGACGTCTCCCCTCCTCTGAAAAGGTGATAGGCCAGAGGCCATTGTTCCGGCAATCCGCCGTCGGATTCTTCAAACCACTCCGAATAATGATATTCATGTCCTTTGGCCCGATCTCCTTTTTGAAACAAAAGGTTATCGGCCCGGCTGACCACCTCGCGATAACCGAGAGCCTTTAATTTTCTTCCCATTTTGACCCGCACCGGGAGGAGCCCCGCCATCGGAAAGATTTTTCCATCAACCGTCTCGATCGTTTTAGAAAAATACATTAAACCTCCGCACTCACCATAAATGGGGCCTCCCCGTTTAGCAAACCCTTGAAGGGATGCCAACATAGAACTATTTTGGCTCAGCGACAGAGTATGGAGCTCCGGATAACCCCCTCCAAAATAAAGGGAGTCTGCTTCGGGGATCAGAGGATCATGAAGGGGTGAAAAAAATACGAGTTTCGCACCGGCATTTTCCAGAAGATCAAGATTATCCTGGTAGTAGAAATTGAACGCCTCATCTCTGGCCACGGCGATCTTGCATTTTGGCTTTGTTTTAATGACTTTCAATTCAGAAGGAAATGGACGGCCGTCGGAAAGAATTTCCGTCTCGAGAAGGTGTTCCAGATCAAGATGTTTTTCGGCCAATTCGGCCAGTCTTGTTCTTATCGAAAGTGTTAAACATTCTCTGGCCTGGACCAATCCTAAATGCCGTTCAGGAATGGAGATGGAGGATTCGGCCGGAATCCCTCCCAGAACTTTAATTTTGCAGGTCGATTCAACCGACTCTTTTAAAATGTCGAGATGGTTTTGACTCCCGATCCGGTTAAAAATAACCCCTTGAATCCTCAGGCGAGGGTCAAACAGTTGAATTCCAAGAACCAATGCTCCGGCAGTACGGGCCAATCCTTTCGCGTCGAGGACAAGGACAACCGGTAGGGAGAGCCACTTTGCGATCTGGGCGGAACTCCCCTCTTCGGTTCTTCCCCGGAGCCCGTCAAAAAGACCCATGACTCCTTCTACAACTGAAAAATCGGCGTCCCGAGAGTTTTGATCGAAACTATTCAACACCGAGGGCTTACCCATCATCCAGCCATCGAGGTTTCGTGAAGGTCTTCCCGTCGTCATTTCATGAAAAGCAGGGTCAAGATAGTCCGGTCCAACCTTAAAGGACTGAACACTCATCCCTCTCCGGACAAGGGCCTCCAGGATCGCAAGCGTCACGGTGGTTTTTCCGACGCCGCTATGCGTTCCGGCAATGAGAACTCCTTTTTTTACACCCACCTGAAAAACTCAGTTTTCATTGGTCACCCTTTTAATTTTTCAAAAAAAACATGGTGGGTTTCCTGCCAAAAGGCTTTGTTAGGACGAGGCTTTTCGATAACCATGCGTAAAAGTCGCATCGTACAGTTTCGAGCGGGTCCCTTCGGCGGTCAAAAATTTTCCCACATAGATGAGCGCCGTTTTGGTGATTTTGTTTTCTCTCACCAGCGCGTGCAAGTGGTCGAGCCTTCCTGCAATGACCTGTTCATCCGGCCAGCTGGCTTTATAAACAATGGCAATAGGCGTATCAGGGGGATAGGACTCAAGGAGCCCTGCTTCCACCCGGCTTGACAGGTGAACGCTTAAAAAGATAATGAGCGTCGCCTGATGCCGGGCCAGCTCTTTTAACTGTTCCAGTTCCGGCATCGGCGTTCTCCCTTCGCATCGGGTCAAAATCACGGTCTGAACCACTTCAGGGACGGTCAGCTCCTTTTTGATCGCCGCGGCTCCCGCCAGGAACGAGCTGACCCCGGGAATTATTTCAAAATCGAGTCCGGCCTCAATCAGGGGTTCGGTCATCTCCCTGACCGCTCCAAAAATCGAAGGGTCTCCGCTCGCCAGCCGAACCACTTTTCTTCCGGCTTTCACCGAATCGATCATGACCTTCACAATCTCCTCCAGAACCATTCCGGCGGTATCAAAAAGAGCGGCTTCGGGCCGCGCAAATTGAAGGAGCACCGGATTGACCAGAGAGCCCGCATGGAGAATCACATCGGCTTCCTGAAGGAGCCGCATTCCACGGATGGTCAATAAATCTGGGGACCCCGGCCCCGCTCCGACAATATAAATCTGGTTCATAAAAACCTCTCGAACGATCATCTGGAGATGCAGGACTGCCTGAACGGAGACTCGGCGAAGTTTCTTTACCCCACCCTAATATACAAATTTAGAGATGCGGGTAAATTTCGGCGTCGTCGGAGAGCAGGTTGTCCTGCCGTACCAGATGATATAACAATAATAGTTTTTATTCATAGGCCAGCTGGCCGGTTTAAAGAGATGCCTGGCCGGTCGATTCCTTTATGGATAATTTCCCCCGAATCGAGATCATACTTTCCGGAATACCCTCTCGGGGTAATTAAATAATCGAGATAGCGGAAAGTCGATTCATTCCCGATCAGGATCGTCGTCAGCATCCCCACTTCGGCTTCAGCCATTTTATCAAGGGTCGTCAGTTCAAGCCGCTGGCCCTCGCGAAGCGCTTTTCACAACAGCCACGGGGGTTTCCGGCTTTTTATAGCCCAATAAAATATCCTGGGCTTTCTGAAGCTGCCAGGTCCGCCGTTTGCTTTGAGGATTGTAAAGGGCAACCACAAAATCCCCCTGACCCGCCGCATGAAGGCGCTTTTCAATCACCGCCCAGGGGGTAAGGAGGTCGCTTAAACTGACCGCTACAAAATCGTGGGTCAGAGTGGCTCCCACCAGCGATGAGACAGCCGACAGGGCGGTGATCCCCGGAATCACCTCTACCGAAAATTCCGAAGTTTCCGGATCCCATTTCATCTCGCTTAAAATTTCAAAGACCAGTCCGGCCATGCCGTAAATCCCGACATCGCCGCTCGAGACCAGCGCCACCCGGTCCCCCTTTTTGGCCCGTTCGATCGCGGAACGCGCCCGGTCAATCTCTTCGGTCATTCCGGTGGAAATCACTTCTTTTCCTTCTAGCAGATCGGCCACGAGCTCGATATAGGTCCGGTACCCGACCACCACCGTAGCCCGTTCAATCGCCTCTTTCGCCCGAAACGTTAAATGGTCGTGGTTCCCCGGACCGAACCCCACAAGATAAAGCTCTCCTTTTTCTAACATCCGTCATCTCCCGCTTCTACGAAAAAAGAATCCGGGCCGCCGCCAGGGTGGCCCGTTTCGATTTGACTTTGGTTATCAGCAATTCTTTTGACCCGCTCGATTTTAGAGCAGCCGCCTCGGAAACGCTCGGCGTTCCCACCCATTTTTCTACAACGGCCGACGGCGTCTGGACCCCTTCAACCCCCTGCAACGCCTCTTTGGAATAAATTTCAAGCGTCCAGCCGTTCTTTTCGCATAACTCGTTAAATGCCGGTTCATCCTGTTTCTGATCGAGGGTCGCCAGGGTCCGTATAGAAGCGGGATGGAGACCGTTTTTTTCAAAAGTCTCCTGAATCAGCCCTTCGATCTCCTCCAGGGAAGTCCCCCGGTCGCAACCCATCCCCAGAACCAGGCTCTTCGGACGGTAAAAAACAGTCCGGTCCTGAATCGAAAGAGGAAAAGCATCTTTTGACCTGTCGGTCACGATCAGAAACGCGCTATATTTTTTCCCTGCTTTAGACCTTTGATCGATCTCCGCCCATGATCCCACAGATTCAATCTGAGGGGGAAGGGGGGTCGGCCGGCTCCACCAGTTTTTTTCGCCGGTCTCCTGAATAAAGGCAATCGGCTCTTCATTGACCACCGCCGCGCTGACCCGGGTCACATTTTCATCCCCTTCGAGCCGCCATCCCAGCTCTCTCCCCAGAATATCGACCGGAATAGTCTGGCCGACATCCGAAGCGGTCGTAATCACCGGCGTTGCCCCCAGCAGACCGGCGACTTTTTCGGTAAACGCATTGGCCCCCCCGACATGGCCAGAAAGAACGCTGATGACAAATTGCGCCTTATCGTCAATGACCAGGACCGCAGGGTCGATATGTTTATCTTTAAGATGGGGAGCAATCAGCCGGACAACCGCTCCGAGTGAAATATGAAAAATAATAATATCGTAGGCGTTGAAAAACGTTCCGATATTTTTACTTAAAGGGCCTTTTAACAGTACCGCGCCATCGCCCGCGGCTTCGCTGAATTTCTCAGAAACCAGAAAGTCGGACCCATTCAGGAGTTTTCGCAGTTTAAGCCCCTGCTCTACCCCCCCTTTTGTAATTGCCACAATCGCCACCTCTTTTTTATTCATGACGGATCCTCTTTTCCCCTTTCTTGACAATCACCAGAGAAAGATAATTCAACCGTTCATCCCGCAGGGTCCGGATATCTTTCACCACCCGCTCCTGCGGACTCCCGCATCGCTCCACCATCACCGCCTGGCCGGTC
>JBGPKT010000141.1:0-5439 GCA_041486115.1 Nitrospiria bacterium | reverse complement strand
GAGGAACTCTTTTATTGATCCTTCCTTACCTCTGGCTGAGAAACCAGATCGATTTTTCATCCATAATAAGAGATAGAGCCATATTGGCCGGGATGAGTTTGGCCGGCCTGGCAAACTCGTTCTTTGTCTTATTGGGTCTCCAATTCACAACCGCCATGGAAGCCGGGATGATTATGGGGAGCTCTCCGATTCTCATGGCGCTCCTGTTGAAGGGATCTGGCCGGAAATCGCTGGATAAAAAAGGGTGGGGTGCGGCCGTGATTACCCTGTCCGGAGTCGTTCTGGTGGTTTTTCATCCGCAGCCGGAAAAAAGCCTGTTAAAGCCCGAATGGTTTGGAGACCTTTTAGTTTTTTTCGGAGTCGTCTGCTGGTCGGTTTATACGATCTTCAGCAAAGAGGCGATGAAGCGCCACTCCCCTTTTCTGATCACGGCTTTAACCTGGGCGGGAGTCATTCTGGTCTTCCCCCTGATTTTCAACGAACAGAGCGGAGCGGACAGCGGCAGGCTCCTCGGATGGGGCGCTTTGTTCTATATTGTAGTCATTGCAACCGTTCTGGGGTTTTTCCTCTGGCTATACGGCCTCCGCAGGATCGGCGAAGCGAACGCTTCCGTCTTTTTAAATTTAATTCCTCTTTCAGCGATTCTTTTTTCGGCGGGGCTTTTAGGAGAGTCTATTGACTTCCGCCAATGGATCGGAGGGGGCTTGATTTTGTTCGGCGCCTGGATCATCACCTGGCCTGGGGAGAAACAAGACTCTTTGGCATAAGCCGCGTCACCCCATTCTTCTGTCCCGCCCAGAGCATCTGATCGGAATCCTGAACCACGGCATAAACATCTTCATATGGAAGCCCCTCTTTTTTTGAAAAATTGACAAACGCCTTCCCGTTGAAATGTGAAATTCCATGATTGGTCCCGAGCCAGAGTCCTCCGGCTTCATCAGGGGATATGGCATAGACGATGTTTCCTGCCAAACCCTCTCCGGAAGTATAATTTTTCCACTCTTTTCCGTCAAAGCGCGAAAGACCTCCACCCCAGGTTCCAAACCATTTTACCCCCTGGGCGTCAATGAACATTGAAAAGACATAATTTTCATTGTAAGTCTCTTTGCCATTTTCATCGAGCGTGTTTAAATTATGCCGATGCCGTCCCAGATGGATATCTTCGAGTCTTTCCGATCCCGAATGGTTTTCCGGTCCCCTCGGCAATTGAAAGGTATTCGGAGCGCCCAGCCCATCTCTGTGCGTCCAGGTCTGCCAGATTTTTCCATCAAAACGGTTGACGCCTCCTTCCGTCCCCATCCAGACCGATTGATCGCGGTCAACGGCGATCGCATAGACCCAGGGATTCACCAGGCCGTCTTTCACCCTGTAATTGACAAAAGTATTGCCGTCATACCGGGAGACCCCGTTCCAGGTCCCGATCCACATCACGCCATTATGGTCATAGGCGATCTGATAGACCCATGAGTCCGCCAGTTCGGGAGGGAGAAAAGTTGTCCATCCCTCTCCATCAAGCCGGGTCAATCCCCCCGCATTGGTTCCAAACCAGATCACTCCATTTTTAGACGGGCTGATGGTAAAGATATAAGGGCTTTTTAAGCCGTCTTTCTGTGTAAAGGTCTGTAGGAGCACTCCGGATGTCCGCTGAATTTTTAAAACACCCCGGGAAGACCCTACCCACAAAAATGGCCGGTCGACCGCAAGCGAACGGACGTACGTTTCCAGACCGGTGTCAAATGTGTCGTAGACGACATATTGACCCAGTTGAAAAGAAGAAGTCGCCTTTGCGGAAACGGACGGCTCTTTTTGATGGCATCCGGCAATCGGAAAACCGGTAAAAAATAAAAAGATTAAAAAGAAGTGAACGGACGGTTTTACGGTTTTCATGCTTTCTTTTTACGGAGGAGCCGGATGATCATCCAGGCTCCTAAAGCTCCCATGGGAAAACTTAAAAATTGCCCCATCGAAAAAGGGCCAAAAATAAACCCCAGCTGGGGGTCGGGCTCTCTGAAAAACTCGACAAAGAAACGGAAAACCCCGTATCCTGAAATAAAACTCCAGAACAGCACCCCGTCAGGGAGTCTCTTTCTATTTAAAAAAATTAAAATAAGAAAAAGAACAGCCCCTTCTAAAAGGGCTTCGTACAACTGAGACGGATGCCGGCAGGAGGACCCCCCCGCCGGGAAAACCATACACCAGGGAACACCGGTGACCCGTCCGAAGAGCTCTCCGTTGATGAAATTCCCTATCCGGCCCAGCCCTAAACCGATAGGAATGGCAGGAATGGCGATATCAGCGATTTTATAAAATGAGATTTTTTTTGAACGGGCATAAAGAAACATGGCGATCAGGGTCCCGATAAACCCGCCATGAAACGACATTCCCCCTTCCCAGACATAAAAGAGACGGACCGGATGTTCAAAGTAATAAGAGAAATTATAGAAAAGGGTATACCCGATCCGTCCCCCCAATATCACCCCGAAAGCGCCATAGGTCACGGCATCCCCGATATCTTCTTTGGATAACACGACAGTTTTCTTATGTCGGATTTGCCATGAAATAACCAGATAGGCGGCGATAAAACCTAACAGATACATGAACCCGTACCATCGGAAGGCGAGGGGGCCTATTTTAAAAATATTGGGGTCGATATTGGGATAATTAAGCATCCTGTTATTCCGTGACTCCGAGCAGATGAATGGGGGATTATACTACGTTGATTTTCCTTATTTTGCAATATCAGTTGAAGTTTTCAATCAAACCTTTTAGGATGGGCCTGCCGGTCAGGAATGATTGAGGGAGAGGGACGATGGTTAAAAGGATTAAGAAGAAAATAAAAGTCACTCCCCATACCCGTTATGTCATTTCGCTGGCCATGGTGATCTCTGCGCAATATGAACCTGGAAGAGACCCGCCGTTCTTATTATCTCCCTTTGACCCTCCGGCCCTCTTAAGTAACTTTTTTAATCAGCACGTTGATATTGATCTGGTTTCTGCCGACCGTTTTATCAGCTTTGAGGAATACCGCCACTGGCTTTCAACCGTAAAACCTGCCGAGGCGATGAGGGGGGGAATGAAAACCGGGACTATTCATTTTCCAGCCGTTTATTCGCCGGAAAAAGACAGTGCTCCCCCCGACTATCTCATTCTCCCCTTATTGGGGGCGGCAACAGACACGGAGTGGGAGGAACAGTTTGATCAATGGACAGAAGGTTTTTCAGAAATTCAGGCCACTATTTTCAGAAATATGATTGAACCGTTTCTCGGACTGGTCCCGGGAATCGACAAGTCCCTTTTTATGGGGCCGGCACCTGCCAAAAATATCAATCAGGTGATCCTCTACCTTCATGGGAGGGCTTCCGACGAGTGTCAGTTGAACCGGTGGCCAGCGCCTCCCCTTTTTCCGATCCTCGATTTTCAGCTGGTTGAAAGACTCCCGGTCAAAACTCCCGTCTCATTTTAATGAGGACTCTAAAAAGGAGCCTGTTCCTATTTTCACGGAGTGTAAAGCTTGAGGGCTTCAGGAAGCCATTTCTTAATCTGATCAATCCGGCGTTCGTCCGTCGGATGGGTGGATAGAAACTCAGGGGGTTGCTTTTTACTTTCAGCCGCCATCCTCTGCCAGAAGGCTGATGCCTCCCGGGGATCATACCCGGCCATGGCCATGAGGTTAAGCCCGATATGGTCGGCTTCAGATTCCTGGGAGCGCTCAAAAGGCATGATTACTCCAAGGGAAGTGCCAATTCCAAAGGCCTGATGAACCGTTTTCCGTTCTTCAGAACTTCCGCCTCCCCCGAGAATCACTTCAAGCCCCGTTGCTCCTATTTCAGCCAGCATGCCGGTACTCATCCGTTCAACCCCATGTCGGGCAATGGCATGGCCGATCTCATGTCCGAGAACAGTGGCCAGTCCGGCATCATCCTTTGTCAGGGGGAGAATCCCGGTATAAACCACCACCTTGCCTCCCGGCAGGGCAAAAGCATTGACCGTTTCAGGGTCATCAATCACCGTAAATTCCCAAGGATAACCGGGCGGTCGCGGGAGTCCAATCATTCTCGCCTTGATGGGATCTTCGACGACCGCGGCTATTTTCTTTCCGACCCGAGCCACCCTTTCAAGAACCACCGGATCCTTTGAAATCGGGCCTTTGGCGACAACATCCTGGTAGGATTTGATCCCCATCTGGAGCTCTGTTTTAGTATCAAAAGAGGGAAGTATGAGTTGAGCCCTTCCGCTCACAGGCGCGGTGGCACAGGCGGTCAGCAAAAGAAGTGCCAGAAAAAATAAAACCAGCGAAAAAAGATTCCAGAAAATGTTTTTCATATTTGCCAGAAAATTCATCAGGTCGTTTTCTTCCTTTTTGCCGACGGCTCTTTTTCTTTAGGCGGAGGTTTTTTGGAATAGAGTTTAATGACCATGATCTTTCGCGCAACCACCACCCCTTTCACCCGTTCATATTCAAGACGAATTGAAGAGTGGAGCGGAATATCGTTTAATACGAACGGCTTCCCTTTATAATAAATTCGGGTCTTGCCATTAACAATCGCCCTGACCGACTGAAGTCCCCCTTTTCTTCCTGTTTTTTTGACCTGAATGGCCGAAGATAGAAAGTTGGTTTCAATTAGAACAACTTGTCCGGTCACCGAGGGGAGACGGGCTGTTTCTTTTTTTGATTTTTTAGCTTCGACGGGCTGTGGCGCCAACAGTAAAAAGAGGAATGCCACAAACACCCAGAACCAGATTCGTTTCATTTAGATTAAGTATACCGGCAAATCCGATCTATTTCAAATCCCTTCCGGTTCCTCAGGACTTGACACCGGTTAAATCGGGGAGCTATGATGAACTTTAATGAGAAAACATCCTCGATTAAACGAACTTGATGATCATTAGAAAATCTTACTGGAGAAAAAATGGGAAATTCAGTCACTGAAGAAATGATTATGAAATCCTTGAAAAAGGTGATCGAACCTGAGCTTTTTAAAGATATTGTCACATTGAACATGGTCAAAGATGTCAGGATTGCCGGAAAAGATATTTCGCTGACCATCGTCTTGACGACTCCCGCCTGCCCCCTGAAAGGCGAAATTCAAAATCGGATCGATCAGGCGGTCAAAGGAGACCATCCCGAAATCGATAAAATCAACATTAACTGGACGTCGAATGTCACGGTCGGAAAGGCTGGAGGGAAAGAAGATTTGATCCCTACAATTAAAAATACCATCGCCGTAAGCAGCGGAAAAGGGGGGGTCGGAAAATCAACCGTTACCGTCAATTTAGCCGTAGCGCTGGCCCAATCAGGCGCGCGGGTCGGATTGCTCGATGCCGACGTTTATGGCCCCAACATCCCGATGATGATGGGGGTTTCAAAACCTCCCGTGTCTGTGGGGGCCAAACTCGAGCCTGCTGAAAGCCATCAGGTGAAATTTATTTCTATGGCAT
>JBGPKT010000140.1:0-5598 GCA_041486115.1 Nitrospiria bacterium | reverse complement strand
TAGAAAAAATCGCTGTATTAATTCCAATCAACTCTCCCCGGATATTCACCAGCGCTCCTCCTGAATTTCCAGGATTGATTGCTGCGTCCGTCTGAATAAAATCTTCATAATCCGAAATGCCGATGCTCGCCCGTCCAAGCGCGCTGATAATCCCCATCGTCACGGTCTGGTTCAATCCAAACGGGTTCCCGATGGCCAGGACATATTCTCCCACCTGCATCCGGCTCGAATCCCCCCAGGGGACCGTGGGAAGGTTCGTTGCCGGGATCTTAATGACCGCCAGATCCGTTTTGGGATCGGTCCCGACCACTTTTCCCTTATACTCACGCTTGTCGCCGAGAAGCACCTTGATCTCTTCGGCATTGGCGACCACATGATTGTTGGTAATAATAATTCCATCGGACTCTACAATCACCCCGGACCCCAAACTCTGCTCCTTCCGGTCCTTTGGCTGTTCAAACTGCCGTCCGAACTCTTCTCCGAAAAAACGCCTGAAAAAAGGGTCCTCAAAGAAAGGATTAGGGCCGCCTTCATTTTTCACCATCCGGGTGGTCGATATATTCACCACAGCGGGGGTATCGGCTTTGGATATCTCCACAAAGGTTTCATCCTGTCTCGACAAAGAAGTACTTGCGGGAGGCGCTCCTTTTCCCTCATTGCTGACCGCTTTACCCGCCGGGGTCAGATTCAAGTTTGAAGAAATGGTCACACCGACAACAATTCCGAGACCGATCATAAAAATTGCAATAGTAATCCACCTTCGAACTGTTTTAAAATCTTGCATCCGCCTGCTCCTTTGAATGAAATTTAAAGATTAAATTTAGCCGTTAACAGCCATTCCTTTTATAGACCATCGCTAAACTTGTTTATTATAAAACAAGTCATGGCCTTAGTAAAGCATCCGGACAGCCTCGCCCCTTTTCTTGCTAAATCCGGAATATTTTCTTATCATACAGACACCTTAAAATGAGAAAGCACCGGAATAAAACCATGAAAACCGAAAAGAGCGCACGACGGCTCATGCGGGACGACCATTCGACCCTCTGGCATCCCTTTACCCAGATGCAGGAATGGTTATCGGAACCGCCGTTGATAATCAAGAAAGGGAAAGGGGTTTATCTTTGGGATATCGAGGGGAAGAAGTATCTCGATGGCAATTCCTCGATCTGGGTCAACCTCCACGGCCATCAAAAAAAAGAGATCAACATGGCCATCGCACATCAGCTCAAGGCCATCGCCCACTCCACTTTTCTCGGCCTGAGCAATATTCCGGCCATTCAGCTGGCAAAAAAATTAATTGAGATCGCTCCCAAAGGCCTTTCACGGGTCTTTTATTCCGATAATGGATCTACCGCCGTCGAAATCGCTTTAAAGATGGCCTATCAGTTCTGGCAGCATAGAGGGGGGCCTTTCCAAAAAAAGAGAAAATTCCTGACCCTCTATAACGCTTACCATGGCGACACGATTGGCACGATGAGCGTGGGAGGGATATCTCTGTTTCAAGACCTCTTCAGGCCACTCTTTTATCCCGTCTTTAAAATTGAATCCCCATATTGCTATCGATGTCCCCTCGCGCTGACCTATCCCGATTGCCGGATCGCCTGCCTCGAATCGATGGAGAAACTTCTGATCAACCACCATGAGGAAATTGCCGCGATTCTGATGGAGCCGGGCATCCAGGCTGCCGGGGGGATGATTGTTCTTCCTCCCGGATATTTAAAACGGGTAAAGGAGCTCTCCCGCCAATATGGCGTCCTCTTGATTTTGGATGAAGTCGCTACAGGTTTCGGCCGTACAGGAAAAATGTTCGCGTCGGAGCATGAGGGAGTTTCTCCCGATTTAATGGCGGTGGCCAAGGGACTGACAGGGGGGTATCTCCCCCTTGCCGCCACGCTCGCCACCGAGGAGATATTTCAGGCCTTTTCAGGGCCATATGACAGTTTCAAAACCTTTTTCCATGGCCATAGCTACACCGGCAATCAGCTGGGCTGCGCCGCCGCCATCGCCAACCTGGAAATTTTCAAAAAAGAGGGGACTTTAATAAAGCTTCAGAAAAAAATCGGACTTTTAAAAAACCTCCTGGAGCCTTTTAACGGCATGGACTTTGCGGGAAATGTCCGGCAAACCGGGTTAATCGGGATTGTCGAACTGGTCAAAAACAAAAAAACCGGAGAACCTTTTCCGTTGAAAGATAAAATGGGAATAAAAGTCTGTCAGGAGGCGCGGAACAGGGGACTTTTGATCCGCCCGCTTGGAAATATTCTGGTGTTAATCCCGCCTCTCTCATCCAGCGCAGGCCAAATCAAGAAAATGGTGAAGATTTTGCGGGAGGCGATCGAAGCCATATCAAAAGAAACCAGGTAAGAGCGGTTATTTTTTTCGGGCTTGATTCTCGGAGGCATGGCGATGAATTCGGTAATATTTGAGGTACCCGTCGACGAGTTTTTTGGCGTCGAGGTTCAAAAATTTCGCATATTCCGTAAGATAACTTTTTAGATAGACTTCGGGCGGAAAGTGTCTATACTGGTCGGATTCAATGGCAATCAAGTAATTGATGGCAATCCGCGTGTGGGAAATCAGGCTTTCGAGCGTCACGTTTCTCCCTTCACGAATACTTTTTAAGAACGCTCCCGAGATTTCGTCGGGTAGCGGGGATGGCGACACGGGCGCCCCTCCCTTTTCGGCAAAATCTTCAGGCGGAGAAGGGACGCCTCCGTTCTCAAGGGAGCCGTCATAACGCCTTCTTTTATCAATATCCGATAAGACCGCATAGGCTTCCTCTATTTTTGCCCAAATCGCCCCCCGCTCTTCGTCCGAGAAGAGAGAAAGCGTTCCAAGACTTTTTTGTCCGAAGGTCTTTTTGGCTAGATAATAGGCGGTCCGAATCTGGTGGAGCGTGGCTTCCCTGGAAATTTCAAGGAGTTCGTAATAGTTCGCCTCCTGGTACCTTTTCATCCATGGACCAAAAAATCAAAGTTTAATTGTTCTTTTTTCAATAAATTGCAGGCAATTTTATTAATCCCCTGCGCCGAAACTGAAAAGGGGGCCTCCAGCATCAAAGGCCTGCTCGCTTTGGTCGCTTTCCATACCGCATCGTCATACTCAACATACCCGATATATTCCACCTGGATCCCGAAATATTTTGAGCAGGAGCTCCTCATCGAAAAACCAAGCGTGATGTCATCTTTTGATCTCACCTGATTGACGATGACTTTGGGCTTGAAATTGTAAAGCTGGTCTTTCAGTTTTTTACCCACCTCGCCGTCAATTTTTTCAACATGTTCGATCAAATCAAAGGGAGTGCGGATTCCCAGTTCGTTCTTCTGGTCCATCGCCAAAGTGATGACATTTTTAATGAGCGGATCTTTAACGACTTTTTTAAACCGCCGGTAAAAAGAGCTTTTAATGAATCGGTAAACATTTTCAATGGAAGTCGGCTCCGGCAGGACGGTCAGGATGCCGACATCTGAAATTAGAAAGAAATCGAGGATATTAAACGACGTTCCGGCGCCTAAATCGAGAATAATATAATCAAAATCAAGGTCCTGTATTCTCCGGATCAATCTCATTTTTTCTCTGTATTTCGGATTTGCGATTTCGAGAAAATCCTGGGCGCCGCTGATTAAAGAAAGGTTGGGAATCTCAGTTTCCAGGAGAACATCCTGAATAGAAGGAACTTTTCCCCGGATAAAATCGGAGAGAGTCGGCCCTCTTCCAGTCATCCCGAGACAGGTATGAAGGTTGGCGCAACCCAGGTCCGCGTCAATCAAGATCACCTTCTTCCCCATTTTTGAAAGGGAAATCGCCAGGTTCCCGGATAGAAAGGTTTTTCCCGTCCCCCCCTTCCCTCCGCCAATTGCCCAGATTTCCCGGTTTTGGGCTTTTAGCTTATCCTTGAGCAAATCGACCGAATACATAGCTGTTATTTGTATAATAACCCTTCTTATTTTTCAAGCGGATTATGGCTTTCTTCGGAACAAAAAAAGGGTATAATGTGGCGGTGGAAATCAAGAACCTGAAAACTTTATTGATTATTAACCCGAATTCGGGCACGCGCCGTAAACGGAGGATGATCC
Organism: Nitrospiria bacterium; assembly: GCA_041486115.1. Classification (GTDB taxonomy): domain Bacteria; phylum Nitrospirota; class Nitrospiria; order JACQBW01; family JACQBW01; genus JACQBY01. The sequence continues at coordinate 1,522 of JBGPKT010000140.1, read as the reverse complement.
CCCGTCTGACGGCCCTGTTTGAGGATCAATTTTCCGCTCTGGAAATCTCCTATACCCAAAAGGGGGGAGACGCCTCCGAGTTTGCCCGGGAAGCGCTCTTGAAAGGGGTTGAACTGATTCTCTGCGCCGGAGGGGATGGAACCATCAATGAGGTCGCCGACCGGATCTACGGAACATCGGCCATCCTCGGAATTATTCCAGTAGGAACCGGAAATGGTCTGGCCCGGGAAATCGGCCTTCACCTAAATCCGATGAAGGCCGCCCGACAACTGATCGGTGGAAAGCCCATCCCCGTTTACCCGGCTTGGGTAAACGCCCATAAATTCTTATTGGTCTCAGGAGCAGGCGTAGACGCTTTTATCGCTTCGCTGACCGACCGCGGATTTTCCCGGCTAAAGAAAATGACCGGTTTTTTTTCTTTCCTGATCGTTGGGTTCTTTTATGGATGGAAATATCCGTTTCATCCGATAAACGCCCGAATCGATGGACGGAATTATCTCTGTCATGGGTTACTGGTGTTGAAAGCCGGAGCCCGGATCGGGCCACTAACGCTGGCGCCATCCCTCTCTTTAAAAGACCCCCGACTCGCCGTTTTTGTCTTTAAACATAAAGGGTTCATCTTTGTCGTTTTATTTTTTTTCGCTTTTCTCATCCGATTGCACCTAAAACTTTCCTTTTGCCCCTTTATGATTTGCAATGAAATTACCGCTCAGGGAGACCGGCCTGTGCCGGTCCAGTACGACGGAGAAACAGGAGCTTCTCTTCCCGTTTCATGGAAAAGATCGGACAAACCAATTTATTTAATTTATCCGGCATAGACCCGCTCGCTAACATGATGATCAATCAAATATTTTATATGTTAATCCTTTCCGGTCTGGTTTTAACCCCGCCTTCCGATGGGGCCCGGTTCCAAGACCCGCTTCCTCCCGTCTTTGGATCGGTCGCGGACAAATCGTTCCGCGCAAGCAATCCACAGGTCGGAAGAAAGGCGTCCATCGTTCTACCGGGGGGCGAAAAAGTCGAGGTGTCCAGGGCCGATACGCCTGACGCCAGAGAGAGAGGCCTGATCGGGAATCCCCGTCTCAACCTGAACGACGGGATGCTTTTCCTTTTTGAAACAGATGAACTCCACTTCATGTGGATGAAAAACATGAACTTCGCCATCGATATGATCTGGCTGAATAATCAGAAAGAGATCATCGAGATCGTCCGGGCTGTTCCTCCCTGCCAGGGCGATCCATGCCCCGTCTACGGTCCACGGCTTCCCTCCCGATCTGTTCTGGAATTACAGGAGGGCGCCGCCGTATCTTTTCATCTCAAGAAAGGGATGAGGCTTCAATTTTAATTTTTTATTATTTCTGGCACAACATCTGGAATTCTCTTGATGTCATACCCAAATGATAATGTCCCCTTCTAGCAAAGTAGAAATGTCCCCATGCGATAAGATATCCCTTTCTGTGAAAAGGGGGATACATGACGGGAAAGGACATGTTCGTAATGAATCAAAAGGAGCGGAGGAAGC
>JBGPKT010000139.1:0-5660 GCA_041486115.1 Nitrospiria bacterium | reverse complement strand
TATTTGTCCCGGAGGGCCTTAATGATTTCACGGACGTTGTATTCTATCAAAGAGATGTAGGTGTCGGTCCCGGGGATCGCTCCGGTGAGCGGAGAGAGGGTGATGAGCGCCACTCCCGTTTCCGAAGCGAGGGTCTGCGGAATTTTATTGCTGAGCTGGGGTTCCGCAATGATCACCCGGATATGTTCTTTTTGAATCAGCCGGGTTAGCGCCGCAATCTGTTTCGCCGAGGGTTCCGAGCCGACCTGGGTAACGATATTGCCCGCCACTTTAAACCCGAACCGTCTGGCAAAATAGGGCCATGCAGGGTGCTGTGTGATAATGGACTTATACCGGAGAGTTTTCACCTCCCCCTGAAGAGACTTTTCCATTTCGTCCAGCCGGATCAGGTAGTGTCCCTGATTCTTCAGATAAAACTCCTTTCCTGCAGGATCTTTCTGAATGAGCCCGTCGGTAATTTCCCGGACCATGCTCTTGGCGTTTTCGGGGTCGAGCCAGACATGCGGGTTTCCCCCTTCGTGGTGCCTATGGTCGGCGTCTTCAATCTGTTTCTCTTCTTCCCGGATGAGTGGAATGCCATGGGAGGTGGTAATCAACAGGAGGCCGGAGTTTTCCGCATTCGCAATCAGTCCCTGGACCCATACTTCCAGCCCGAGTCCGATCTGCACCAGTACCTGCCCCTTTTTGACAGCCAGAATATCGCTCGGCTTCGGGGTATAGGTATGCTCGCTTTCCATTCCGGTTAAGAGGGTGGTAACGGCAACGCGGCCTTGACCCACCTGTTCGACAAAATCTTTTAAGACCGGCAGGGTCGTCACGACGTTTAATTTCGGTTCTTCCGCCATGAAAGAGGACGGTTGCAGGAAAATCGCCATTAGAAAAAAAATAGAGGATATCAAAAAAGATGTCTTATTCTTCAAGAGACTCCTCTTCGAACGGGCCGTCAGGAGTTTTCATTTTTTTCCGGGCGCCTTCTATTAAGAGGGTGATTTCACCTTTAACAGACCATTTCTTTTCGGCGATTTCACCCAGGGTTCCATAGATAAATTCTTCAAATTTTTTTGTCAATTCTCTGGCAATAACCGCCCGGCGCTCTCCGAAAACCGAAAAGAACTCTTCGAGAACCGCCACGATCCGGTGCGGCGATTCAAAAAAAATCAGAGTCTTCTTATCTTCTTTCAAGCCGTCGATCAGTCTTAACCGGGCGGTTTTTTTCCGGGGCAAAAACCCGTAGAAAGCAAAAGCGTCGGTCGGAAGTCCCGATCCGGAGAGAGCGGTTAAAAACGCAGAGGGTCCGGGTAGCGGGATGACCTTAATCCCATGGGCAATTGCCTGATTGATCAATAAATATCCGGGGTCAGATATGGTGGGGGTTCCGGCATCGCTGACCAGAGCAACCTGCCGCCCTTCTTTTAATACCTGAAGCAAGAGGGGAACCCTGGCTTCCTTATTAAAATCATGATAACTGGTTAAGACCTTTGATATTTGAAAATGCGTAAGAAGCTGCTGGGTATGCCGCGTATCTTCCGATGCGATGACATCGACCTCTTTTAAAATACGCAAGGCCCGCAACGTGATATCTTCCAGATTTCCAATGGGCGTGGGTACGATATAAAGGTTTCCCTGACTCATTTAGAATCGAAGTATACACGATAACGACCTTAAATTAAACGTAAAACCTTGGCCGTTGATCAGCGGATCAGGGTCGATTTTTGGCCGGAATGGCATCTCCCGCAGTCGAATAGGGGAAAGGAGACCTTTCCATGGCATCTCCCGCAAAATTCCCCTTTGAAGATCCTCTGCATGGAAACCGGATTGGCCCCTGCTTTAGGGAGGAAGATGGCCGGGTGGCAATTGATGCAATCGAGCCATTGCGTATGGGGGTAATGGGGAAACACAACATCTCTGAGAGGATAACGCCGGTCGATTTTAAAGACAATATTGAGGTCAAAAGGTTTGGAAGCCGGAGCAAAGGAGTCGAGGGAGTCTTTGGGGTGAATCGGTCCCTGCTGGAGCGCTTTAACCCAGTCGACATACCCCGCAGGCGTATTGGGGAGATATTCTAAAGCGAGCGATTGGGCCGGCTGATCATTAGGAAAAACCGGATTAAACGGAGCTAAGGAACATCCGCCGGCGGCCATCATCAGGCTTAGAAAAAAGAAAAGACGGCTTTTTATTCCTTCAAGGAGCATATTTTTTTATCCGGATTTGATAGAGCCCTTCTGCGTTATTTTCTTTCCAGGCAAGGAAAGCCCGGTGATCTTCCGAAAGTAAAACAGGGTGTAAACCAAAATGATCGAGGTTTTCATTTAAGGGAGCTTCGATTTTTATTTTTCCGGAGGAAGAAAGAGACGCAACGGCGATTCGGGGATTTTCCTGGGCATCCCATTCTTCCCAGGCAATAAAAAGAAATTCCTCGACGGAGGCTAAAACCGGGTTAAAGATTTTTAACCGGTTATCGGGGATTTTACTCCCGTCATCCTCCCACCCACCGGGAGTTAAATGTCTGAGCTGAAGATTAAAATTCCCTTCCGGTTTTTCTTCCTGGAAAGCCAGGTAAGGGGTTCCTTTGAAGAGGGTAAGGGAAGGATTAAACGCCTGCATCATCGGATCGTGGTTTAATGGTTTTGAATCAAGCGACCATTTACCGTTTTCAAGTGTCGCATGGAAAATCTGAAACACCTTGGAGTCGCCCGCTTCAGGCCAGACCAGGTGGCCCGTTTTCCCTTCGAAGATCAATGCCGGCGTCAGAGTGGTCAGCCGCTCTTCCAGACCGAACCCCGGGCCGTCGGAAATCCAGGATTTTCCGTCCCAATGTTTCACATAGAGCTTAGACCACTCTTTCTCACCCGACTCGTTCCAGGCGATATAAGGGGTATTGGCCTGAAAAACCAGGATCGGTGTCCGCGCTTCTCTGTCAGGGTTCATGTTCAGCGAATCTCCGAGAAAGACCCACTCTGAACCGGTCCATTCTTTAACATAGAGTTGGGAGATATTTGCGCTGTTTTTTTCTATCCAGCTGAGAAAGAGCGTTTTTCCATTTGAGTCAAGTGTCGGGCTGGAAGAAGGGACCGTCCGGTCTCTGTTCTGGCTTTTGCCAAAAGCTTCCCAGGATTTTCCCACTTTTAATTTTTTGATGTAAGTCTGGTGGACGCCATGCTCATTCGGTTCGGTCCAGGCGACATAGAGGTCTCCTTTCCAGAACGCCATGGCCGGAAAAAGAGCGTGCCGGCTGGAGAGGGTATCGGGCATCGGCATGAATTTTCGGCTTAAATTTTCAGTGAGGGAGGCCCAATCCTGAGCATGGGCCGGCAATGAAAAGGAGAGGAGAAGAGTGAAACAGAAGAGAATATACTTGAATATTCCTGGCATGTGATCCATGGTTCACTGTAAAACAGCAAGAGAGGAAACAAACCTGATCAGGATTTCGGCCTAGAATGACACCGGTTGCAATCACTCAAGGGGAAAGCCACTTTTCCATGGCATCTCCCGCAAAACTCTCCCTGAATAATTTTTTCCATAGTTACCGGATTCGACCCGGCTTTCATTTTAAAGATTCCGGGATGGCAATTCCTGCAGTCGAGCCACTCTGTGTGAGGCTGGTGGGGGTATACGACGTCTGGAATATCCCCTTTCGCCTGAAAGATGATGTTAAAGTCGAGAGGAGGCATCGTCGGAATGTCGGGATCGCCGGTCAGGTTCTCTCTGGGATGGATAATCCCCTGGCGGAGGGCCTGTACCCAATCGACATACCCCTGTTTTGCTTTCGGTAAATAATCAAAGGCCAGCGGGTGAGCATCTTCAGAAAGAGTCTCTTTTTGCGGAGTTGATTTTTCAACAATTTTTTCTAAATCTTGCTGGCGGTCTGATGAGGCCGTTTCAGAATGTACGCACGATAAGATCCCTGTTATAAGAAGGGATAATATGACAAGCTTAAGAAAGACATTTTTCAAATTTATTGATCTTTCCCCCGAACGGTGATGACCCCGGTCATTTTATTATGGATAAAACAGAAGTAGGGGTATTCTCCGGGCTCCTTAAACATATGGGAATAAATCGTCCCGGGATGAAACTCATCCGAAAAAATTTCAAATTCCTCGGAAGCTCCGGAGCCCGGAACGGATGCAAGAACATGTTTCCGATCGCTGTTATTATGCCAGCGGACGGTATCTCCCGCTTTGATGGTTAATTTGTCCGGTATGAATTTATAGATGTCCAACGGGATTTGAATGTCGTACGAAGACGCTTCTGTGCCATACACCGGCAAAGGGCCAAGGATTAAACTCAAAAATAAAACAATAATAATCATGAAAAGGTCTACTTGTTTCAGTTTAAAAACAAGTAGTTCACAGATTTTCTCTATGGAGTTTATTTTGGAGGAGCGATTGAAGCGGGACATCCGATCCCCTTGTTTCCGCAGAGTTCCATGCTGACATTTCCGGCGCCCGGAAAAACTGTCCCCTCATACTTGTCTCCCTCTTTGGGGACCACATGGCATCTGAGGCAGTCACTGAGAGGAAACGCCACCCGGTTATGACAGCGTCCGCAATATTCTCCCGCGGCAATTTTGGGCATGGTCATGTTCTTGTTATTATCAGAATGGTTCATCATGAAAATTTGGGGATGGCAATTGGTGCAGGCTAACCACATGGTATGAATTTTATGAGGAAAAATCACGTTAGGCATGAAATTACTTTTTGTGGGGATATCAAAAGAGAGATCAAAAGGCGGCATGTCCGCTTCTTCAGGGTTTAATGAAGGTTTAGGAATAATTTTTCCCTGTCTTAAGGCATCGGCCCAGTTGACCAATCCATATTGATCTTTAGGAAGATCTGAAACTTCAAGAGCAAGCGGATGCTTTGCGCGGCCGGCCTGGTTTGCCTCTCCCGGAGGATGGTTGGGGTCCCCTTTTCCAGCCATAACGCCCCGTCCACTTAAATAAATCGCTTCGGAGGGAGGTATTTTAGACACTTCCTCTTTTGTTAAAGGACGTTCATCGGGGCCGGGAGGGAGGGTAATGTGCGAATAATCCACCTCATTTGATCCGGCATTAGGCTTATCTGCGGAGGATTTCTCCGGTTCAGCCTTTGCTTCACCCGGAGGAGTTGAAGGCGCCGACGAGTCTGGCGCCGGCGCCGCAACTGGAGCGGCTGGAACTTCGACAGGTTGTTCTTTAGGGGCCGGCGGAGCTTCTTTTTTTGCTTCGGTCCGTTCTGCGGCAGGAGGAGGAGCTGTTTCAGTAATCTTTTGGGTCTGGAACCATGAACAGGAATAAAGGGTAAAAAGCCCCGCGACAATGATTATTTTTTTGGAAAGTTCTTTTTTATTCATCATGGAAAATCATCCTTAATTTTAACAAGGACCGGAATGAAAATGATGACCGAGTCGTTTATTTAACGAATCCTCTTGCTTTGGGGATAACCACATCGCTTTTTCCGGAATGACACCGGTCGCAATAAATCGGCGCCCAGGCAATGCGTCCGTTATGACATTTTCCGCAAAAATCTCCCTTAACAATTTTCACCATGGTAATATCGTTTGAGCCCTGTTTCATCTCAAATATATTCGGATGGCAGACTTTACATTTAAAACGAATCCTGTGAAACCAGTGCGGAAAAACAACCGGAGGCATTCCGGCTTTTTCGGCATAATGATTAAGG
>JBGPKT010000138.1:0-5674 GCA_041486115.1 Nitrospiria bacterium | reverse complement strand
TCCTGATCCCCAGCCCCGACCCGATAGGTGCCGCAAGTGGCATGACGGCGGGACAACCGATATCCTCAAGCTTTTTAGCAACGATCGGATCGTCATTGGTATAGGGGAAAACGATAAAACCTTCTTTGACTAAAATCTTTGCCGCTTCGAGCAGACCGGCCGTATCGGGGAAGAGGGTCCTGGGGTCGCCGATGACTTCCAGCTTCACCATGTCAGAAACCCCTGCGGCTCGGGCGAGTCTTGCCGTCCTGACCGCATCGTCTGCCGTATAACACCCCGCGGTATTCGGGAGAATCTTGTATTCCTTCGGGCTGATATAATCGAGAAGGTTTTCCTTCCCTTTGTCGGTAATATTGACCCGCCTGACCGCCACGGTCACGACATCGGCCCCCGAAGCTTCAATCGCTTTCTTGGTCTCTTCGAAATTCTTATATTTTCCGGTACCGACCCACAATCTCGATTTAAAGTCTATTCCTGCTATGGTAAGCGTCTCGCTCCGATTCATTATTGATTCCCTCCGCCGACGAAATTGATGATTTCAACCTGATCGCCATTTTTCAAAAAATGGGATTGAAATTCTTTTTTATCCAGGATCGCCTGATTCACTTCAACGGCGACCAATTCGGCCACCATACCGATCTCATGCAACAGTTGAAGAATATTCATCTCTCCTGAAAATTCCCATTGTTGTCCATTCACAGCGATCTTCACTTTTATCAATTATAAGACGGCTCAAAGAGAGGAGTCAACCTTCATTCCCGGCGGCTGAATGAGAAGGCTCACCCTTTTTCGCCGGAATGTTTTTCTACAAACTTCTTAATCTCTTCGAGATTTTCTAAAATCAATTTGGCCTTCTTCAACCCAAACTGGAAAGGAAATTTATCATCAGGACCCTGGCTTAAAACGATCATCGGATTCCCCTTGAATTCTGATTCTGTTGCCGGCATAGTCACTCCTTCTTTGACGAATGATTAATAATATGAAAATTACTCCTTGTTTTTGATATCCTATTAAAAATGAAAATCTCGGTAAAAGTCAAACCCAATTCAAAAACAGCCAAAATCGAAAAAATATCAGAAGCGGCCTTTATCGCCAATGTCAAAGCCTCTCCTCAGGACGGCAAGGCCAATCTCGCCCTGATTGCCCTTCTGGCCGACTACTTTAACGTCCCGAAAAGCCGCATCACCATTATTAGAGGAACATCGTCAAAACAGAAGCTCATCGAGATATTATAACTTTTTCAAGAGTTCTATGATTTGTGAGCTCATGACGCCCCAGCTTCCGGCGGCGGTCTTATTCACGGAAATAAAATCTTTCATCATGAAAACCGTATCGACCCCTTCGATTTCAAAAAGCTGCTTCGCGATGGGTGACTTTTCCGCTTCGGCCTGATTGTTAAACATCTCCATTCCGGCGGGGACAATCGTTTTATTAAAAACAAATTTCATGCTGTTCGGATTGGGAGTAGGTTGCATCCGCACCTGTGTTTCGGACATTTAGAACACCCCCCGGACCTGATCTTCGGCATGGTAAGAACTCCGGACAAGCGGCCCCGATTCCACATGGGGGATTCCCATCTTTTCACCCGACGATTTTAGCCGGGTAAATTCTTCCGGAAGATAATAGCGCTCAACGCTCAGATGTTCTTTCGAAGGTTGAAGGTATTGCCCGATTGTCAGGATATCACACCGGATGGCAACCAGATCTTCCATGACTTTTTGAATTTCATCGGCAGTTTCTCCCAATCCCACCATGATCCCCGTTTTGGTCCTCAATCCTTTTTTACCGGACCGTTCCAGAACTTCAAGAGAGCGCCGGTATTTTGCCTGGGGCCTTACCCTCCCGTATAACCGGGGGACCGTTTCAAGGTTATGGTTTAAAATATCAGGCCTCGCATCCCATATCTTTTCAAGTGCCTGATGATCCCCCTGAAAGTCAGGGATTAAAACCTCGATCGTGCAGGACGGGTTCTGAACCCTGACTTCTTCAACAGTCTTGGCAAAGAGAGCCGCTCCCCCGTCTTCAAGTTCATCGCGGTTCACCGAAGTAATCACGGCATGATTTAACCCGAGGCTTTTCACCGCCTCCCCGACTCTCCGCGGCTCATCCCAGTCGAGGGGTTCCGGCTTTCCGGTAGCCACCGCGCAAAACCCGCAGCTGCGGGTGCAAATCTCCCCTAGAATCATAAAGGTGGCGGTCCCCCGGTTCCAGCATTCCCACTGATTCGGGCATCGGGCCTCTTCACAAACGGTATGGAGTTTCAGCGCTTTGACCAGGCCTCGCATCTTCTGGAATCGGGGGCCGGTCTCAAACTTCACCTTAAACCAGGAAGGGAGACGCTTGCGTTGTTCAAATGGTTTTTCCGATATGTCCATTACTTTCCCTTCCAGATATGAATCGCTTTTCCAAAGACATCCTCCGCGGCTTCCATAATCGCCTCTGAAAGGGTCGGATGAGGATGAATCGTCCGCGCAATCTCTCCGGCTGTCGATTCAAGCCTTTTTGCCAGCGCCAGTTCCGCAATATGTTCGGTCGCATCGGCGCTGATCAGATGCGCCCCTAACAGCTCTTCCGTTTCTGCGGCTATCACCAGTTTGACAAACCCTTCCGTTTCTCCCGTCGCAATCGCCTTTCCATTGGCTTTATAGGGAAACTTTCCGATCCTGAACTTCAGCCCCTTTTCAAGCGCCGCTTTTTCGGTATAACCGATGCTCGCGACCTGCGGATGGCAATAAGTGCAACTGGGAACCGAGAGATAATCGATGGGAGAAGGATCTTTGCCGGAAATTTTTTCGACAACAACCATCGCTTCGGCCATGGCCGTATGGGCCAGAAGCGCTTTCCCGGCCACATCCCCAATGGCATAGATGCCGGGAACCGACGTCTGCATTAAGGAATCTACCTGTATAAAACCCCTCTCCACCTTCACCCCTGTTTTTTCCAATCCTATATTTTCTGAATTCGGAGACCTCCCGGCGGCCATGAGAATCTTCTCAAACGGAAGCGTCTCTTTTTTGGTTTTAGAAGCCAGCTCCACCCGGTAGGCCCCGTTTTCTTTTTTTACCGCCTCTATTTTACAGGAGGTCTTTACTTCAATCTTCTGCTTTAAAAAGGCTTTTTTCAGAGCTTCCGAAACTTCTTCATCCTCTTTAGGCAGGAGGTAAGGCTCTGCTTCAATCAGGGTGACTTTAACCCCGTAGGCCGAAAAAATATAGGCAAACTCGACCCCGACGGCTCCCCCTCCGACAATCAACAGGGTTTCGGGAAGGGAGGTCCATAATAAAACTTCATCGCTCCCGATCAACCCCTTTCCATCGATCTCAATTCCCGGGAGCGATTTAACTCGTGACCCGGTGGCAATCAGAATATTTTTTGTTTTGACTTCTTTCTTTCCCGATGGGGTATCGATCAGGATGACACCGGCTTCTTTAATAACGCCTTTCCCCTGGATAACTTCCACTTGATGTTTCTTCAATAAAAACTCAACCCCTTGAGTCAGTCTTGAAACCGCTTCGCGGCTCCGGCTTGAGGCCGCCGCATAATCCACCTTTAAAGAACCGACCGTAATCCCGAATTCTTCGGCCCGCCGAAACAAAGAGACCACCTCGGCATTTTTGATGAGCGCCTTGGTCGGGATGCACCCCCGGTTTAAGCAAACGCCTCCGATCTGCTCTTTTTCGACCACGGCCACTTTAAGCCCAAGCTGGGCTCCCCGGATCGCCGCCACATAGCCCCCGGGGCCGGCTCCAAGCACGGCCAGATCATACTCATCCTTGTTGATCTCTAACATCTTATTTTCTCTATTTTTATAGGGGCTCACGTCGCCCGCTCCACCGGCAAAGCCGGATGGAGCCACCCCCTCACGCTCGCCGTGCTCGCTGATTTGAGTGTAACGTCCTGCGAATTTATCGCACCTGCTCTCATTACGCAAGTATTTTAATTATTTGGAGTAAAGTAGCCCTGTTTTTACAAGGTCAAGAAAAAGCTGGCCTGAATCCTGAACAAGAGGGAGGGAAAAGAGTGATTTTCCCAAACAGGGGCCTCCGGTGCATTCCCCCGTTTCGGGATGATACGTCGCGCCATGGGTTTTACAGATCAAGCGTTTCTGGTCCGAGGTATAAAAATCGTTGGTGTCCCAGTCGAGCGTGATTCCCATATGCCTGCATTTGTTGACGTAAGCATAATAACTCCCATTTTCATTGATGACAAAACCTTCCTGTTTTTGACCGTCCAGGGAAAAAGAAAACTTAAAAGAGGAAAAGGGAAGAAGTTCTCCTGCAGAGATGAGAAATAAAAGGTCTTTTTCAACCGGCATGACGGCTACGGCCTAATTCGCATTTTCGGACTTGTCTTTCCGGTCTTCGGATCGACCGATCCAAAAATCGGACCGACGCAGGACGCGGCGCTCCCGCTCTGTTTTTTACTTTTTATAAAAGAAAACTGTCGGGCGTCTTCATGAATCCTGGCAATCTGGGCCATAGAGAGCCTCTGCGTCAGTTTTTCATTCTCCCTGTTCTGGTCCGTCCCCGAAACGGTGGTATTATCGGTGCAAACGGCGACCGGAACGCCGGCCTCCAGGAATTCAAAAATAGGATGTTCCCGTCCCGGTTTAACGGCTCCAGTCTGAAAATTAGAAGTCCAGCAGCATTCGACCAGGATTTTATCAGCGGCCAGCCGCTTCATTAACGATTTATCCTGAACGGCGGAACAGCCATGCCCGATCCGGGTCACGCCCAGATCATCAATCGATTGCCAGATAAACTCCGGACCTTCATCCTCTCCGGCGTGGGCGGTCAGTCCAAGCCCTCCCAGCCGGGCGATGTTAAACGCCTCTTGAAACAGCCTGGGGGGGTTTCCTCTTTCGGCTCCCGCAATATCAAAACCGATCACTCCGCTCCGGTCATGAAGGTGCTCGGCTTCGGCAATCGCCTGGCGGGCGAGGATTTTGGCGATGTGAGGTCCCTGATGCCTCATGGCAATAATAATGAGACCGGCATCCACGCCAAACTTATCCTTTGCCCGGTTGATTCCGGTTAAAACAGAACTGATGGTCTGCCGAATCGTGAGTCCGGCAAAGGTATGAATAATCGGCGAATACCTCAACTCAATGAGTTTAACCCGATTTTGACAGGCCTGTTCAATAATCGACTCGACCACTCGGGTAATATTTTCATAAAACTGGGTAATCCATTGCGGATAATGGAATTTGTCGAGATATCTTAAAAGCGATCCTCCTTCATCCTCCTGAAGCGTTAATAGCTTTTCCATCTCTCCAAGGGTCTCCACTGGATTTAAACCATGTTTTTTCATCAACTCCCAGGTAACTCCGGCGGGGATAGACCCGTCGACATGCTGGTGAAGCTCCACCTTCTCAATTTCTGAAACCGAATGGCCGCCCTTCGAATGATTCGCCATAAGAAAAACCTCTGTTTTTTATTGATGACCCTCAGTCCGGATCATTTTTAAAGTATAGTGTAAAGATTTTATTACGTCAAAATGAATCTAAAAAGACGCCTTTTATTTTTTCTTGCAGAAACCGGAATTGTTGGATAAGATAAATTCACACTAGAGAGGAGGTGGTCCAATGCATAGTAAAAATTCGACCAGTGAGGTGGCTGAGCGTTAGCGCTCATCCTTCAATATATTTATTGATGGGTGAGCGCGAGACCAATCC
>JBGPKT010000137.1:0-5799 GCA_041486115.1 Nitrospiria bacterium | reverse complement strand
GTTCCTGGACCTCTTTCGCCTCATCCTTTTCCATCGCCCTGATAATTTCGCGGGCGCTGTTTTCGGGCAAATCCCCGAGGACGTCCGCCGCTTTATCGGGAGGCATCAATTCGAGAATGTCGGACGCCATTTCTTTTCCCAGTTTTTCGACAATCCTCGCCTGAGTCTGCCGGTCTAATTCGGGAAGCGTTTTTGCTGCCATGTTTTTATCAAGTGACTTAAAAAGGAATTCCCCTTCTTTCAATGACACTTGCTCGAGAATGTCTGCAATGTCCTGAGGAAGAAGTTGCGAGACCTTCTGCCGGGGGATATTGAGTTCGAGGCGGCTTAACTTGGGCTGAATCGGCGCGACGTATGTCCAGCTGATGAGTTGCTTGGACTTTTTATGATCCAACGTTTTTCGCCACCAATCCCTGGCGTTGCCCCCCAGAAGCCTTCTTATAATTCCCCGGATCCCCACATCGGCAGAAACCAGAGAGAGAGATCCGTTGAAATCCTGAAACTCCAAGTCATTCACCCTGACGAGCTTCGCTCCATGGATATCGACAATCTGTTTGTCGAGAATGTCTCTTTTGATCAGAATCTCCTGTCGGGTCAGCTCGGCTTTACGCTGGTCGGCTTTATGTATCCGGGTTGAAAAAAACCGGCGGTTATAAAAATTGACCTTTTCCCATGGGAGGACATATTCCCTGCGATATCCGTATAAAACGGCCGATATTTTTGGAAAAGTCTCCCCCGGTGTAATAAAAAAATCTTTAACCCGCCCGATCTCCTCCCCGACCGCGTCCAAAACGGGGACTCCAAGCAATTCGCTGATGTAGACTGAGGACCTATTCATACCCGAGATTTCTTAAAAGTTGATCGTCATTTTTCCAGTTTTCTTTCACTTCGACCCAGGTTTCAAGATAGACTTTTGTCCCGAGAATCTTCTGTAACTCCAGCCTGGCTTCTGTTCCGACTTTTTTTAGCGTTTCTCCCTTCCGCCCGATCAGGATCCCCTTTTGGGAAGCCCGGTCGACATAGATGACCGCCCGGATCGACACCTGGTTCTTTTCAGGATTTTCTTCATAGGACGCGATCTGAACCGCCACGGAATAGGGAACTTCCTGATAAACTTTTTGAATAATTTTTTCCCGGATTAATTCAGCCGCCAAAAAACGGACCGGCTGATCGGTATACTCATCGAGAGGGAAGAGCGGCGGACCTCCGGGCAAATACGATTTTGCCAGCTTGATGAGACGATCGATATTTTCGTTTTTTAACGCCGAAATCGGGACGACTTCATCAAAAATATTTTTTCTGGACAATGTTTCCATCACGGGAAGAAGTTCTTCTCTCCGCACAAGGTCTGCTTTCGTGATGACTAAAAAAACAGGAGTCTTTTTAGCGCCTGACTCCGGTTCTCGCTTTTCTCCGGTGACAAAGGCCAAGAGCTCTTCATCTTGCGAAAAACCTTTTTTCCCCATCTCCATCAGGAGGAAAATGACATCGGCTTCGAAGATGACGTTTACCGCACTCCGCACCATCATTTCGTTTAACCGTGTTGTGGGCTTATGGAGCCCCGGCGTATCGATGAGAAGGATCTGGGCGTCGGGATCATTCTTGATGCCGAGTATCCGGTTTCTCGTCGTCTGGGGCTTGTCCGACACAATGGCAAGTTTTTCCCCCAGAATCCGGTTTAACAGGGTCGATTTTCCGACATTGGGCCGGCCAATCAAACCGATCGAGCCGGTTTTAAAAACTGGCGTTTTATCCGCCACTTTTTCTTCTTTTAAACTCATTTTTATACTTAACCCGGGGATTCCCTTAAAAATTAAATTTATCAGAGATTTCCAGCAGATATATAACACAGAAATGAGAGATCGGCAAGCAGGAACCAAATCCCAAGAACAGAGATAGGAAGTTGTCATTGCGAGCGAAGCGAAGCAATCGCACCATCTTGAACCAAGATCGCCACGCACCCTATGGGTGCTCGCGATGATAGTTAAAACAAGGAGTGTCAAAATGGCTGAATCGGGTGTTTATCTGTCTAAGTGGCGATACACTCGTTATCCGTTGAAAAATGGGGCTTTTTCATTTCTCAAAGGATTTAGCGTCAACAAAAGTTTACATCCCGGCTTTTATTATGATCCCATGAAAAAAACTTGAAACAGAATACTGTTTGAATAGTTTGAAAAATAAAGATAATTTATTTTATGAACCGGCCAGGGTTTTAAAATTTGATGGTATGGTCTATGCATCTTATTGTAAGCAAGACGGGTGGGGATCTCGGAGACGACGACAGATACACAATGTCGAAGGGCTATCCTTTAGGGGGAAAAGGTCCCCATCCGGTTTTACCTGAAGCTTTTATCGCTTTTGAGGGATCTGAAAAAGGGAGGTGCCTGATGGTTAAAGTTAAAGATATTATGACCAAGAACCCGATCATCATCGAGGCGAGTAAAACTGTTCGCGAGGCGATTAATATTCTGGCTGAAAAGAGGATTGGCAGTTTAATGGTTTGCAAGGGGGATGAAATCATCGGCCTTCTTGAAGAAGGGGATGTGGTCAGAAATGTCCTTGCAAAAGATCTCAACTTTTACGTGACAAAAGTGGAAGAGGTTATGTCGGTTCCGTTTATTATTAATGAGGATCAATCGGATAATGATGCGAGCGATATGATGCAGGAGCATCATGTGAGGCATCTGGCCGTATCGGAAAACTCTAAAATTATTGGAATTGTTTCAATGTATGATTTGCTCCGGCCGATTTATACCGGAAAATCTTTCTGGGCGTAGATCCCATTCACCCGAAACTGGAGAGAGTCCCCTCCCTTGAAACTGGCCACTGCAAGCACCGACCCGGTGAGTTGCCGGTTTTCTTTCTAGTTTCGGTTTTTTATTTCAATCAGTCCTTAGGCGTGTCCGATCACATCAAATAGAAAAATATCCTTAATTTCTTTCTTTCCAAATCGGTGCGTCCGGAGGATCAGCTTCCACTGCCCGACCGAAATATAATGGAGCTTGGCTTCATACACGCCGCCTGAACCATGATTGATTTCCACCCATTCTATTTTCATTCCCGGCATGGTCGAAGTAGATGATAGATTGAGATGGGCATCTTCTATCGGAATGCCCGCCCGGTCTTTGACGGTAATGAAGAGGCGATTCTCGCCCAGAATTGAAAGCCTGGGCGACATCTCAACTTTGATCGAGAGGCCTTCGTCCTGATGTTCTTTTACGAACATCCCATTTTCAATATGTTCGGCCGCGACAAAAGTCCTATCCTCCCGATCGCACCCGGAATAATAAATGGCTGTCCCGAACAACAGGCCCGCAATCCACGGAGTCATTTTTCTGTATTTCATAGGATTGGGCCATTCTGATTGATTTTATATTTTTTCATTTTGTATCCGATCTGCCGGGGGGAAATTCCGAGAACTTTGGCCGCTTTGGCCTGCACACCCCCGCTCCGGCTTAAGGCCTCCATGATTTTTTTCCGTTCTACAGATTCGACGGTCGTGGTGAGGTCCCCTTTTTTTCCGGCAGGCGTCTCATCGAAAAATGTCACTTCGGCTGGAATAGCTGAGATTAATTTCATTACATCAGGTTTATGCACCACTTCCGACTCGGCCATCACAACCATCCGTTCAATCGTGTTTTCAAGCTCCCTGACATTGCCCGGCCAATGGTAATCCATCAGAGCTCTGACCGCCTCCGGATCTATTTTAACAGTCCTTCCGTTTTCTTCGTTGTACTTTCTAAGGAAAAAAGCCGCTAACATTGGAATATCCTCTTTTTTATCACGCAGAGGCGGAAGAAAGATGGGCACGACATTGAGCCGATAATAAAGGTCTTCGCGAAATTTCCCCTCGGCCATCGCCTTTTCAAGGTCCTGATGGGTCGCCACCACCAGCCGGACATCCACCGATATGGTTTTGGAACTTCCTACCCGTTCAAATTTCATTTCCTGCAAAACCCGTAATATCTTCACCTGCAGGGTTAAGGGCATTTCACCGATTTCATCTAAAAAGAGAGTCCCCCCGCTGGCCAGCTCAAAGCGCCCCCTTCTTAACTCTGTGGCCCCTGTAAAGGCCCCCTTTTCATGGCCGAACAGTTCACTTTCGAGAAGATTTTCCGGAATGGCCCCGCAATTTATTTTTAAGAAAGGCTTATCCAAACGGGGACTGGAAAAGTGTATCGCTTTGGCGATCAGCTCTTTTCCAGTCCCGGATTCTCCCCTGATTAAAACGGTCGCCTTGCTTTTACTGACCCGTTCGACTGCCTCATAAACCTCCGTCATTTTCGGGCTCTGACCAATAATGTTCTTTAATCCATATTTGCTCTTTAATTCTCCCTGAAGCATAAGGTTTTGTTCAATCAGACGCTCTTTTTCAATGTTAATCAATTGATGGAGTTTAATGGCATGCCCGATCAGGGAGCTGACAATCGTCAGCACTCTGAGATCTTCCTGAGGGGACACCGTTTCGTCAAAGAGACGGTCAACGCTCAACACGCCGATGGTTTCTCCCGCTACCTTTACCGGCGTACAGATAAAGGAAATCCCCTTTTTTGAGTCGAGCGAACGCGCGCCGGTTTTATTTAAGAATAGGGGTTCTTTTCCGATATCAGGGACTATAATGGCTTCTCCTGTTTCAAGGACTTTTCCAGAAATTCCCTCTCCCTTCCGGTATCTTCCCCTGTTGATTTCTTCCCGGGAGAGGCCATGAGCCGTTTCTATCACCAGTTCTCCGGTTTCGGGATGAAGGAGCAACAGGGTTCCCCGCCTCATTCCCAGAATAGAGGAGAGAATTTCCATGATCTTATATGAGATGCTGTTAAGGTCTAACGACCAGGCAAGCGCTTTGCTGATCTCGAATAAAGCGGTTAATTCAAGGATTTTAAATTGAGTTATTTTGTTTTCTTTTAATTCACTCAAAGATTGGCCTGTTGAAATCAAATAGCCCTATCGGTTCGTCAAAAACGATAGGGCTATCATATAGGTCATGCGTCATTTAAACTTCGGCAACCAAAGGTCTCGTCTTATATATCATAGTAAAGAAAAAACTCATGCGGATGCGGACGAAGCCTCATCGGATCGATTTCTTTTTCCTTCTTATACTTGATCCAGGTTTCAATGAGCTCTTCCGAGAAAACTCCCCCCTTCGTCAGGTAGTCATGATCGTCTTCTAGCGCTTTGAGGGCCTGATCCAGGCTTCCGGGCATGGTTTTGATCTTTGCCGCCTCTTTTGCGGGGAGATCGTAAAGATCTTTATCCATCGGAGCTCCCGGATCAATCTTGTTCTGAATTCCGTCGACTCCGGCCATCATCATCGCCGCAAACGCCAGATAGGGATTGCAGGAGGGATCGGGGAACCGGACTTCTATTCTTTTTGCCTTCGGACTCGGCGAATACATCGGAATTCGGATCGATGCGCTCCGGTTCCGGCTGGAATAGGCAAGATTCACCGGGGCTTCATATCCGGGAGTCAGCCTCTTGTAGGAATTGGTTGTCGGGTTGGTTAACGCCGCAAGAGAGTGGGCATGTTTGAGTATCCCGCCGATGTAATAAAGGCCCATCTGGCTTAATCCGGAATATTCTTTTCCGGCAAAGAGCGGTTTTCCCTCTTTCCAGATGCTCTGGTGGGTATGCATTCCCGAACCGTTATCGCCAAAAATAGGCTTTGGCATAAAGGTCGCCGTTTTATTATACCGTTTGGCGACATTCTTGATGATATATTTAAACCACATCAGCTTATCGCCCATATTGACCAGCGAGTCAAACCGGAGATCGATTTCGGCCTGCCCTGCCGTGGCCACT
>JBGPKT010000136.1:0-5814 GCA_041486115.1 Nitrospiria bacterium | reverse complement strand
TTGCGCCGTATTTGGAGCGGCCCTGTTTTCTGTTTTGAACCCCTACCGTATCCAGAGTTCCCCTGACAATGTGATACCGTACCCCAGGAAGATCCTTAACCTTTCCGCCCCTCACAAGAACAATAGAATGCTCTTGAAGATTGTGGCCCACGCCCGGAATATAGGAAGTAATTTCCATCCCGTTGGTTAATCTGATCCTGGCTACTTTTCTTAACGCCGAGTTCGGTTTTTTGGGGGTGGTCGTGTAAACTCTCACACAAACGCCGCGTCTCTGGGGACATCCCTTTAATGCGGGGCTTTTGGTTTTGCTTTTTGCCGTTTCGCGCCCTATTCGAACCAGCTGATTGATTGTCGGCACTGTTCCCTTCCTTATTTCTTTAGCTCAATGGTCCAATTTAGTATCACAAGAGAAAAACTTGTGGATTATATCAGACACCCCAAAAAAGTCAAGCGTTTTTATCCCCGATCTCTTGAAAAATCTCAGGATCGAGACGACTCCCCGACATGAACGCCTTCTCCGGCCGCGATCGCTTCTTCTTCTCTCTCTTGCGGTAAAACAAAGGTTTCCCTATATTCTGAGAAGCCTGTGCCGGCCGGAATCAACCTCCCAACGATCACGTTTTCTTTCAGTCCAAGAAGCTCGTCGATTTTCCCGCTGATCGCTGCTTCCGTCAGCACCCTGGTGGTTTCCTGGAAAGACGCGGCTGATATAAAACTCTCCGTGCTTAAAGAGGCTTTGGTAATTCCCAGCAATATCGGCTTTCCGATGGCCGGTCTCTTTCCCTGGGCCATGACTTTTTCATTTTCCTGGGCAAAGATGATCTTATCCACCTGATTTCCCATCAGGAAATCCGTATCTCCCGGGTCCTCAATCCTGACTTTTCTCAGCATCTGCCGCACAATGATTTCAATATGCTTATCGTTAATTGAAACCCCCTGTAGACGGTAGACTTCCTGGACTTCGTCCACGAGATATTTCATCAGCTCTTTCGGACCGAGCACATCAAGAATATCATGGGGGTTTGCCGAACCGTCCATCAAGGGTTCTCCGGCCTGAACCCAATCGCCTTCATGAACGTTCACATGCTTCCCTTTAGGAATGAAATATTCCCTGGCATCTCCCATTTCATTCTTAACGATGATTTTACGCATCCCTTTGACAAAACCGCCATACTCCACGATTCCATCAATTTCGCTGATGACTGCCTGCTCTTTCGGCTTTCTCGCCTCGAACAATTCAGCCACGCGCGGAAGACCTCCGGTAATATCCTTGGTCTTGGTGGTTTCACGGGGTATCTTCGCCAGAACATCACCGGGGAATACCGCCTGGTCTTTTTCAACCAGAATATGAGCTCCCGCCGGCAACAGGTAACGGGCTACCGATGTCCCTGAAATCTTCGCGGTTTTCCCATGCGTATCTTTGATTGAAATCCGGGGGCGAAGATTCGATCCGGGATAATCGATAATGACTCTTCTGGAAAGACCGGTCACTTCATCGACCTCTTCTTTCATGGTGAGCCCTTCGACAATATCCCCGAAGGCAATTTGTCCGCCCACCTCGGTCAATATAGAAAGTGAATACGGATCCCACTCGACCAGTTTTTGGCCTCCTTCCACCTTTCCGCCATCTTTGACTTTGATTTTTGCGCCATAGACAACCGAGTATTTTTCTTTTTCACGGCCCGATTCGTCAAAAATCGCGATTTTCCCGTTTCGGTTCATCACAATCATGTCGCCGTCTTTATTCTTAACGGTATTTAAATTTAAATATTTGAGTTTCCCCTTGTTCCTGGCTTCAAGAACAGTCTGCTCAATGACTTTGCTGGCGGTTCCTCCGATATGGAACGTTCTCATCGTCAGCTGAGTTCCAGGTTCGCCAATCGATTGCGCCGCGATAACTCCGACGGCTTCCCCTTTATCCACAAGTTTTCCACGGGCAAGATCACGGCCATAACATTTGGCGCAAACACCCCTTCTCGCCTGACAGGTTAAAACGGAGCGGATTTTTACCCGGTCGACACCCGCATCCACGATGGCTTTGACCCTGGTTTCTTCCAACTCGTCATCCGCATTGCAGATCACCTCGCCGGTTAACGGATCCCGGACCTCCTCGGCGGTCAAACGTCCGAGAATACGCTCTTCAAGAAGCTCGATGATCTCCCCCCCTTCAACCAGCGACGAAACATAGATCCCATCCATGGAATGACAATCGGTTTCGTTAATGATCACATCCTGGGAGATATCGACCAGACGGCGGGTGAGATAACCTGAGTTCGCCGTTTTCAGGGCGGTATCCGCAAGGCCTTTTCTGGCCCCGTGGGTAGAAATGAAATACTGCAGAACGCTCAAGCCCTCTCTGAAATTGGCGGTAATCGGAGATTCGATGATTTCACCCGAAGGCTTGGCCATCAGGCCTCTCATTCCTCCAAGCTGGCGGATCTGCTGGGTGCTTCCTCGGGCTCCGGAATCTGCCATCATATAGATGGAATTGAAATCCCTGACCTTCTTGTCCTTAAAGTGTCCCGTTTTGACCGATTCTTCTTCGCTCGCAAGTTCTTTCATCATTTCTGCGGCAATTTGTTCAGTCACATGGGCCCAGATATCGACGACCTTGTTATACCGCTCGCCGTTGGTAATCAGACCTTCTGAATATTGCTTTTCTATTTCCAGCACTTCATGGCGGGCTTTCTTGATAAAGTCTTCTTTACGGGTCGGGATATGCATGTCATCGATACAGATCGACAATCCCGCACGGGTCGCGTAATAATAGCCAAGGTCTTTGATCTTATCGAGAAAGACCGCCGTTTCCCGATTGCCCGACTCGCGGTAACAAATATCGATCAATTTCATAATCTCTTTTTTGTTCAAGACCTGATTGACGTACTGAAAGGGAATTTTATTCGGAACAATTTCGAGAAAAATACCTCTTCCAACCGTTGTGTCGACCAGCTGGCCGTTGATCCGCAACTTGATCTTTGCATGCTCTTCGGCTTCTCCGGCGTCATAGGCCACGCGCAATTCGTTCATATTTGAAAATATTTTTCCCTCGCCTTTGGCGCCCGCGCGTTCTTTGGTCAGCCAATAGCAACCGAGCACCATATCCTGCGAAGGGACCATGATCGGCTTTCCGTTTGCCGGGGAAAGAATATTGTTGACCGACATCATCAACACCCTCGCTTCGATCTGGGCTTCGACCGACAACGGCACATGAACGGCCATTTGATCGCCGTCAAAATCGGCGTTAAACGCCGCGCAAACCAGCGGATGGAGCTTAATTGCTTTCCCTTCGACCAAAACGGGGTCAAAGGCCTGTATCCCGAGTCGGTGGAGCGTCGGCGCGCGATTTAAGAGAATAGGGTGCTCTTGGATCACTTCATCAAGAACATCCCACACTTCGGCTTTTTCCTTTTCAACGAGTTTCTTGGCGCTTTTAATAGTGGTGCAATAACCTTCCTGTTCCAGCTTATGGAGAATGAACGGCTTGAAAAGCTCGAGCGCCATTTTCTTGGGGAGACCACATTGATGGAGTTTTAATTCAGGCCCCACAACGATCACGGAACGCCCGGAGTAATCAACTCTCTTTCCCAGAAGGTTCTGACGGAAACGTCCCTGTTTCCCTTTCAACATTTCAGAGAGACATTTTAACGGCCTCTTGTTCGGTCCGCGGATCGATTTGCCTCTCCTTCCGTTATCAAAAAGAGCGTCAACGGATTCCTGAAGCATCCTCTTTTCATTCCGGATAATGACCATCGGGGCCTTGAGTTCCATCAGTCTCTTTAACCGGTTGTTCCGGTTGATGACGCGGCGGTAAAGATCATTCAGATCGGAGGTGGCAAATCTTCCCCCGTCCAGAGGGACTAAAGGACGGAGCTCCGGAGGAAGAACCGGAATAACATCCATGATCATCCAGGAGGGATGATTGCCCGATTTTCTAAAGGCTTCCACGACTTTCAAGCGCTTGGTCAATTTCTTCTTGATCGCCACGGAATGGGTATCCTTAATCTTGACCTGCAGTTCCGCCCAGAGTTCGGGGAGATTGATTTTTTGCAAAATTTCCCGGATCGACTCCGCACCCATCTCGGCCCGGAATTTTCCGCCGTATTCTTCATAAAGAGCGCGATATCTCTCTTCAGAAAGAAGCTCCCGCTCTTTGAGGGGGGTATCACCCGGATCCAGAACAATATACTGCTCAAAATAAAGAATCCGTTCCAGCTGCTTCAAAGTCATGTCCAGGAGGGTGCCAATCCGGCTGGGAACTCCCTTTAAAAACCAGATATGCGCCACCGGAGAGGCCAGTTCAATATGCCCCATTCTTTCCCGTCTGACTTTTGCCTGGATCACTTCAACGCCGCATTTATCACAGACAATGCCGCGGTGCTTCATCCGCTTATATTTTCCGCAGTTACACTCCCAATCTTTGGTCGGTCCAAAAATTTTGGCGCAGAAGAGACCGTCCCTTTCGGGTTTAAACGACCGGTAATTAATCGTTTCAGGTTTTTTAACTTCCCCGTAAGACCAGGATCTGATCTTTTCCGGCGACGCGACACGAATCCGAATGGCATCAAAAGAAACTGGATCTTTTGGTTTTTCAAACAAGCTATACATGCTTTCCAAAGTTTTTCTCCCTCTTTATTCCTTTGATTTAATTAACTCGACGTCTAACCCCAAACTCTGAAGTTCCTTGATCAAAACATTAAAGGACTCCGGCAAACCTGGTTCAAGGAAAGGCTCTCCCTTTACAATCGCTTCATAAATCCTGGATCTCCCCGGTACGTCATCGGATTTAACCGTTAAAAACTCCTGCAGGGTGGATGCCGCGCCATAAGCCTGAAGCGCCCAGACTTCCATTTCTCCCAGCCTCTGGCCGCCGAATTGAGCCTTTCCGCCCAGGGGCTGCTGCGTGACCAGAGAATAGGGTCCAATGGAACGGGAATGAATCTTGTCGTCAACCAGATGATGCAGTTTAAGCATGTACATGACCCCTACGGTTACCGGTCTTTTAAACGCCTCGCCGCTTCTTCCGTCATATAGCGTAATCTGGCCGGAAGAAGGAAGATTCGCTGTCTTCAAAAGATCTTTGATCTCTTTTTCGGTCGCTCCATCAAAGACCGGGCTCGCGACAAAAATTCCCAGAGCTTTCGCGGCCCAGCCCAGATGCGTCTCCAAAATCTGTCCCACGTTCATACGGGAAGGGACGCCAAGCGGGTTCAGAACGATCTCAACCGGACTCCCGTCAGGCATATAAGGCATATCCTCAACCGGAAGGACCCTGGACACCACGCCCTTGTTTCCGTGGCGGCCGGCCATTTTATCCCCCACCTGCAACTTTCTCTTCATCGCGATATAGACTTTAACCAGCTTGATGACTCCGGGAGGAAGTTCATCTCCCTTTTTAAGACGCCCGACTTTTTCGTCATAGATAGTCTGGAGCATTTCCATCTGGTCTTTGGCATACCGTTCGATTTCCGAAATTTTTTCAGCTTCATCCGTTTCGACAAGGGCAATATCTTTCAGATCGCTGTCCGAGATTTTATCTAGGATTTGCTGTTCGATTTTTTTCTTTTTCGGAAGAAGCGTCTCCCCTGTTTCCCGGTCCATAATTTCATTGGCAACGGTCTTATCGAGAAGGATTTTTCGGATTTTCTTGTTTTTTTCCTCCTCTAATAATCGGAGCTCGTCCTGATGATCTCTCTGGATGCGTTGAATATCGTCGATTTCAATGCTCTTGGCCCGTTCATCCTTGTCAATCCCTCTTCTGGAAAAGATTTTGACATCGACCACAATCCCTTCAATCCCGGGCGGAACATAGAGGGA
>JBGPKT010000135.1:0-5913 GCA_041486115.1 Nitrospiria bacterium | reverse complement strand
TTTTGGAATATCCTGATAGTTCATGCTGCTTGCCGTGGTATGGACCTGAAACTGAAGGCCGTTCCGGTTGCAGGCTTCGATCCCCTCTAAGGCCCCTTTAAGAGCGCCGGGGAGACAGCGGAAGGAATCATGGTTGTTCTGGTCGAGCGAATCGACGCTGATCGATACCCCCATGACACCATTTTTTTTGAGGTCGCGGACCTTTTCATCGCTCAACAGGGTTCCATTCGTCCCGACGACGACCATCATCCCTTTTTCTGAACCATACCGGGCAATTTGGGAGAGATCTTTCCGGAGCAGAGGCTCTCCTCCGGTCAGGACCAGAATCGAAGCGGGATTGACTCTAACCATTTCGTCGATCGTTTTATAACATTCTTCGGTATTCAGCTCATCTACCGTGCCGGCATCTCTTTCGCCGGCAGAGAGATAACAATGCGCGCACCTCAAGTTACAGCGCTTCGTGAGATTCCACGCGATCAGAAATGGTTTAAACGCTTCTATTTCGACGATACCCGGCGTCATTTCGCCAGGGTCTCATTTTTTTTTGCTTCCGCCAGTTTGTTCATGATCTCCTGAAGCGCCGCCGGATTTTTCATCGACTCTTCCATAATTTTCTTGGCCTCTTCGATCCCCGCATTGGCGATATCGAGGTTAATCAGACGGACACCAAGATTGCCGGCATACTTTTCAACCGTCAGTTGAGTCGAGTCGCGCATATAGCCCGCCGGGACTCTTTCCAGACGGGTTCGGGCTTCTTCGTTCCAGGTAAAACCCTCTTGATTCACTTTTTCCGGCGAGTTTTGATTTCCCATGATTTCATCCTTCCAGTTATCTTTTTCATCGGCATATTGGCTAATGATTTCGGCGGCGAAATCGGTTGTAATTGTCCGGATTCCTTTTTTTCGCGCAGATTTTTCAATGATGGCCTTCGCTCTCCGGCGGAGATAACCCGAAGGGACCTGTCGTAAACGGGCTTTTCCTTCGGAGGTCCATTCGATTACCACGTCATCATAAGCAAGTTCCACTTCGATATTTCCTTCGGCTTTTGCCGCTTCCTGGATAATCGATTTATCAATCATCTGGAACTGAACTCCCTCGGCAGAACAGATCGGGCATTTTACCGGCTGATCCCCTTTAGCGATATATCCGCACCCATTGCACATAAAATAGGGGAGATCGCGCCGTTGATCATAAGTCAGGACATCGTTCCCTGTGCCTGCAGAAACGGTAGTTCCCATTAAACCCATCATCTGAGCGCTTCCGCCCATGAGGTCCTGAATGACTTCGTCGCTACCCTGCATGGCGTCCCGGTTAATCTTCTTTTCTTCAAGCGCTTCACCAAGCCGTCTCATCGCGTCGATCGAGGATTTGGGCAACAGATGGCCCATGGCCGCATCGACCACTTCGTTGGAGATAATCGTATGTCCTTTTTCGACTGCATAACGGTAAATGGCAGTTTTGGCAACGCCGCGGGCAAATACCGGGACCTTTTCCATTCGTCGTTTGGCTTCGTCGGTCCAGGCGATCGTATATTCCGCCATGGTGTCAATCGGGGGGACATAAGTCCTGTTGGATATCAGAATATTGGAGGGAATCGTCCGAAGAAGATTCTCTGTATTGCTCCCGATGTCCATGGTGTCGTCTGAATGAACTCCGATCCGGCCCATAATCACCAGCCAGGGTTTTTCTTTCTTGCAGTATTGGAGGATTCTCTCAAAGGCCTTGCCGTCGAGGAGGGTGGTCCTGATTTTTATTCCATCGGCTTCGGCAATCTGTTTGCCGATATCGAGGTGGGCCTGATAGATTTTGGCCAGGCCGCTGTCGATGACCTCTTCGTGGAGTTTTTCCTGCTCTTTAAACCGGAAAACTTTTCCAGCCTCTTCCGACAGAACTCCCGCGATACTGTTAAAAGCGGCATAGTGGAAATAAGGGTCAAAAGCCGCAACCGCTTCGACTTCGACTCCGAGCTTCTTTCCCATTTCAATGGCGATCTTTAACCCTCCGAAAGCCTGATGGCTGCCATCTAGGCAGACGACAATTTTTCTCTTTCCCTCATCGACGGGACTTAAATCTTTAACGATAAAAATGTCGGAATATCGGGCTCTCCGGATAACCCTCTCGGTAACGCTCCCGATGAGACTTTCACGGACGGCGCCGACACCGAGGGCCCCCATCACGACGAGATCGTATCTGTTTTCATTGATATCTTCGGCAAGGACCTGAAAATTCCTTCCCTCGAGAGAACAGGACTTAAAAGCGATATTGGCGTTATTGCATTTCCCCTGGACGATGTCGAGGTAAGAGTCGGTAATAATCTCAAGGCCTCTCGTAATCAGCGAGTCATGGATTCTTCTCTGCTTTTCAAGTTCTTTTTCGTCATGATATTCTTCGGGAAGGCCGGCTTCCATTTGTTTGAATCTCTTATCGTGCATTTTTGCCGCATAGGCATGAGATCCGATAACGGTGGCGCCAAATTCTTTGGCAAACATGACAGCGATATCAGCGGCTTTATTGGAATGGTCCGAATTATCAACTGCCACATAAATTGTCTTATACATCGTAAATTCTCCTTATGAACTGAGTTTGAGATAAAACCCTGAAAAGAGAAAAAATTATACAATATCTTCTTTAAAAAAACACCTTAATAAACAGCTTTTATTCCAGTGAGGAATTCCCCTCTCTGGTTTTAGTTATTTGATAGCCTTGGCCCTTTGAACCTCCATTGGGATTGTTCTCAAATAGCGGATTACCATCCAGGACTCTTCTTCGGTAATATAGGCGGGAGAATATGAAAACATCCCGGTGCCCGCGCTTCCATTCCGAATGACCCAAAAAAGCTCTCCGTCGGTCCGGATCTCCTGAAACCTTGTATTGGAAAAATTCCTCGGACGGGGATTCAAGGTGGTTCCCGCCGGACCGTCTCCCTCCCCCAAGTTTCCGTGGCAGGCAAAACAACCCCCATGCTCATGGTAGATTTTACTCCCTCTGGCAATCATTTCGGAGGTGTTGAGGATGGGATTTTTAACCTTTTCACTCTCTGCGGGAGCTCTCGGAATTTCAATGTCTCTTTCTTTGCCGTTGATCTCGGCTTCCTGGGGCCCTAACCTGACAAAAAGATAAAGAAGCGCATAAAGGCATAAAAAAACAACAGATAATTGAAAGATCGTTTTCTTCAAGAGAGAGTTGCCCTAAAAAAATTAAAAATTAGCGAGAAGTATCTTCTTTAACAGATTCTTTCCACCTCAGGGGGCCGTTGGTCTGGTAGTTCTTGGTCGACATGAAATTAGTCCGGTGATGAAAGTTGATTTTAAATTTTCCTCCGCCATATTTTTTTTCTAAAAATTCCTGAATCTGGGTGACCTCGGCCAGCTCGGAGGCAGGGAAAGTGTCGAGGTGATGGAACTGGACAATCATACCGACTTTTTCCTGCGCTAAAAATTTAATCGTACATTCGGGCAAGATCGATAAAAAGGTTTTTTTCATCTCTTCAAGAGTCGGTTCACCTTTGACCGCCGAATGTGAAAAACTCTTGATATGTTCCTTATAGAGGTTCCAGACCAGCCCTTTAAAAAGGTTTTCTTCATTTAGGTTATTCACGTTTAAGGCCGTCGATCCGGTCGATAGCCATGTCTTTGTGGCATTTGGGGCACTTGACAAAGACCAGGTTGTCGTAAAGTCCGATACTGTAATGGTGGGTCAACAGATCGTATTCGGTATGGCATTGAATGCAGGTGGCAAAGGTCTTCTGGTATAATTTTTCATACAGAGTCTGAAGCGTGGAGAGGGTATCTCCTGATTTTTTTAATTCTCCCTGCAAAAAGAGGATTTGCTGACTGTTTTGAAGAACAAGGGATTCCAGCTGTTTCATTCGATCAGTCACCGGTTTGCTTTGTTTTTCCAATCTGATTTCCTTTAATGTGGGCCGTCGTTTTATAAAAAAGAAAAGTATACCGTTTTTAAAAAATGAGGGCAATCCCTTTTTTAAAGTCCTTTCTGGCGACCCCCGGAGTGATCAAAAAAATCTTATCATTCTTTCAAACTCCGGATCCTCACTTCGGTCAATAAATTCAATCTTAAATTTGAAGCGGCTCATCCGGAGCTTGAAAAAGGGTTTGCCCGGTTTGTCTCCGGAATCTTTTAGCATTTAAATTAAAGATTTACTTATGAACCATATTGTGCTATAAATATAAGGTTCAATGGTGTTTTTAAAAATCTCATTTCCGGGGGGTTTGTTTTATTGATCTTTTAGTCAGGATAAGGATAGACACAAGAAAAAAATGGAAACTCTAATCACCACAAAATTAAGAGAAGATTTAAGAAATATCGCCATCATCGCTCACGTTGACCATGGAAAAACCACCCTGGTTGATAAAATGCTCCGCCAGGCGGGCGTTTTCCGGAGCAACGAAGTCATGGTCGAGAGAGTGATGGACTCCAATGATTTAGAAAAAGAGCGGGGGATTACGATTCTGGCCAAAAACACCTCGGTCCATTATAAAAATTTCAAAATCAATATTGTCGATACGCCGGGACATGCGGATTTCAGCGGAGAAGTCGAACGTATTTTAAAAATGGTGGATGGAGTGCTCCTCCTGGTCGATGCCTTTGAAGGGCCGATGCCTCAAACCAAGTTTGTCTTGAAAAAATCGCTGGACCTTGATTTGAAACCGATTGTGGTCATCAATAAAATCGACAGGCATGACGCCAGAGCCAATGAAGTGCTGGATGAAGTTTTTGATCTTTTTGTCGAACTTGAAGCCAACGATGAGCAGCTTGATTTTCCGGTTGTCTACGCTTCTGCGAAAGCAGGGGTGGCCAAGCTGAATATGGAAGATGAGGCCAAAGATCTCCAGCCCCTTTTTGAGACCATTCTCAGCAGAATTTCTCCTCCGCCGGGAGATGATGAAGCCCCTCTGCAAATGCTGGTCAATACCATGGAATATGATCAATTTTTAGGAAGGCTTGCCATCGGCCGTATTTTTAGAGGGAAAATCAAGACCGGTGAAATGATCAATTTGATCCATAAAGACGGTACAATGAAAGCGGGAAAAGTGGCCCGTCTTCTCGGTTATGAAGGGTTGAAAAAAGTCGAAATTAAAGAGGCCAGAGCCGGAGATATCCTCTGCGTGGCAGGATTTGACGACGTCGCTATCGGAGAAACGCTCGCTGATTTAAATGATCCCCATCCTCTTCCCCCTCTTTCAATCGGTGAACCGACCATTTCGATGCACTTTATCGTGAACAACTCTCCCTTCGCCGGATTGGAAGGAAAATATGTCACCTCGCGGAATCTTCGTGAACGCCTGTTTAAAGAGCTCCGGTCAAATGTCGCCCTTAAAGTCGAAGAAACCGATGACACCGACGCCTTTAAAGTGTCAGGACGGGGTGAGCTCCATCTTTCCATTTTAATTGAAACGATGCGCCGGGAAGGTTTTGAGCTTTCCGTGTCCAGACCGGAAGTGATTTTGAAGATGGTTGGAGATGAAAAGTTCGAGCCGATGGAAAAAATGGTGATTGACGTTGAAGAAGGTTATATGGGAATTGTCATGGAAAAGATGGGCCAGCGAAAAGCGGAATTGAAAAACATGGTCAACAGCGGAACCGGCCATGTCCGGCTCGAATTTGAAATTCCCGCCCGCTGTTTGTTCGGCTATCGGACGGAGTTTTTAACCGACACCAAAGGGACCGGGATTCTGAACCATCATTTTCATGATTACCAGCCCTATAAAGGGGAGATTACAGGCCGTATTAAAGGTGTTCTGATCTCCATGGAACAGGGAGAAACCGTCACTTATGCCATGAACCATGTGCAGGAAAGGGGCGCTTTGTTTATCGACCCTCAGACTCCGGTTTATGAGGGAATGATCGTCGGTGAAAATTCCAGAAACACCGATATGGTGGTGAATGTGGTCA
>JBGPKT010000134.1:0-5967 GCA_041486115.1 Nitrospiria bacterium | reverse complement strand
TAAATGATTAACTTATGATTAGTTTTGATGAAAGAACAAACTCAAGAGGCCTGAGGTTACAACAGGAGAGGGTATTTCAGCAGAAACTAATAGAATCGCTCTTTAGCGATATTCAAAATTAAAAAGATTATAATACACTCGTCCCGAAAAAGCAAGTATTATTAAGAGAAACGGTTTCAGTGGTGATGGTCATGGCCTTTTCCATGCCCACCATGATGTTGGTCTGATTGAGCGGGGGCGACAAAAACCAGGAGCGTCAAACGTCCGGTTCCGGTATTTTTGACCCCATGGTCTATCCCCCCCTCGGCAAGAACAACCGTCTCTTTGGAAAGCTCTTTTTCTTCTTTTCCGATCGTAAAAGTTCCGGTCCCTTCGAGTACCAGATAGATCTTATCCTGCCCGTCATGGCTGTGAACTTTCTGAGCCTGTCCCGGTTCAAAGCAGTAGACATCGCAGAGAAGACGAGGGGTTTCAAAGAGATTATTTTTTTTCATCTTTTCCGGGGAGAAGGATAAAACATCTTTCAAATTTTTATAAGCCATTTTTGATCCTATTCATTTATTCCTTACTTTGCGATTTTGTAACTCCCTCAAAAGCGGGTCTCAGGTTTTTAGTTTTTTATTTAACTTTTGTTCAATACGGTCAATCTTGCTTGTCAGCCTCCCTTTTTTCCCCTTCCGGTAATCGACTTTAATGATGGTTGATATCCGGTTACAGTCTTTAGCCATTTCTTGATAACATTTTTTGACCATATCGAAGACGTCGTCCCACTCTCCTTCAATGACGGTCCCCATAGAGTTCAACCGGTAGTCGAGGCCGCTTTCATCAATGATTTTAAGCGAACGGGAGACATACTCGCCGACGCTTTCTCCTTTATCCAGCGGAGACATGCTAAATTCCAAAAGAACCATTTTCTTTCCCTTTTTAGCTTTAATTAAATATCGATCAGGTCTTATAATATGAACAGATGCTACGCCCGGCAGGCTTCTTCCAGTTTTTAAAATTCAGTAAAATTTGCGTATCTTACCATTAAAAGCGGGGCCAAATCAAATGGACCGGAAAGTTTATTTAACCAGGCTGGAAAAAATAGAAACCCATACTCCCACGGTAAAAAGCTTTTTCCTCCGGCTCCCCCCGGGGGAGAAACTGGAATTTAAGCCGGGACAATTTATTTCTCTCCATATCCTTAAAGAGGGGAAGATGGTTCGGAAGCCATATTCCATCGCTTCCTCTCCGTCGGATACTCCATTGCTGGAGCTCTGCGTTAAACGGGTCGAAAATGGATTTGTATCCAATACGCTTTTTTCTTATCGGAAAGGTGCAGAGATTCCGGTTGACGGACCCGATGGTGTTTTTTATTTAAGAAAGCCTTTTAAAGCCGATCTTGTTTTTATCGGAACGGGAACCGGGATCGCTCCGCTCAAGAGCATGATCCGATCATTATTTCAGGAGAATTATCCGGGACAGGCCGTCTTAATTTTTGGCGTCAGGAATGACACAGATATCCTTTATGAAAAAGAATTCCGGCAATTGGAAGAAAATCATCGTCACTTTAAGTTTGTCCCCGTTGTAAGCCGTCCGGTCAACTGGAAGGGAGAAATCGGCCATGTCCAGGAAAAAATCGACCGCTATATCGGAAATTCCGCTGGAAAAGAAGTTTACGTCTGCGGCCTTACGCCGATGGTGGATGCCGTTAAAGAAAAATTGAAATCGATAGGTTTTGAGAGAAGACAGATACTTTATGAAAAATATATATGACCGGAGCAGGGAGAGACTTCGCTTCATTTTATGAAATAGATTGACAATAGAGGTGTTTTTGATAGAATACATCTTTTAAAAAATCCGAAAACGTATTGATTTTATGAGTTTAAGTAATCTAATGGAGACTTTGATGACGATGAAAACCACCACGTTAAAAATGTTATCTTTAATCTGTTTTGCCGGAGTTCTCGCGATCTTTTCCGGATGCAATAAAAATGATTCGGGAGCTTCTCCGGAAAAAACGGCTCCTATTTCTAACGCTCCAGTTCCTAAAGAGTCTTACCCGGCTCAAACCGGGGCGGTTACTTCGTCTACCTCTGGCACGATTTCGGGTACCGTTTCAATAGACCCCAGGTTTGCGAGCAAGGTCGATCCCAATGCGGTACTTTTTATCAGCGCCAAGCCGGCTGAGGGGCCTCAGGTCGGCGTTCCCCCTCTTGCCTCGCAAAGAGTGCCCAACCCGAAGTTTCCGCTCGCGTATACGCTGACCCAGCAGGATGTGATTATGCCGGGAGCCACTTTGTCAGGCCAGTTGAATATCGTGGCTAAATTAATGAAAAGCGGCGCTGCCGGTCCGATGGGACCCGATGATATCGAGGGGAAGTATTCAAAAAACCCTGTCACCGGAGACCAGAAATCGATCGATATCACGCTCGATACCTCCCACTGATCCGTCATGCTTCTCCCGGTTTAGCTCGCGAAATGAACCGATTATTTCCTTTGATGGTCTTTAGGCCGACGGGATGTTTTGACGATCTTAAATTAAATGAAAACAATTGCGATTATCGGCAGGCCAAATGTTGGAAAGTCAACCCTATTTAACCGCCTGGTCGGACGCCGTACTGCGGTCGTTGAAAACATACCCGGTGTTACCCGCGACCGCCTTTACGGAAAATTTTCTTACTACCGGAATAACTATACCCTGATTGACACCGGAGGGCTTTTTGCAGATCCTTCCCTCCCTTTCACCGAAGAATCCAAAAAACAGACTTTAAAGGCGGTTCAGGAAGCGGATGCGATTATCCTGGTCCTCGATGGCAGACTGGGCCCACATCCTATTGATAAAGAGATCATGCGACTCGTCCGCCCTTTTTTAAAACCTGTTTTCTATGCGGTGAATAAGGTCGAAGGAATCTCTCTTCTTCAAAGCGTTTATGAGTTTCATCAGCTGGGTATAGACCATTTTTTCCCTATTTCAGCGGAAGCCAGCACAGGGATCGATGATTTAATGGAGGCGATTGGAAAAGCTTTCCTCCCGGAAACCGAGAACCCTCTCCCGGAGCCGCTCCCTTTTGCAAAAGTCGCCGTGATCGGCCGGCCCAATGTGGGAAAATCAACCTTTATCAATACCCTTTTGGGAGAAGAGAGGCTCATTACCGGACCGATTCCCGGAACCACGCGAGACGCGATAGATTCAAAAGTCCATTTTCAAGACAAGGACTATTTGTTTATCGATACGGCAGGAATTCGGAGACGGGGAAAAATTGAAAAAGGGGTGGAGCGGGCGAGCGTGATCCGTTCGTCCGAGTCGATCAAAAAATCGGACATTGTCTTTGTGCTCATCGACGCCGAAGAGGGGATTACCGAGCAAGACATCAAACTGGTCGGAAGAGTTTTGGAAGAGGGAAAAGGTTTTTCGGTACTCATTAACAAATGGGATTTAAAAAAAACGGATCTCAAAGCCCGGGACAAATTTAAAAACGATTTAGCGAACTATTTTTCCTTCATCGGGGAGTTCCCGTTTCTCTTTCTTTCCGCAAAAGAAGGATTTGAACCCGTCCTGATTTTTCAGACGATTAACGCGATCATGGAATCGTTTGAAAAAAGGGTTTCCACTTCTGATTTCAATCAGTTTATAGAAACCATTTTGAACCAGTACCCTCCCCCCTTATACCGGAAAAAACCGGTTAAAATCTATTATGGCACTCAGGGAGAGACCCGGCCTCCCACGTTTATTTTTTTCACCAATTTTAAGGATGGGATTACGCGGAGCTATCAGAAGTTTCTTGAAAACAGTTTGAGGGAAAAGTTCGGTTTTAAGGGAACTCCGATCAGAATTTACATCAAAGAGAAAAAGAAGATTCCAAGAAAAAACCTAAACCTGGGCGATCGAAGCTACAAAAAAGCACCATAAGGACCTGCGTTGAGGAAGGCGCTTCGCATCTAATCGGTCAGGAGAGGGAGGAGTTCAGGCGCCCTCTCCGTCTTTCATACAACATGGGATTGGAAGGAAGATTGACGGTAAAGACCGTTCCTATTTTTGGGGTGCTTTTGACCTCCACTTCTCCGCGGTGATCCTGAACGATTTGATGAACTATGGCCAGACCGAGCCCGGTACCCTCCCTCTCTTTACTTTCGTGTTTGGTGGTAAAAAATGGATCAAAAATATTTTCCATGTTTTCACGGGAGATTCCGATCCCGTTGTCTTCTATTTGAAGGCGGACCCAGACGTTCTCTTTTTTCTGAAACTGGCTTGTTTTCACCCTGATCATCCCGTCGGAAGGGGGGAGGGCATCGATGGCATTGATAAACAGGTTGAGTAACACCTGCTTAATCTGTTGACGGTCTACGATGACCCGGGAAATGTCCTTCTGGTAATCGGTTAGAAATTTCGCTCCCTTCCGGTTCGCCTCAACCACCATAAAAGGAAGGGTCGTCTGAATGACCTCATTGATGTCCTCTTCCGTAAAAACAGGCTCCATGTAACGGCTATAATCAAGGACTTCCCGAATAATCCGTTCAATTCTGCCGACATCCTCGCGGGCGACGATTGAAAAAGTGTTAAAAAAATCGGGGTCATTCCTCCGTTCGCCGGCCAGTTCGACAAAAGTCTTAATCGAGGTCAGCGGGTTCCTGATTTCGTGTGCCATTCCCCCTGCAATAGTTTCGAGCGATTTTAGCCGGTCGGTCCGTCGGACCAGAACCTTCGATTTTTTTAACGCCTGGGCCAGCCGGTTATTTTCAATCGCAATGGCGCTCTGTTCTCCTATTAATAATAGAAATTGTTTTTCAGAAGGGGAAAAGGTTGCGACATTTTTATCCAGACCGAAGAACGCAAAGCCGGTCAGTTTTCCTCTTGTTAAAAAAGGGATGCTGCAGTGCAAAGCGGACTCCTGAAAAAAATGAGGGGTTTTGACTTCCGCAAGATCTTTCATATCATCTTTAAAAACGATTTTTTGAAGATTCCTCAATTTTTCCGGAAAAGGAGCACGGACTCCCATTTCGATGTCTTTAAAATCGAATTCCGACATCTGTTGTCCAAGATAAAAGTCAAACCGCGCTTTTTCTTCATTGAGAAGGAAAAGGGCTGCTTTATTCAGGATCAGGATTTTATTGAAGATTTTAAGAAGGGTCTCGGCGACCTGCTGGTCATTTAATTCCGAGGTTAATGAACGGGATATTTCAACCAGAAAATTGCATGCTTCTTCCGGGTCTTGAAGCATCAGGGGCCTTTCCGAAGGTTAAAAGTACCCCCATCTTATAGGAAGGCAACATAAAAATCAATTCCTGATCCGTTCAGAGGAGGATATCAAATCAAACGGTGACAATCCGCAGGGCAGAAGAACGGGCGTTTAACACGCTGATTTGAGCCGCCAGCTGACTTGCGATCTGTACAAAGGCCTTTGCCTGAGGTGATTCAGGGTTCGAGACCACAATCGGCATTCCGGTGTCCCCGCCTTCCCGAATGGCGGGATCGATCGGGATTTCTCCTAAAAAAGGGACTTTGAGTTTTTCCGCGGCGGCCTTCCCTCCTCCATGGCTAAAGATATCGGTCTTTTTATGGCAGTGCGGACAGCTGAAATAGCTCATGTTTTCAATGATGCCCAGGAGAGGCACATGGACTTTTTGAAACATGCCGAGGCCTCTTTTGGAATCGAGCAGGGCAACGGCCTGAGGAGTGGTGACAATGATGGCTCCTGTCAAAGGGATCAGCTGTGTGATGCTCAACTGGGCGTCTCCGGTTCCCGGAGGGAGATCGACCAGGAGATAATCGAGCTCGCCCCAGTTGACATCTCTCAGAAATTGCTGGATCGCTCCATGAATCATCGGCCCGCGCCAGACGATCGGCGTATCATCTTCTACCATAAATGCCATAGAAATAAATTTCACCTGATGGCTTTCAGCAGGCTCGAGTTTGGCCCCCACAGACACGGGAGGTTTTGAAACCCCCATCATCATCGGGATGTTGGGGCCATAAACGTCGGC
>JBGPKT010000133.1:0-5987 GCA_041486115.1 Nitrospiria bacterium | reverse complement strand
GCCTGCAGGAGTTTTAAAATAATGTTTTCGACATCTTCTCCGACATAACCCGCTTCGGTCAGCGTGGTGGCATCGGCAATGGTAAAAGGAACGTCGAGAATTCTGGCCAGCGTCTGGGCTAAAAGGGTTTTTCCTGTTCCCGTCGGCCCGATCATCAGGATGTTCCCCTTGTAAAGCTCCACATCATCGGGCTCATTTTTTGCGCTGATCCGTTTGTAATGGTTATGGACGGCAACGGACAATATTTTTTTAGCCCTGTCCTGTCCGATCACATACTGATCGAGGATCTTTTTTATTTCAGCCGGTTTGGGAAGTTTTGAGGAGACGGCTTCTTTGCCTTCTTCCCATTCTTCCGCGATAATGTCATTGCAAAGATCGATGCATTCGTCGCAGATGTAGACGGTGGGGCCTGCGATCAGTTTCCTGACCTCTTCACGCCCCTTGCCGCAGAATGAACATTTCAACCCGTCGTCCAGTTTTTCTTGTTTTGCCATTACGAAGCCTCTTCTTCCTTTGATTTTTTATCTTGCGGGGCTTTTTCAATCACTTCATCGATCAATCCGTACTCTTGGGCCTGCGTACCCGACAGGAAGAAATCTCTTTCTGTATCCAGCTGGATCTTTTCTAACGGTTGACCGGTATGTTTCGCCAAAATCTCATTGAGCCGTTCTCTCATTTTTAATATCTCTCGGGCGTGAATTTCGATGTCCGTTTGTTGCCCCTGAAAGCCCCCTGACGGCTGGTGCATCATAATCCTTGAATTGGGGAGTGAAAACCGCTTTCCTTTGGTTCCGGCGGCAAGGAGGACCGCTCCCATGCTGGCAGCCTGTCCGATACAGATGGTCGAGATATCGGGTCGGATATAATGCATGGTATCGTAGATCGCAAGTCCTGCTGTGACCAAACCTCCGGG
Source organism: Nitrospiria bacterium (assembly GCA_041486115.1). Lineage (GTDB taxonomy): Bacteria > Nitrospirota > Nitrospiria > JACQBW01 > JACQBW01 > JACQBY01. The sequence continues at coordinate 5,074 of JBGPKT010000133.1, read as the reverse complement.
ACTGTTGACATAAAGGTTAATATCTTTTTTGGGGTCTTCGGCCTCCAAAAACAGGAGCTGGGCGATAATTAAATTTGCAAAAACATCGTCAATAGGGGCCCCGATAAAAATAATCCGGTCTTTTAAAAGGCGGGAATAAATATCATATGCGCGTTCTCCCCGGCTTGTCTGTTCAATTACCATCGGTACTAACATAGGGCTTTTATTCTCCTTTTTGATTTTTTATATATGGTCAACCTCATGGCCTGTTATACTTTTTTTGTCCCTTCGGATTCTTCTATCTCTGCTTTGGTCAAAAGAAACGACAGGGTCTTATCTTCTAGAAGTTTTGATTCTATTCCGTTCAAAGAGCCTTCTGCTTCGACAATCTTTTTTTTGACCTCGTCGACCGCCATCCGGTTTTCCCGCGCAATCAGCCGAAGTTCTTCCTCAAGGTCGTTCGGGCTGACCGTGATATTTTCTTTTTGGGAAATGGCATAAAGGATCAGCGCCCCTTTGACCCGTTCGCGGGCAATTGGTTCATATTTCTTTTGAAGGGCTTCAATATCGAGCAGGCCCTCTTTTTTAACGTCTTCCATTTTTAAACTTTTGATGATTCTAATCAGTTCCCGGTTGACGAGACTTGCGGGGAGCTCCATCTCATGGAGTCCGTTAAGGGCTTTAATGATTTCATTTTTAAGGACAGACTCCCGCTCTTTATTAAAACGGGATACCAGTTCCTCTCTTAACTTGATTTTCAGGGCTTCAATCGACTCCATTCCGAGATCTTTGGCAAATTCAGCGTCCAATTCGGGAAGGATTTTCTTCTTGATTTCACGGACATGGACTTTAAATAACGCTTCTTTGCCGGCATTTTGCTCCGGTTTGATCCCTTCGGGGAGGGAGGACTTAAACTCAACCTGGTCCCCTTTTTTTAGCCCCAAAAGATTTTCTTCGAACCCGGGGATCAAGGTTTTTTTTCCGATTTCAACAGGGTACCCTTCAGCCTTTCCACCCTCCATTGGCTTTCCATCGATAAACCCTTCGAAATCAATGGTGACAAAATCCTTATCTACAATGGAATGGTCCGCAGGAACCAGTTCAAGCTGGGCCCCCATATCCCTTAACGTATCGACGCTCCGATCAACATTCTCATCGGTCACGGATAATTTTTGAACTTTCAAGGGAAGTCCGGCATAATTTTTCAGATCAAATTTCGGCCGGACTTCAACGGTGGCTTTAAACGAAAGGGGAGCATTTTTTTTTATGGCAATGTTTTCTATTTTAGGATATTCGATGGGGTCAATCCCGGACTCCTCCACCGCCTTTTGATAATAATCGGGAATCAGCTTCTTGAGGACGTCGTCCTCCACCTCATGGCGGTATTTATTTTCTAAAAGAGACAGAGGGGCTTTTCCTTTTCGAAAGCCGGGAAGCCGGACGCTCCGGCTTAAATTCGAATAGGCGGTGGCAATCTCTTTATTGACGATCTCTTCGGGGATTTCAACCGAGAGGGTTTTTTTAATAGAGGTAATTTCTTCTAAAGCATATTTCATTTATTTGTATTCCTCAATTTTTCTTGATCCGAAAGGGAAAGAACGTTTCCTGGGGTGGTTAGACCTTGCGATGGATTCGGGAAAAGTGTTCTTATAACAGGCACCTTAACCTCCTCTAATCTAGTATAGAATACCTTCCAAAGTCAATGGTTCTTAGCAGGTTTTAATCTGCCAGGAGGGGCCAATCCGGGTGCCGTTTGAGCCATCGGAAGGCTCAATTTCAACCAGATCTCCCCGTGAGATATCCGAAAAACAGGCGTTGGCCTCGCTTTCTTCTCTGTTGACCCTGTAAAACCTCCGCCTCCCCTGCTCGTTGCACAAAAAATACTCAAGTTTTCCTTTAGAAACAATAGGTTCGCTGACAGCTCTCCATCTGATTGGGGGGTGAACCGGGAGCCGGGTGGGGGGTGACAGGATGAGAAAAGAGTATTTTAAAGTTTCTTTCCGGTTTCCAATTGCTTCATCTATCCGGTTAACCCACTCCGGCGGAATCCATTCCCGCTCCTGATGGCACCAATCCTTTTCGGATCCTTCTGGTTCCATGATAGGACAAGGACCCTGATGGAGGCAGGGGGCAATAACCGAGACGATCTTCCGGGAAGCGATAAGGTTTCTAAAGCTCAATAAATCTCTCGATGTATTTCGAAGAGCAGGCTCGATGATCAAAAGGAATCCGTCGGGAGTCAGCTGATCGATTAAGCCTTTCCCCCATCCGGCCAGCGATTCGGTTGAATGGCCGGCCCGTTTGATTTCGTTGAAAAGGTTTCCCGCAATGATAAAATCAAATTTTTCTCCCCATTCAACCGGTTTCATCTGGACCTTTTTCAGTGAAATTTGATAATGAAAAGAGATTCTTTTATCGGCAAGAACAGGTTCCAGGCGGCGGTAATACCGGTTGAAAAGAAGGGTGGAATAATGGAGCTGCCGGTGATCCTGGTCCACGGCCAGGTAATCAATCTCCCTCCCCTCAAAAAACGGGTGCGGAAACCTGGAGCAAAAATCGAGGAGGCCGAGAGCCGAAGTTCCGGGACCGGCGCCTAGGTCGAGAAATTTAAGAGGTCTCTTTTTATCAGCTTCATCCCCCCAGGCGCCGGGGGGTTGAAGCTCCTTTATTTTAAAAAGGTCGAGAAGGAGGCAGGCAATCTTAAAAAAATTGGAGGGGAGAAAATAGGCCAGATAAGCCAGAGGATAGTGGGGAGAAGTCAGGGTCGAAGTCATCGGGGTCTCCGACGTCCGGTGGTTGAAAAGGTCTGAAAGTTTTGCTACCTCGGGTGAGATGGCCCGGATGAACTCTTTTTCCGTTTTCCCCCCCGACTCCTTGAGGCAAAGCTCTTTAATGATTTCGATGAAGGTTCCCGGAAATTGAAAATAGGGATGCATGGGAACTGACTATAAGCCAAACGGTAAGCATGATCAACCCCAACCTGTTGCCCCTAAAACAGAGATAGGATTTGCAACTCCTTGTTTTGCCTGTCATCGCGAGCACCCATAGGTGCGTGGCGATCTCGTTTCAAGATGGCGAGATTGCTTCGCTTCGCTCGCAATGACAACTTCCTATCTCTGTTCTCGGTGTGGTCGCCAGGTTTGATTTAGAACATAGAATCGTATAAGATGATTTTTATGGAAGATTTCTTTATTTCAGAGGTCAGTTCCGAAGAGATTAAAAAAGAAAAGGCTAAAGCCAGAGAACTCAGATCTTCTCAATGGTGGAAACGGAAAAAAAGCGACGGGATTTGCTATTATTGCCAGGGAAAATTTAAACCCGCCGACTTAACGATGGACCATATCGTTCCGATTTCCCGCGGGGGGAAGAATAACAAGGGGAACGTTGTACCTGCCTGCAAGGAATGCAATTCAAAGAAAAAATATCACCTCCCTATCGAGCTCAATTCTCTGTAAATAAACCCTGATTTTTATACCTTTTTTTTTAAAGAATATTCCCTCTTTTGTGGTATCCTGTATCTTCTTGCAGATTGGGAGGAAGCGGGGATGACTTTAGAAGATGAATTTGGCGATATCATCTTAAAGGCAAGGGCAGGATTGGGCTTTTCGGTAAGCTTTGTCTCCGGAGAAACCGGCATCGATAAAACCGGAATTACTCAGCTTGAAGCCCTGGCAAAGAGGCCGACTCAGGAGCAAGTGGAAGTTCTTGCTGAACTCCTCCATCTCAATTCCAAAAAATTAATGGATATTGCCTTTGATCGTTACGCTCCCGACCCGGTCCCCGCCCGCTTTTTTCAAAACGTCCGGACCATTCTCGGACATATCGGAAGTTACGAAGTCAAAGGGTATCTGGTGATCGACCCGTCAACCCGCGACGCGGCCATGATTGATACAGCCTATCACCCTGAAAAGATGATAGAAACCCTTATCGATAACCGCCTGAACTTAACAGCGATTCTATTAACCCATACCCATCAGGACCATATGGGGGGAATGGATCAAATCTTGAAAAGGTTTAACGTTCCGGTTTATGTCAGCCGGGAAGAAGCAGGGCAATTAAAGGCGCTCTGGAATTCCGGCAGGGACAGGCTGATCAAAGAGGGAGAAACGATTTCTATCGGGAAATTAAGTCTGGAGGTCTTTCAGACCCCCGGGCATACCCCGGGCGGAACGGGATATGTCTGCCGCCAGCCCGGCGAGTCGTTTGGTTTTTTTGGTGATGCTATCTTTGCCGGGTCCCTCGGTAGAGCGTATTCCACGGCTTCTTATCCGGAACTTCTTCAATCGGTTAAAAATAAGGTGTTAACCCTTCCGGGTGAAACCGTTTTGTTTCCCGGGCATGGGCCTGCCACCACAGTCGATGAGGAGAGGGAACATAACCCCTTTTTTAATGAATGAGCCCACGGAATTAAAATGATGGCCGCCGATCAAAAAAGTGGAACGCATCTATCGACCGACATCATCGTTGTGGGAGGGGGGATCGCCGGACTCATGCTATCCCTCATCCTCGGCCGGAAAGGGATCCGGGTTACCCTGGTTGAAAAAAACAGGGAGCTGATTGCCCATCAGAGGGGCGAGATCCTCCAGCCGAACGGCTTAAAAGTTCTTGAGCAGCTCGGTCTATTGGAAGAGATCCGGCCTCATAGCTATGAGGTCAATGTTTTCCACTTTTATGAGATGTGGGGCGATTTTTTATGCGATATCCGGTATGACCTTCTACCGCCCCCTTATTCGTATGCCCTTGTGGCTTCTCCTTATCACCTTCAGGCCCTGTTGCTCCAAAAAGCGATGGAGACCGGATGGGTTAATATCCTCTGGGAATCAGAATTTCAAGAGCTGATCTGGTCCGGAAAAAGAGTCTGCGGGGTGATTGCCAAACAGCGGGAAGAGCGGATCACGCTTCAGGGGAAGATGGTCGTGGGAGGAGACGGAGGACGCTCTGCCGTCAGGTCGGCTTTAGGGATCGGGGCATCTATTTATCAGTACCGGGACGGATATTTCACCGCCCGGCTGGAACGCCCGGCCGGCTTCAACCGGGATGCCCGGTATTATGTCGGAAACAGGAAGATTCTGGCCCTCTTCCCCGTTTCCAAATC
>JBGPKT010000132.1:0-6001 GCA_041486115.1 Nitrospiria bacterium | reverse complement strand
GGTCGTTCAACCAGACCTGGAGCGCCGAGAACCTCAATGATGAGCGTCTCGACGTCATCATCGACTTTTCCAATACCAAAAAGGCAAAAGAGAAATTCCTGAAGATGTGGAAAGACCATGAGGGTTTTAGAGACCTGGAAGAAAACTTCTAATAGCCGGGCCAGAAGCGGTGGACGACCTGCACTACCAAATTCGTATAAAGGCCGGCAAGGCAATCGTCGAGCATGACCCCCCACCCTCCTTTTAACGACTGAAGGTGATGGATGAAAAAGGGCTTCTTAATATCAAAAAATCTGAATAAGATAAACGAGAGTGCCAGGAATTTCCATTGATATGGGATTAAAACGAGGGCAATCCATATCCCGGCAATCTCATCAATAACAATGATCCCGGGATCGGTCTGATTGAGCGCCTTTTCGACGATAAACGACGACCAGACTCCAAGAGCCAATAAAAGGGAGATGGCGGCAAGTTGAATCGGCAAGGGGAGGGTTGAAACAGGATAAAACAAGCCGATTCCGACAGCTGAAGCAAAGGTCCCGGGGATTTTTGGGAAATACCCCGCGAATCCGCCGGTGGCAATAAATTGATGAAATCGGTTCATAGCGAGAGAACAATAAGGCGTTTTAAAACCGATGTCAACCGATTAACGCCGCAGGAGATTTTTCTTGATTGCTTTTCGGAGTTTCTTTTTGGTACGATCAGGCTTCTTTATTGAGAAGTCGCTTTTTGGTTTTTAAAAGGGAGACCGCCATGCTGAACAAATTCAATCAATGGATTTTAGCCATGCTCTTTTTTAGCATGTTCATTCCGGCAGTTTCATTCGGCTATGAAGAGATCGAGGTTAAATCTGGCGGAACATTGACCGGAAAGGTCACCCTTAAAGGCCCTCCCCCTCAAGCGAGGATATTCCATTTAATTACCTCTCCGAATATGGACTTCTGCGGAAAAATTTCCGACGGAAAAGGGAACCGTTTACTCGAAGAATTCAGTATTGATGAAAAAGGGGGATTTAACGATGTGGTTGTGTTAATCGTGGGAATTGACAAAGGGAAGCCTTTCAATTACACCCCCGACGTGACTGTTCAAAATTGCCAGATTGTGCCCTTTGTCACTCCAGTAAGAAATCATCATGCTATCAACCTGATTAACCACGATCCTATTATTCATGATATTCAGACGTATACTTTAAAAGACCAATATACTTTCGCCATGTTTAATAAACCTTTGACACCCAAAGAGACGGTAGTCAAGCAGATCGTGTTCCGTCCAGGACATTATATTTTTAGAGTCCAGTGCGGTGTTCATGCCTTTATGCAATCCTGGGGGTTCGGGGTGGGGAACCCCTATTTTACGGTCACGTCAAACAATGGGACTTTTTCAATCTCTGATATCCCCCCCGGAGAATACGATGTGATTGCCTGGCATCCCTTAATGGATCCTTCTGTCCAGAGGATTAAAATCTCTTCCGACGGGAAAATCAATACCTCTTTTGAATTTAATTCGGAAAACGTTCATATCCCGGAGCATGACCTTCAAACCGGCTATCGTTTTGATACTGCCCTTCTTCCGGGAAAGATTCCCGCTCCGACGATCCTTCCGCAGCATTCCAAGGCTGTCGAATGACAATCAAAACTCTTATCTAAACAACACTTGTTCTCGCCCCTGTCAGAAGAACCATCTGCTCCGGTGTTTCGAATATCGACTCCCTTTTTTTCTATTTTAAGCCTGGGGTCCCTCGTTTTCTTGTTTTTCTTACCTGTTATTGTGCTGAAAAGCTCCCTTGCGGCAACAGGCCTCGATAAAATACCGGGAATGATTTTTATTAAGGGAGGCTGTTTTGAAATGGGAGACAGTTTTGACGAGGAGATGAATGATGAAAAGCCGGTTCATACGGTTTGTATCGATGATTTTTATCTCGGCGAAACCGAAGTCACGCAGGGGGAATGGAAAAAAGTGATGGGGAGCGACGCCGTTGCTTATTTTCGAACGCCTGACCGGCCGGTAGAAGAAGCGATGTGGGATGACGCCCAGGCTTTTTTAAAGAGATTCGATGAGCAGACCGGGCAAAAATATCGCCTTCCCACCGAAGCGGAGTGGGAATATGCCGCCAGAGAGGGCGGAAAAAAAGAGAGATGGTCCGGAACAAACAATGAAAAAGATATCGGAAAATATGCCTGGTATTTCGACAATTCAAACCATGAGACCCATCCTGTCAAACAAAAACTTCCCAATCAATTAGGGCTCTATGATATGAGCGGCAATGTCTGGGAATGGGTTCAGGACTGGTACGATCAGGCGTATTACTCTAAAAACCCGAGAGTCAACCCTAAAGGTCCGGAAAACGGGAAATACCGGGTGCTGCGCGGAGGAGCATGGAACAGCCGTGCTGATTTTATCCGGGCAGATTTCAGATTCAAAGACACACAGGACAAAAGATTTAATTATTTCTGCGGGTTCCGGCTGGCCCTTTCTCCGATTCATAAAAGTTAAGAAATCAGGAGTTTAATCCTGATTTTTATAAAATGTTTATAACATGTTAATATCATTTTTATAAAAATTGTTGACTTTATCCCCTGAATTAAATATATATAAACCTTCCCTGAACCCGGAAATTGGAATTTTAATTTTTATCTTTTAAAAAAACCTTCACATTCATTTTTCATTGAGTCTATTTATGAAAAATATGATCTTTAAAAAATCCTGCACAAACCAAAAAAAAGAGGGGGAGGAACTATCATGTTCACCATCAAAAGTATTTTCCAAAAAGGTCTGCACTTTTTTGGCATTGTCTCATTCCTGACGCTGGGCATCCAGCCAGTCTTTGGATCGTCTGATTCACAAATCGAATCGGCAGTTGCCGGTGATCCGGCCATCTATAAAAGTGTTTCCGCATCGGACGAAGCCAATTCGTCGGACCCTTCCTGGCAGCAAAAATTAAAACAGCAAATCGAAACGGAAGACAATATGGAAGGCCGAGCCGGGCATTCTGAAAAAGTCGACGCCGCGATGAAAAAGCTCATGGACGAAATTGAAGCGGCATCTCCTCAGTCCTCCCATTCAAACCATACCGGACACGCCGGCCCTTTTCAAGACCTTGGCACAATGCAGCAGATGGACAAAGGTTTTTTGCTGGGTCCTATTGCCAATATGGAAAGTGTCGCCACAGGGGGGCGATGTCCGGCCTATGCTCCCGTCCGGACCCTGGATATCAGCGCGATTAACGTAGAGATCACGTTAAACCAGTGGCTCGATTATCATCCCGGCTATATGTATGTATTGACCGAAAATATTCCTGCCGTGAAGGCCGAAGAAAAGAAAAACCAGGAAGCGAGAAAAATGCCGGGATATAACCCGGGGGCTGTTTCCACCGGATTGCAGGGCGATATGATTCAGCCTTTATCCATTCGGGGGAATCAGGGAGACTGCGTGCAAATTACGCTTCGGAATGAAGTTAAAGATGAAGACGTCGGACTCCATATTCATGGCTCCAGCATGATTGTGAAGTCGACCGGAAAGGCTGCGACCATGTCAAACCCCGATGCCAATGTGAAGCCGGGGAAGAGCCAGACGTTTGAGTGGTACATTCTTCCGGACGACCAGGAAGGCGTCCACATGTTCCACAGCCACGTCGGAAGAGAATCTTCCAGTCTGGGCCTGATTGGAGCGTTTATGGTCGAGCCGGCAGGTTCAAAATATTTCGACCCTCTTACGGGAAAAGAGAACAAAAGCGGCTGGGAAATGATGATTGCCAACGACAAGTCCGGAAATGCCACCCAGTATGACTTCAGAGAGTTTGTACTTTTCTATCATGAAATCGGGGATGAGTCCTTCAGGCCCCTTAACCGGAGCGGTGAAATGATCCCTCAAAGGGACCCCAACACCGACTCCTATCGCCCTTCCGCCCGCGCGATCAATTATCGGAGCGAACCGTTCGGCGTCAATAATCTTGCGTTACAGGAAAAATATTTTCACTTTGAAGATGAATCGATGGGGTATAGCGCTTATACCTTTGCTGATGTTCCGACTGCTCTTCCGAGATCATACATGGGAGATCCGGCCAAATTCAGGCTGGTTCATGGCGGGGGAGAGGTTTTCCACTCCCATCACCCTCATGGGGGGACGATTCGCTGGTTAAGACAACCCAAAGCGGATGGAAAAGCCGATTTTATTGCCACCGCCGCTGGAAACGGTCCGGTGAAATTCCCTGAAGTCAGAACGACGTCCGACCGTGTTGATGTCGCGGTCATCGGTCCGTCCGAAGCGCTTGACCTTCAGACCGAATGCGGATCAGGGCTTTGTCAGCAGCTGGCGGGAGACTTTTTATTCCATTGCCATGTCGCGCATCATTATGTCGCAGGAATGTGGAGTTACTGGCGCGTCTATAATACGCTTCAAACCGGAAATTATCCGTTGGCCAGCACCGATGTCATGCCTCCCCTTCAGGAACTTCCGGATCGAAAGGGAAGAATCAAAGGTGCGGTGACTTCAGACCAGCTGGTCGGTAAAACGATGGATTGGTTTGACAAAAAATGGCACCTTGTTGCTGGAAACACCAATCTGTCGAAATCCATCCCTGATATTTCCATTAAAGAATGGGTCAAGATGATGCTCCCTCCCGCGGGACAGCCTGGGCATACCTCTGATGAAAAGGGGCAGATTGAGGCCTACGATTCGACCGTGTGGGACTGGGCCTGGGATGGCAATAAAGCGCTGGGCGAGACAGAGGCGACCGGAAAATTCGAATTTCCGAAATATAAATCTCCGATGCCGGGTAAACGGCCTCCGATTCTTTTTGAGCCGGTGACCGGTAAAACCGCGTGGCCTCACTTTAAACCTCATTTTGGAAAGCGGGTTCCATTTGCCCGCCATCATGGACCGGCCCCCTGGCTCGAGCCGATCCATCTCGATAAGAATACGGGCGCCCTTTCAAGCGATCCCGGAAGCATCGGTCCACCGAATGAAGAGACCACCCTCCCCGCAAAACCGGGAGAGCAGGGAAGGTGGAGTTTATGTCCTTCTAACGCCGGGCGTAAACAATATACGATTCATTTTATAGAAACTCCGATTACCCTGACCAAAGCTCTGGGAAGTATTAAATCGGTGGATGACGCCAATGGCCTTTTATATGTCCTTCAGGAACAGGAAGAAGCTGTCCGGAAAAACAACGACATGAAAATCCCCCTGGTTTACCGCGCCAACGTGTATGACTGCGTGGATGTTATTCTGAAAAGCGAATGGAATGACAATGACACACAGAACTTCCAGAGTTCAAAAATCAATATTCATCCTCATTTCATTCAATTCGACAACCAGTCGTCGGATGGCGTGATTACCGGTTTTTCGTATGAACAGTCGGTTCGTCCTTTTACGATGATCGGAAAAAAAGAGCATAAATCCCTTCCTCCCCCGATGAACGCTTTACTGACCGAAGATGTCAAAGCCGGATCAAAGAGCGCTAAGTTCAAGATGGGAGAAGGGGCTACCCCGTTTCATACGGATACCGAAGTAATGATCGGCATGGAACAGGTGAAAACCTCCGAAGTCCGGGTGGTCAAATCGATTCAGGGCGATACGATGATATTCAATGAGCCTCTGAAATTCGATCATAAGAAAAATGAAATTGCGTCGGTGGAGTGGGTCAGGTATCGTTACTGGGTCGACTCCGACATGGGAACCGTCTTCTGGCATGACCATGCTTTTGGCGCAACGACCTGGCCTCATGGCGGCGTTGGCGCAATGATTGTCGAACCTTACGGTTCCACCTATCATAATCCAAAGACCGGAGAAGAAGTCCGGTCCGGACCGATTGCCGATATTCATGGGACAGAACCGATTGGTTACGGGGTGAACGGGAGTTTTCGTGAAATGGTGGTGATGCCCCATGACACGGTTCCGACCACCGCTCAGGTGGTGACTGAAGGGAATCCCCCCGGGCAGAAAGTCCAGGTGGCTATTGATGCGGGGCAGACCATATCGTTTACCATGCCGTATGATCTTT
>JBGPKT010000131.1:0-6131 GCA_041486115.1 Nitrospiria bacterium | reverse complement strand
AAAGCTCTTTTTTGAGTCTTTCCAGTTCTCCTTTCTTTTTTGAAAGAGATTCCGAAAAAGAGAATGACGGCGTCAATAGAAGTCCGATGGTTAAAACAATTCCGATAATTTTTCTGTCCATCATGACGCCGCCTGGACTCTGTTTGTATTGGTTTTTAATTAAATGATTTTAAATATCTATGCAGAGGGAAAAAACTTCCGATAACCCCTAAAAACGGACCTGAAATCAAAAATAAAAGCATGAAATCCATTGGAAGGAATCTCGCCCTAAAAGGGGCCCCTATAAACAAGCTTTCAAAGGGCGCATACAGGATTAACGCATGAAAGATCCCATAAAGGGCGATCAATGACAGTCCTGCGCTCATTAAACCTAAAAATGCTCCTTCCATCAAAAGAGGCATTTTGATGAACCACTGGCTTGCGCCGATATATTTTAAAACCTGTATTTCTTCTTTTTTAGAATAGACGGTTAGCCGAACAATGTTCCCGATCATCGAAACAACCCCGATGATCAGGATAAAACCGACGGCAATCCCGATAAGCTGGATAAATTCGACATAACGATTCAGAGCTTCGATCCATTCTTTCCCGTAAAAAATGTCTTCAACCCCTCTGTTCCCTCTAATTTTGCCCGCGAATTTCGCGAAATCATCGGGAGTTTGATAATCATCTTTTAATTTGACCTCAAAAAAAGCGGGCAACGGGTTTCCCTCAAAATTCCGGAATAAATCCTCGCGGGACTGAAGCCTTTTTCTAAAATCGATTAAGGCTTCATCTTTGGTTACAAAGTGAACGGTTAAGACCTCTCGTTCCGATGAAATACGCTCTTGCAGGGTTTTGATCTCTGCGGACGCTAGCTCGTCCTGAAGATAGACGACCAGTTTGACATCTTCTTTTAGAGAAGAGTAAAGCTCGAAAAGATTGAAATAGACGACCACAAAAAAACCGAGGATCACCCAGATAAAGGAGGAAGTTAAAACGGCGCCGATCGTTAAGAGGCGATGATGATTTAAATTATATAAAAATTCTTTAAAAAAATAATATAAGGTTCCCATCGTTGTCTTTTTCTCTTTCTAACACTCCCTCAACCGGATGCCGCCTGATCAGTGGCAATCTGGCCGTCCTTGAGATAAATGACCCTTCTTTTTGAAAGGTCTACCAGTTCGCGGTTGTGGGTTGCAACAACAATGGTCGTTCCCCTCGCCTGGATCCCTTTTAACAGTTGTAAAAAATGGACAGAAAGGTCAAAATCAAGGTTTCCTGTCGGTTCGTCCGCGAGAATGATCGGCGGACGGTTGACAAAAGCTCTGGCAATACAGGCTCTCTGCTGCTCGCCACCGGATAAATCTACCGCCCTCACCCCTTTTTTATGCGCGAGGCCTACCAGGCCGAGAACATCCTGCACTTTTTTCTGAATTTCTTTTCCCGGCAGGTGCAAGACTTTGAGAGCAAGAGCGACATTTTCATAAACCGTTTTATGGAGGATGAGTCTGAAGTCCTGAAAGATAAAACCGATCTTTCTCCGGTAATACGGTATGGAAGAAGATTTTAAACGGGCGATGTTCTGCCCTTGGACTAGAATGCTCCCCTGATCAACGTTTTCTTCGCAAAACAACAGTTTGAGAAGTGTTGTTTTTCCCGCGCCACTGGGCCCCATGATAAAAACAAATTCTCCCCGCTCAACGCTCAGGTTGATATCCCTGAGGGTAAAGTGGTCAGGGTGATACCCTTTATAAAGGCTGGTAATCTGGATCATGATTTGTTTTTAATGTGGGCGTCGATATAATCATCCAGTGTTTTGTTCTTTTTTGAATTTGAAACACCTCCTCCGATTAAATGATTGCAATCTCCCTTTAGAAGGAAAGCAATCATTTCCTCATGCTGTTTTTTCATTAATTCTTTTAATTTATCAGGCTCGGTTTTAGGGTTCAGAATTGCGGAGTAATTTGTCTTTCTTGAAGATAAAATAGCCCCTTTATAAAAGAGATGCGTAATCATGACTGGATTGTCCGGACCGCTATCCTCGGTCTGGACATGAAAAATCATTTTCTGGTACTCGATATCGGTATTGAACCCTGTCTGCATCTCTTAAGAGTATCCTGAGGTTATCTTATGATCCGCCGTCAAAGGCGTTCTGGATCAGCTCGACAGAAGGCGACTGTATGGCCCCCACGATGAAGAGCACATCGAACCTGATGTCACTTTCTATTTTTTTTGACATCAGGTAGAATTTTGCCATCTTCACAATCTTCTGCCGTTTTACAGCGGTCACAGCCCCGGCAGGGCCTCCATAATGGTCGTTCTGCCGGGCCTTGATTTCCAGAAATACCAAGGTGTTCCGATCCATCGCGATGAGATCAATTTCTCCGAACCGGGTTTTATAGTTTTTTTCAACGATTTTATAACCCTTTTGCTTCAAATAAGAAGCCGCGTATGTTTCGGCTTCCCTTCCATACTCCAGGCTTTTCATCGTCATATTATTTTATCCTAAAAAACCCTTTTACTCAAATAACGCCTCGAAAGGTCTTTCGATGAATAGAAGAGGGACCACACTCCCTCAACCTCTTTAGATGCTCTTTTGTGCCATATCCTTTATGCCGTTTAAACTGATACTCCGGAAACTGAAGGTCGTACATCTCCATGATCCGGTCGCGGGTGACTTTGGCAATTACCGATGCCCCTGCAATGGAATAGGAGAGCGTGTCCCCTTTAATAATCGATTTTTGCGGAATTTTTAAAAAGGAAAGGTCGAGCGCGTCAATGAGCAGATAGTCGGCTGGATCATCCATATTTAAAACAGCCGTTTTAGCCGCAAGAAGCGTCGCCTGGAGGATATTAATCCTGTCGATGACCTCAGGCTCAACAATACCGACGCCTATCGCGACGGCGTGATTGACAATCTCTTCGTAGAAGGATTCTCTTTGCCGGATCGTCAGTTGTTTGGAGTCATCAAGACCGGGGAGTTTAAAATCAGGAGAAAAAATAACAGAAGCCGCCACAACAGGGCCTGCCAGAGGGCCCCTGCCGGCTTCGTCGATTCCGGCAATAAAATGAAAACCCGTCTTAAAAGCCTCGCGTTCAAAGACGGCCATGTCCTCCCATTTTTCAAGGAGTTCGGGATGAGTTCGGAGTTTTGAGGTCACTTTTCCTGATCAGGAAGAAGCAGCCGTTTCTCCCACTACAGGCTCCAGAACCTCAACCTCTTCGGGAACAACGGGGGTTTTCCCGGCAGCGTCTCCAGGTCTGAATTCCTTTTCGGCAATACGGGCGGCTTTTCCTTTTTTTCCTCTCAGGTAATAAAGTTTGGCTCTTCGGACTTGCCCTTCTCTCATCACTTCGATCTGTTCAATAAAAGGAGAATGAACCGGGAAAATTCTCTCCACCCCGACGCCGTAAGATATTTTTCTCACGGTAAATGTTTCTCTATTTAACGTCCCCTTCCGGGCAATCACCAGACCCTTAAAAACCTGAATTCTCTCTTTTTCACCTTCGATGACCTTGACATGGATTTTAACCGTGTCTCCAATTTTAAAGGCGGGAGTCTCTTTGGTGATAAATCCCTTTTCAATTCTCTCTTTTTGGTTCATGACTCTCATCCTCCCACTAAACTTTGTATTTTCCTAAGATGGTTTAATTTTCTTTATTCTTTAATTCTTCTATAAGTTTTGCCTCTTCATCCGTCATATTTCTTTTTGACAATAAATCTGGTCTTACGGCCATCGTTTTTTTTAACGATTCCTTTAACCGCCATTTCCGGATCGCATCATGATGGCCGGATAACAACACATCGGGAACTTTCATTTCCCTGAAAATCGCCGGTCTTGTAAAATGAGGGTATTCAAGCAGTCCCTCCGAAAATGTTTCTTCTTTTACAGAAGCTTCGTCTCCCAGCACGCCCGGTACCAGGCGAGTAACGGCATCCAGCATCGCCATCGCCGGAAGTTCACCCCCGGTCAAAATATAATCCCCTATGGAAAGCTCTTCTGCCGGAATCCCCAAAGAGACTCTTTCGTCTACCCCCTCATAGTGACCGCATAAAAAAACAAGGGTTTTTGACTCCCGGCTTAATTCTTGGGCCAATTCCTGAGTGAAAATTTTGCCCCGCGGACTGGTTAAAATGACTCTTAGAGGCTCTTCTTTATTCATTGAATCAAAAGCTTCAAAAATCGGTTCCGGAGAAAGGACCATTCCGGCACCCCCCCCATAAGGAGCATTGTCTACCTGCCGATGTTTGTTATTTGAAAAATCCCTGATATCAATAACCTGAACTTCTAAAAATCCTCCTTCAACCGCTCTTTTTAAAATGCTTTGATTTAAAACCGGTTTAACCATTTCCGGGAAAAGGGTCAAAATTTTTACACGGATCATTTACTCAAACAGCCCTTCAACCAAATGAAGAAGGACTTTCTTTTCAATCAGGTCTATTTTTTTTATGAATTCTTTTGTCCCCGGAACTAAATATTCCTTTTTTCCCTTTGTAATTTCGTATAAAACCTGGTCACGAACAGGATAAATATCGGTTATTTTTCCTACGTACTGGTTTTCTTCTGTAAAAACATTCAGTCCAATGAGTTGAAACGGATAATAAGATCCATTTTCCAGAGGGGTAATCTCCTCAGAAGGAATAACAAACTCCCCTCCGATTAAACTCGCTGTTTCCTCAACCGAGTTAATCCCGTTTAACCGGATATAGGCGAAATCGCCTTGAACCTGAGAATCGGCGATTGTAAAATAGACCAGGTCTTTTTTTTTAATAAAACCTCTTTTCCCGCGGAAAACCGACCGGGAAAATCTGTCGTGAGCTGAATCTTCAGTTCGCCTTTTAATCCGCGAGCCTTAACGACACGTCCGATAATGACCCAATCCTGATTCGCCTGTTCCATGAATGTCCCGGGCACGATTGATTTCCCTATCCCTCAGGCTTTTTTAAAAAGGCCAGCTTTCTGGAAAAGGCTTTTCACGGTATCGGATATTTGAGCGCCCTGTCCCAGCCAGTATTGAACTTTATCAGAATGAAACTTGCATTTGTCTTTGACAGCTGATGGGTCATACGTTCCCAACACTTCCAAAAAACGGCCCTCTTTTGGACAACGTGAATCTGTCGCAACTATCCGATAAAATGGCCGTTTATGTCTTCCCACTCGTGATAATCTTAAAGTTACTGCCACAACATTCCCCCCTCATACCTAATAATAGTTTTTTAACCCTTTGATTTCAAAAACTTGTATTATAGTTAATTTAAATGAATTTTTCAAGAGAGAGTTTTACCCTTTTAAAGATTTCTTCATAGTTCCCGTTCAGAAGAATTTTCCCTATATTGATTTTTACAGGAGTTGGAAATAGATGCCCCTGATTGGCGTGAATAAACTTCTCCTTTAGACGGTTCAAAACAGCCGTTAATTTCTGGGGATCCAAATTAATCAACAGGACCATGATCTCATTTTCTCCCGTCCTTCCAATCAGGTCCACGTTACGGGAATTCCCTTTAACCATTTCACCAACATGCTTTATTGACTCATTTCCTTTGGATAAACCATAACTTTCAATGATAGACGGCAAATTCTCAAACTGAACCAGAATCGCCCCTAAACTTCCCCCATACTTTTTCATTCTCTTTATTTCTTCCCGGGTCATCTCTTCGAAATAGGCTTTATGATAGAGCGCCGTCACCGGATCAAGCCGCTCATTTTTGATCAGCTTTTCTCCGACCCCATATTTCAGAAGCATATTTTCAAGAATAAGTCCGTAAAGGGTATTTCCTTTCGAATCGGCCATGGGAAACCCGATCGCGGGCAGCATCACCTTATTTCCCTGAGAAACGGCGATTTCTATCTGGATATTGAAATTCGGCTCTTCCAAATTTAAAAGCCCCCCGCCCGGACCTTTATTCCTATCCGATTCCAGATAAATGAGCTGGTCCATAGGAAATTTTTTTCCGATGATTGCATCCGGCGTCCATCCTGTCATTTCTTCCGCGGAAGGATTGATAGCCACAATATTCATGGAGGCGTCGAGTATAATGACCCCGTCTGAAGTGTATTCGAAAAGAGGTTTTAGCCGTTCCTCATCGATATTGAACGCCATAATTTTTGTGCTCCCCCCCTGCCGGTTAATGTTTTCATCATCTTTTT
>JBGPKT010000130.1:0-6153 GCA_041486115.1 Nitrospiria bacterium | reverse complement strand
GCGCGGGATCTAAAATACAGCAATTATCGATTGGACAGACTTCGGCACATTTTGGCTGGTCATGGAATCCCACGCATTCAGTACAGAGCTCATGAGAAATCACATAGATTTCATTATTCGCGCCATGGCCGGGTGTAACCGGATGCCCTTTTCCCTCTGCTTCACCCCTGTTTTCAAAAATCGCCTCGTTTGGACACTCCGGCAAACAGGCCGAACAGGAAATACACTCGTCGGTGATATATAACGCCATTTTTTGAATCCTCCATTGACTATTTGATTATTCTAATCATCTGATCTGACAACTCAAGCTCAAGGGAACCATTTTTATCATGAAAACAAAAAATAAAAAGGGCTAAAATGATTATAGAAATAATTTGTGATGAAATCAATACCAAAAATTATTTTTTTTCTGCAATGATCCGGGCGGTGATTTTACCACCCTCCCCCGCCCCTTCTTCATAAAAATGAACCCTGAACTCCCTAAAAAAGTTTAACAGTTCATTATGCCCCAGACAAAACTCCACTCTCCGGGGAGAACCATGCTTTTGATGCTGATCGATTAAAAAGGTTTCATAAACGGCAAATCCATCTTTTTTAAGGCTCTTTTTAATCTGAGGAAACAAGTTTCTCTGAAGGTAAAAAAAACAGACGACCAGATCATACCTGGTCTCCGGAAGCGTCATTTTTTCAAGATCTGACTCATTAATCGTTATAGGAAGATGGAGTTTATCAATCCTTTTCCTGCACTCTTCGATAGATTCCTTAGATGTTTCAATACCTTCGACTTCGTATCCCTGTTGGGCGAGATAGATCGAGTTTCTCCCTTTCCCCATGGCAATATCGAGGGCCATCCCCTTGCTGTGTTGAAACGACAAGATTTTTTTTAAGAAAAGAGAAGGTTCTTCCATCCGATTTGACTCCTGAATACTATTTTCTTCAATGAATAATGTTGTAAAAAAAACACACAATTCTTCTTTTAGGTTGTAATTATACCACAAAAATAAATTCTTTTTAATTTATATTTATGTAAATTCAATAACTTAAGGACAACTTTTAAATAATTTTTTCTGGCATATTAATTGCTTTAATAAATGCATATTGATATAAAATATTATAAACGGATAAATCATATATGGCACTTTATCAACAAACTTTAAAAAAGGCAACCCGGATAGAAGGAATCGGATTACATACGGGGAAAAGAGTAAAAATGGACCTTTTCCCGGCGCCTCCCTCTTCCGGCATTCATTTTATATCGAATCATCTGAATCAAAAAGCCAGATTTAAAGCAGCGGTTGACCATATCACGGAAACTAATTTATCGACCTCTCTCGGAATCGGCGACACGGCACAGGTTCAGACTGTTGAACATCTCCTTTCAGCTTTATTCGGGCTGGGGATTGACAATCTGACCATTCAGTTAGATGATCTGGAAGTCCCGATTCTTGACGGAAGCGCCCTTCCCTTTGTGAATCTTTTACTGGAAGCAGGGACGGTAAGACAAAACCGGAAAAAACCGATTTTAAAAATTCTCAGAAAAATTGCGGTTGAGGAAAATGGAAAGTCTATTGCCGTTCTGCCTCTCGACAGGCTCCAAAACAGGAAACCGATATTCTCAGTCACAAAAATATCTTACTTTATTGATTTTAAAAACCCGCTGATCGCAAAGCAAAGTTACACAATCGACCTTTCACGGGAGAGTTTTATTCAGGAGATCGCTCCGGCCAGAACATTTGGATTTTTAAACGAAGTCGAGGCACTGCAGAAAAAAGGGCTCATTCAGGGGGGATCGCTCGATAATGCCGTGGTCATCGGACACCGGGGCATTTTAAATAAGGAAGGTCTCCGCTTCTCCGATGAGTTTGTCAGACATAAGATTTTAGATTTAATCGGTGATTTTTCACTTCTCGGATATGCGATCCAGGGGCATATTGTCGCCCGTTGCGCGGGACATTCGCTCCACGCAAAATTGATGGAAAAAATCCTTGAAGAAAAAGACGCGTCGGAACTGGTTCAAGATTCTCCGCTCCCCCTCTCGTCCCCTTCTTCTGTTTCATCCGGAATGACTGCTTCTTCTATCGCTTAAACCAAGCTAAAGAACAGAGTGTTGCTTTAAACGCAACTGCGATAATCCTGGTGTCGCTTAAAACGCAACTGCGATAATCCTGCAAAAAAAAAAGCTGGGAGCGGTTAAGGCTCCCAGCAATTAACAAAAAAACTATTTTTTCTTTGTCGTTTTTTTTGCTGCTGTTTTCTTCTTTGCCGGTGCCTTTTTTTTCGCGGTAGCCAACGTTAACTCACCCCCTTTCCCTTTAATAGGATTTCCCCCTGCCCAACTCTGTTCAACAGTTGACAGTCCTCTGTGCTAAAAAGCCGCTCCCGACCCTGACAATAGGGCCGGTCTGCAGGGAAAGCTCTGTTAATGAACTCTTATATCGGGGGGCCTCCGTAAAACTCACTCAATGCCCCCCGTGCCCCCGCGTGAAGCGCCGGAAAAGCCGGTTACTTCACTCAGTTTGCCGAATCTAAAAACTTTTCGCCTGTAATATCAAAGGTGTTAGGCGCTACTTTTTTAAAACGTTTATCCCTGTTTAACGAAATAGAGACGGAAGTCACCGGGGTCTTTCCCCTGATGCGAATCCCTCCTTCTATCAGTTTCTGAAAAATCTCTTTGGCATGCATCGGCTTCCCCTTGTCTTTTAAGAGGAGGAACGCCGCCTGAGGAACGCTTAAACCGGAATATTTTGATTTTCCAAAAAGCAAGTCTCTGGCTTCTTCAGTGGTCTCGGCAATAACAGTAATGGAATGTTTAGACGATTTTTCTTTATTGTCAGGAAAGGGAGAATTTGAAAGATCTTCGGGAGAGATTTTGGCTTTATCGAGTTCAACCCGATATAAGGTTTCGGCAAGCTCAAGATATTTTTTAATCGTGTTGATTTCATCTTCGAGCTTGTCTTTTTTTCTTTGGAGATCTTGTAATTTGCTTTTATAGGCATTAATTCGCTGTTCCAGGCCGCCAATAATATCTTTAAGCTCTTCCATGAGAAGCACCTTACCATACACCTCTATAAAGCATATTGTTATAATAGCATAGCTGTATTGTATTGTCAAATCTTTTTTTTATAAAATAATGAATCAATCGCTACTATACATTGTATAGCAAACATTCTATCTATATTCATAGCCTGTATATCGTAGGTCTGCTTTAAATGAACACAATAAGAAAACCTGCTTTAAAGTTTGTTAATTTTAAAGATTTACCTTATAATTGATCTAAATACAAGGACTTCCATTTGAAATCCATTATTTTAAATATTCCCATTTTACTACTCTTTTTTCTCATTTTTGTTTTGGGAGGCTGTTCCCCGGCCGACACCCCTCCTCCTCAAGTTTCTCTTTTGCCGTACACGTCAAGCACCCCCCATTCTGTTTTTTCATTGAGAGGGACTAAAACGTCCGGAAATGCCGTTTTTATTAACAACCAGTTGGCCGTCCCTTTTGACCCCTATACCTTTTGGAGCGCGGAAGTCACACTGGTCGACGGGAGCAATCCTCTCACCGTTAAAAGCAAAAATGATTTTGGGAATGAAAGCCCCTCTTTCTCTTTGACGGTCACCCTGAATCCCACACCACCCTCACAGCCGGCGATTACTCTGCAAAATCCGGCGCCTTCCAGCCCCGTATCGATTGTCGGGACCAAAGACGCGAATGCCGATGTTTTGTTAAATGGCAAAGAAATTGTCGGGTTTACTTCAACCGCCACCTGGGCTTACAGCTTTTCCCCGGCTTCTGCGTCAACCCTTCTCTCTTTTTCTTCCAAAAACCTTCTGGGAGTTGAAAGCGCCGGCATCCCTGTGACCTTAAGCTATACCGGCCCTCCTGCTCAGGCTATTCATCTCATTGCCCCGTTGGACGGTGAAACTTTTAAAGGAAATCCTCTCCTGTTTTCATGGTCGAGCACAGCTTCGTTTACTTTTCGGGTTCAAATCGCCTCTACGCCCGATTTTTCTTTTCCCATCATTGACCAACAAAGGCCCTCCCGCTCTTATTCTATGGACACTTCGTCGCTTCTTCCCGGAATTTATTATTGGAGGGCAGGTTATTTTGATTCGTCCTCAAATCTTTTTTTTGCACCGGCCCGTAGATTCTTGTTTGGAAAAGTGACCGGTGATTATAACGGAGATGGTTACGCCGATATTCTTGTCGGAGCCGAAGGGACACCCGGACCGGGTCAGGTGAAGATTTTTTTTGGGGGGACGGGTTCCAACTTCGTTCCAAACTTTAATCCCAATCTTGTACTACAGGGAGAAAATGGAGGAGACCTCTTTGGGTCCGCCATCACCTCCGGCGACTTAAACGGCGACGGATATGACGATATTATCGTTGGGGCTTATCATAATGGGGCCGGAGGGACACATGCCGGACGGGTCTACATCTATTATGGCGGCCCGGGCCTCCATAACACCCCGGATGTGATCCTGACCGGGTTTGCGGCGGGAGAACAGTTCGGAGTTTCCGTCTCATCTGGAAAAGATATCAACCGCGACGGCTATGACGACCTACTGGTCGGAGCCAATTTAAACAGCGTGAAAGGAGATCAACAGGGGAGAGCCTATCTCTTTTTCGGGGGGCCGGCCACCTCTCTTTACCCCGACAGGGTCTTTAACGGAGAACATCCGGGAGACCATTTCGGAATTTCGGTCAATCTGGCGGGAGATATTAACGGCGACGGCTTTGCCGACTTTTTAATCGGAGCCGGCGGAGACGGGAGCGCTACCCACGCCGGGAAAGCCTATCTTTATTATGGAGAGATCGGCCCGGAGAACCAGGGCCGCAAGATTTTCTCAGGCAATGGCACGGGAGACGCTTTTGGTCGAATGGTAGCCGGAGTGAAAGATGTCGACGACGACGGGTATGACGATTTTATAATCGGGGCTCCCAATCATCTCTCTCTGGACGGCCTCTCTCCGCACGCCGGAGAAGCCTATCTCTATCAGGGCGGACCCAATCTCTCTTTTGCTCCAGTTCCAGCACCTGCTCTGACGCTGAGAGGAAACGGCACCAACGCCTCGCTTGGTTTCTCAGCCACTTCGATCGGCGATATTTTTCCGAAGGACGGGTATGCTGATTATGTCGTGGGGGCTTACGGAGGCTCTACCGGTCCGGGAAGCTGCATCACCCCAAACGGAGGAAACTGCGCCGGGTTGGCCCAAGTTTTCCAGGGCAGCGCTACGATCTCCTCAATGACGCCGTTTCTTAATCTGTCTTCCGGAAACACCGGGAGCAATGAAGGGTTCGGCATCTCTCTCTCATCTCCCGGGGATGTTAACGGAGATGGGTTTGCAGACCTGATAGTTGGCGCGATGTGGGCTGATCAAGTGACGGGTAGGGCCTATTATTATAATGCCATGTTGTTATCCCAATTCCCCTCTTGGACGCTTTTTGGATCAACCTTTCAGGAAGGGTTTGGTATCGCTGTTCATTAGATTTTAAAACTATCCTTTTTTTACAAAGGTTTTCCAGAGAAACCTCAACTCCTCACCTTTCATCCAGTATTGGAGAAAGAGGTAACTCGCGATACTTCCGAAAATCGCGAGGGAGAGATAAAAGAACTTTTCAAAATACTCCCCTTTCATCAGCCAGATACCCATATCATTGACCCCGTAACAGATCAAAAAAATGGCGAGAGACGACGCCATGACCTTGAGATGGGATTCCAGAATTCTTCTCCCTTCGAGAGGTCCGAGCCGCGTTCTTAAAATCCAGATCAACGCTCCGAGATTCAGCATCGAGGAGAGGGCCGTGGCCAGAGCCAGACCTCCATGCTTTAAAGGCCCCATTAAAATCAGGCTCAGGACGATATTGGCAAGGAGCGAACCTACGGCAATTTTAACGGGGGTTTTCGTGTCCTGCAGGGCATAAAAAGCGGGAATGACAATCCGGACCCCGGCAAAGGCCCAGAGGCCAAAAGAGTAAAAAAGAACAGCGTCCGCGGTCCCCTGAGTGGCCGCATAGGTAAAATCTCCATGCTGAAAAAGGATCTGGATAATCGGCACTCTTAGAAAAATCAGCCCGATCATGGCCGGAAACGAAATAAAAAAGACCAGCCGGAGGCCGAAAGAGACGCTTTCTTTTAACCCCTGCATATCTTTT
>JBGPKT010000129.1:0-6398 GCA_041486115.1 Nitrospiria bacterium | reverse complement strand
CTGGTGAATATCCGGGGAGAGTTGATTGGAATTAATACAGCGATTTTTTCTAAAAGCGGCGGATATATGGGGATCGGCTTTGCCATTCCGAGCAATATGGCTAAAGTGATTCTTGAGAGCATTAAAAAAGACGGGAAAGTGGTCAGAGGGTGGCTTGGAGTTTCGATCCAGGACGTGAGCCCGGCGCTGGCCAAGCAGTTTGGAATTAAGGAAAATGGCGGGGCGCTCGTGAGCGATGTGATGGAGAAGAGTCCCGCGGAAAAGGCGGGGATCAAAAGGGGAGATGTGATCGTCCAATATCAGGGGAAGCCGGTCCATGACCCAGGTCATTTGAGAAATTCGGTTGCGGAGACTCCGCTTGGAACAAAAGTAAAGATTGTCGTGATCCGGGAGAAAAAAGAGATTCCGGTTGAACTGACGATTGGAGAACAGCCAAAAAACCTGACCAGAGCTGGCGGAGAAGGAGAGGAAAAAGGGAGCGAAGGGAGCCGGACGATCAGCGGACTTGAAGTGACCAATCTGACCAAAGAGGCCGCCCAGAGGCTCGGAATTCCATTTAAAGAGGATCGCGTCGTGGTCACGAATGTGGAGCCGGGAAGTCCCGCGGAAGAGACGGGGATCTTGCGGGGAGATATTCTTTTAGAGATCAATCGGGTGGCAATTAAAAGCACCGAAGTTTATGACCGGGTGATGGGGCAAGTAAAAAAAGGGACAGAAGTCCTGATCTTAATTGACCGGCAGGGGAGAGCCTTGTATTTGACTTTTACGCCATAAGGAACGGTTTACCTAACTGATTGATTTATTAAGGCTTATTTGACGCCAAACCGAATTGTTGTTATAGTTAATATAATTAAGAGGATGGGAATGATGGATGAGTGACGGTTTAGAGAGGGGGAGGGAGAATGGCTATTATACGGTTTTTTTATTTAGGACTATCGGTCATCGGTGGATTTTTTCTTTTTAATTATTTAAAAGGGAGTTTAGGCGCGGGGTTTCTTGAACCCTGGTGGGGAGTCGGTGCCGGCTTCCTATTGGCTTCAGGTTTATTCGGAATAGAGTTTTATTTAAAGAAGACGTCGCCCCGGGTTCCGCTGATCAGTCTATTAGGCCTTGTGGCGGGTCTGGCGATTTCAAGCTTTATTTTTCATGTTTCAGAAACGCTGTTTGGAAGAGACCCGGTTTTCAGCCTTCTCTGGCAGTGGGGTCTTTTAATGGCCGGGGGTTACCTTGGACTTGTTATCGGAATCAGAACCGGGAAAGAATGGCTTCCCCGCAACTTCTTATCGAAAGCCGATTCCGGGCCGGTCAGCAGCAAGATATTGGATACCAGCGTCATTATTGACGGCCGGATTGCCGACCTCTGCGAAACAGGTTTTCTCGAAGGGGCTTTTATTATTCCCCATTTTATTCTGAACGAATTACAGCACATCGCCGATTCATCCGATTCGATGAAAAGGGCCCGGGGCCGCCGGGGCCTCGATGTCCTGAACCGGATACAGAAGATGGCCGGTCTCGATATACGGATCGTCGAAGATGATTTTCCGGCGATTAAAGAGGTCGATGATAAACTCGTCGCCCTTGCAAAACAGATGAATTGCAAAGTGGTGACCAACGACCTCAATTTAAATAAAGTGGCTGAATTCCAGGGGGTTAAAGTCCTCAATATTAACGAATTGAGCAATGCGCTCAAGCCGGTGGTCCTTCCGGGCGAAGTGATGAGAGTCTTTATCAGCAAAGAAGGAAAAGAGTCGGGGCAGGGAATTGCTTACCTCGACGACGGTACTATGATTGTGGTGGATGACGCCAGGAGATGGATCGGAAAGAACGTCGAAGTGGTGGTGACCAGCGTTCTCCAGACCACTGCGGGACGGATGATTTTTACGCGTCTGAAGGATGACCAGCAGAGAGAAGAGCTTCGGGTTGCCAGGTGACCGCCCGTTGAAAGTTGCGGCCATTATTCCGGCGGCAGGTTTTGGAACGCGGATGAAATCGGACTTGTCGAAGCAATTCTTGCTTTTGGACGGCAAACCTTTGCTCTATTATACGCTCTCTTCTTTTGACCAATCGCCGGTCATTGACGAAATTGTTCTGGTCCTTTCTAAAGAAGAGCGTGAAGCCGCTAGAGAAAAAGTTTTAGATTCCTTCCCGTTTAAAAAAAATGTTAGAATTGCGGATGGCGGTGCGGCGCGCCAGGATTCTGTATTAAATGGACTCCTGGCCCTCGATCCGGATACCGATTTCGTCGTGATCCATGACGGCTGCCGCCCTTTTGTGACGCCTGAAATGATCGAAGCTTCTCTCGAGGCGGCAAAGGAAACAGGAGGAGCGATAACGGCCATTCAGGTGCGGGACACCTTAAAGAAAGAACGGCAGGGGATGATCGAAAAAACGGTGATCCGGGAGGGATTATGGCAGGCGCAGACTCCGCAAACCTTCCGGTATCGCCTTCTGCTGGATGCCTGCCGCGATGCGTCAAGAAAGAGGGTTCTCGCAACGGATGACGCGGGCCTTGTCGAGCGGATGGGCGGCCGGGTAAAGATTTCACCGGGGTCGGTTTTTAATATCAAAGTGACTCTCCCTGAAGATTTCATTCTCGCCGAAGTCATTTTAAAACACCGGAAAGAACTTGCCAAACCAAAAAATGTTTAAGATCGGGATCGGCTACGATATCCACCGTCTTGCCGAGGGGAGGCCCCTGATCGTCGGAGGGGTTCATATTCCATTTGACAAAGGGCTTCTCGGCCATTCCGACGGCGATGTGCTGGTCCATGCCGTTGCGGACGCCGTTCTCGGGGGGCTCGGTTTAGGGGATATCGGCCATTTTTATCCCGATACGGAACCGAAATATAAGGGGCTGTCAAGCTTGTTGATTCTCGACGCGGTGCGGGAACTTTTAATCAAACATCAATTTGAAATAGGCAATATCGATGCCATTATTATTGCACAACAGCCCAAAATGGCCCCTTTTATTTTCCAGATGAAAACCGCTCTGGCAAAGCATCTCGGGGCAGAAGAAAAGAGAATCAATATCAAGGCGAAAACGGCCGAAAAGCTCGATGCCGTAGGGAGAGAAGAGGGAATGGCGGCCCATGCGGCGGTCCTGATTTCCTCGCGCTAAAAACCATGTGGAAGAAAATCAAAAAAGATTTTAAGGCTGTATTTGAGCGGGACCCCGCGGCGGTCAGCCGTCTGGAGGTTGTATTAACCTATGCCGGTTTTCACGCTATCCTCTTATACCGGTTTGCCCACTGGTTATGGACGTTCAGGATTCCCCTCTTACCACGAATCATTTCTCAAACAGCGAGGTTTCTAACCGGAATAGAGATTCACCCCGGAGCGAAAATCGGGGGGGGATTCTTCATCGATCATGGCATGGGGGTTGTCGTGGGAGAAACGAGTGAAATCGGCGAGAACGTCACCCTTTTCCAGGGAGTCACACTCGGTGGAACAGGCAAGGAAAGGGGGAAACGTCATCCCACCCTTGGCAATAATGTGATGGTTGGCGTGGGGGCTAAGATTCTCGGCGGGATTACCATCGGCGAAGGGGTTAAGATAGGGGCCAATTCGGTTGTTTTGAAATCGGTCCCGCCGTTTTCTACGGTTGTCGGCGTTCCCGGCAGGATTTTAAAAACCCGCGATTTCCGGAAGACCTCCTTGAACATGAATCATGGGGACCTCCCAGACCCGATTTCTGACCGTCTTGACCAGCTGGAACTGGAGCTGGCAGAACTTCGTTCGCTCGTCGAGGAGCACGACGCAAAAAGACCGAAAAAACACCACTCTCCCTAGTCGTATTTTTAAGGGAAGTTGACTTTGACCAGATAAAGTCCATCCGGCGGGGCGGTAGGGCCTGCCTTTGACCGGTCTTTCATTTCGAGAATGGTTTGAATCTCTTTAGGTTTTATTTTTCCCGCCCCGACTTTTACCAGCGTTCCGACAATATTTCTGACCATATAGGTTAAAAACCGATCTGCCGAGAGGGTGATGACCAGAGAGGAACCACTCTGTTTAATCTCGCATTTTTTGATATGGCAGATTTTTGATGCGGACTCCGATGACGATGACGCAAAGGAAGAAAAATCGTGTTTACCTTTTAAAAACGGAAGCGCCTGTTTCATCGCCGCAAGCTTGAGCGGATAGCCGAGTCTCCATTCCCTTTTGACAAGAAAGGGGGAGCGTTCAAACCCGATACGGTACGCATATGTTTTATCTTTTGCCGAGTAACGGGAATGAAAAGAGTCCGGGACAAACTCCGCCCGTTGAATGGCGATTTCCGGGGGGAGCATGGCATTTAAGGCGTTTTTCCATTGGGTTTCTGTTAAAGGTTTTTCTGTCTTGAAATTGGCGACCTGCCCCAGGGCATGAACTCCGGCATCGGTCCTTCCGGCCCCCACCAGATTAATCTCTTTTCCCCCGGTGATGGTTTCAATCGATTTCTTTAAAATCTCCTGAACCGTGGCGGCATTGGGCTGTATTTGCCAGCCATGAAATGAAGAACCCTCGTAGGAAATGGTTAGTTTAACATTCCGAAGCATCGGTTAAAAGGTGGTCAGCATCGAGTTGGCCTCGATATATTTTTTGATCCCTTCAAAAAGGGAGTCCGCGGTTTTTTGCCTGAACGATTTGCTTTTTAAGCGCATTTCTTCGGCGGGGTTGCTGATAAACGACACCTCGGCCAGAATGCTCGGCATGGCCGTATTCATCAACACATAAAAAGGGGCCGTTTTGACTCCCAGATCGACCACCGGATAAGAAGGGCGCAAAATAGTCATAAATGTAGATCGGGTAATGTGGGCGAGTTCCAGCGACTCTTCTTTTTTAAATTCCTGTACGAGGTCTTTTTTAATGTTCATAAGATTTTTATCCAGGTTGGTCGCCTCTTCTTCGGTGGAATTATTTTCCCTCGCGGCGGTTCTTAAGGCTTTTTTATCAGACGCCTTGCCGAGGAGATAGATCTCGACGCCTTGGGCGGTCCGATGTCGGCTTGAATTGGCATGGATAGAGATAAAAAGGTCTGCGTTGGCTTCATTCGCGATTTTGGCCCTCTCTTCAAGGGGGATGAAAATATCGCGGGACCGGGTCATAATGACGTTCATTTTAAGCTCTTTTGTAAGAAGTTCTCTTAAGCGGAGTCCGATGTCTAAAACAGCCTCTTTTTCTGTGAAACCGCTTAACCCGATGGCTCCCGGGTCTTTTCCGCCGTGACCGGGGTCAATAATGATTTTCCGGATCGCAAATAAAGGGGGTAAGGTTCCCTCTACTCTCTTTTTGAAAGGGGGGGGGAGCGCTCCGTTTTCCTGGGTTGCCAGGGGAGGGTCAGCCGGTTTTTTCAGATCGATAATCCATCGGGGTGGGGCCGGCAGTTGTGAAATTTTAAAACTTTGATATCCGCTATGAGTTATTGAAAGCTCGGCTTTATCTGGCAAAGAGTCCAGAAGCTGGACTTTCATTTCAGGGCTATTTAAAGAGAGGAGTTTGCTTTCAAGACCAGGGTTAATTGCCGTCTTAAAAAAATCGATCTGGAGCGTGTCGTTCTCTTTTATTTCATGGGTTTCATAAGTGACCGGGTTTGTCAGGTCGAGAACGATTCTAAGGTAGTTTCCGTGGTTCCGTGTCCGTATGTTTAAGATTTTTCCGACGCTTTTTGCCTCCTCCGGCTCCCGCACGGCGGAGCTCGAAGCAGTTCCTGGCCGAGGCTCCGTCGTTAATTGAGATTTGAAATCTTTCCAATACTGCTCTTTGGCTTTATCCGACTTCTTTCCTGAATACCTGCCCAATTGATGGTAAAGGGCGATTAATTCCGATACCGCGGTTTGGGTGGAATCTTCCGAGAAATGCCCTTTTACAACCTTTTGATATTTAGAAATACAGGAGAGCCATCTCGACCTGTATTTTTTTTGGGGAGATTTGAATAAGGCAGTTTTACAAGCGCTGGCCTTTAAAAGAAGGGGGGGCATGGGGGTATTTTCCGGCGATTCGGGCGGGGGGAGTTGAATCGCTCCCCAAGGCTCTGAGGCCAAAAAGGAGAGAATGATGATAATGACAAAAAAAAATCGTATGAACAACCTGATCCCGACCGTTTTTATTTGATGATCCTATTCCGTTAAAACTATAAGAAAAGTCTTTTATTGTCAATGAGATTTGACGTTTGTCCCTTTCTTTCCCTGATTTTAAAATTAGAATTTGACTATAAGGCTGTTTTCGGCTATTTTGAGGTTTTGTTTTTTATGAGGGATCTTCAGTTCGAAATTGCGGGGTAAGCAATAGAGGGATCTTCCGGTCTTTGGATCGACCGATCCACAGGTCGGACAGTTCGAAATTGCGGGGTAAGCAATAGAGGGATCTTCCGGTCTTTGGATCGACCGATCCACAGGTCGGACAGTTCGAAATTGCGGGGT
>JBGPKT010000128.1:0-6402 GCA_041486115.1 Nitrospiria bacterium | reverse complement strand
GAAGCTTCCTCCGCTCCTTTTGATTCATTACGAACATGTCCTTTCCCGTCATGTATCCCCCTTTTCACAGAAAGGGATATCTTAACGCATGGGGACATTTCTACTTTGCTAGAAGGGGACATTATCATTTGGGTATGACATTGCTCCTGAGCATCGGGGAGCCAGAAAGAACCGCGGCACTTCAAATACATCGAGAGAAGGTGTTATTTTCTGTACGAAAGAGTTCAGGCAATAAAAAGAGGTTTGATCCAGTAAGAAAACCTCAAACGCTATTGGAAAATGCGGGTTGGGGGTTATCGGGTGTCTTCAAAATAACAGTCTAAAAAAACCCTTAACATACATTTTGGTACCAAGATAATGGAACCCCAGTCTCATTTACTATGTAGTCTTTGCGTATTAACAAATCATTGTGAAGTTTACTCACATTTTAATATTGTCAAATCAACGGCTCTTCTGTAAGCTCATCCCTAAACCTCATCATAAATTTTTTTCCAGGTTATCAAGAATTCCGGTTGCTGATTTAATAGCCGCGTCAATGATGAGTGGATGGATTTTTTCGAAATCAGCTGATTCGCCAACAGCCCCAATACTCTCCGTTGATTCTTCTATATAAAAGTCTTGCCAAACTGTTTTTCCTTCTCGATTTATAGCAAAAAGATTTATTCGAACCGCTCCACGTTCTGTCCCGGCGGACACCAGTCCAAAAAAGCCAACCCCTTTAAATGTATATCCGTAGGCGATGTGCATAATAATGACACCATCCACATGTAAATCCCTGGCCAGCTTTGTGATCGTGTTTTCCCCATCAAAATATTTGTACCCGGGAGGAAGATTAAAAGAAGACCAAAGGATTTTTGGTTTCGATCCGACTGCTCTTTTATAAGCCTCACTCTTTAGAACCGTTCTTTCAGGCAACAATTTAAAACTTTTTGTGGATTGAAATGCCTTTAAAACCTTTGGAAACGTTGTTTTGAAAATCTCTTGGGCATCTCTGGAATATCCATTATTTTTTCCGGCAGCCTTAATCAATCCAGAGGCCGTTGTGCCGCCACCCATAGTAAATCCTTTTCCGCCTCCAAAATAATTAATATCAGGATTATAAATAACGGAAACAAGCGCGTATGTTTTTGAACTGCCAAAAGCGTCTGGGTTTATCTTCGTCGTACTGCATCCAAAGAATTCAAACGACAAGACAACGAATAGTAGTCCTTTCAAGGAAACAGTCCTAAGACCCTTATTTATTTTGTTCATGCTCTTTCACACCTCCTTACTTGTTTTTTAAAAAGTCTACCTCTGAATTCGGGTTTGTCAAATTCTAAAAATCAGGATAGGGCTGGGGGATGGCTATTAAGGGGAAGCTGGTTTTAATCGGGATTTGGGAATGAGAATAAATAGTGTCTGTCCCTATTTATCTATTTATTACGGAACACCAGGTAGTCAAGGAAAACTTCGGCACTTCAAGAACAACGAGAGAAGGCGGGAGATCATCCGGCGGGGAGGTAAATTTTTAAAAGGGTTCCTTTTCCTTCTTCACTTTCAACACGGATCCTCCCCCCGTGGGATAAAATAATTTTATGGACAATGGCCAGCCCAAGCCCCGTCCCTTTTTCTTTAAGGGTGAAGAACGGCACAAAGATTTTTTCAAGATGGTCTGCCGCAATCCCGCTTCCAGTGTCTTCGATCTCTATCAGCACCATGGCGTTTTTTTCCAGCGGATTGGCGCCGGCCCTAATCACAAGGGATCCTCCGGCAGGCATCGCTTCGAACCCGTTCTGAATCACATTCTTAAACGCCTGGCGGATGAGAATTTCATCGGCAGCAACCGCAAGCAGCGGATCAGCGATCTTGCAAGTTACCCGGGGAGCTATCCCGGAATATTGCGAAAGAATCTGGGAAATGAGTTTTGAAAAAAAAGGCTCCAGCAATACCTTTGCCTTGTTGACAGGCATTCTCTTCCCGAAATTCAAGAGCTCGTGGATCAGGTGGTCCATCGATTTCAGCTCGGCAATGATCGCGTCGACCATCTGCTGGTCAGGATGGTCTTTTTCAATTCTTTTTCCAAGGAGCCGGACATAACCTAAAATGGTTCCCATGAAATTTCTGAACTCATGGGCAATCCCTGCCGACATTTCTCCCAGAACGGTCAGCCGTTTCTGCAACTCAACCTGTTCGTGCAGCTGTTTAACTTCTGTCAGATCGGTAAAAATAAAAGTAGTCCCCAGAAGTTCTCCCTGCTGATCTCTTAAAAATGACGAACTGACCCCGATCCATATTTTGTCCCCGCTCTTCCCCCTGCTCATTTCAAACTCTCCCCGGGAAATCGTTTCGTTCTCTGATAGAGTTTTCGTTAACAGTTCCAGAATTTTGCTCCCCGGCCCGAAAACTTCCAGACAGGATTTTCCGATAGCCTTCTGCCGGGGAATGCCAAAAATTTTCTCAGCAGCATCATTAAAACTGGTCATGGTTTTATTTTTATTAAAGGTGATGACCCCGCTGCTGACGCTCCGTAAAATGTCTTCCTGAAAGGTTTCGCTTTGAACCGCGCGATTTTCGGCCAGGTTCTTTAATTTTTCAAGTTCTTGTTCTTTGACTTTCAACTCCTGGATCAATCCCTGGAAAGTATAGAGTACCGGGTTGGTATCCTTAATTCCTCCCGTTGCCAGATGGCTTTCGTTTTCCAGCCACTGTCGAAAATAACGGTAAACCGCTACACCAAGCGTAAAGAGACCAACCGCACCGATGAGCTTAATAAAGAAAAGATAGATGCCGGTATCCCGGTCTTTCGGGACTTCCCTTTCCCTTATCATTCTGATCCCGATGGGCTGAAGCGCATTAAGGGAAGGAACCGGGGGGCCTATCGCCGGGTCTCCAGATCCTGCAAGGAGACAAAAATAGATCTCCGTATCCTGTTGATGTTTTTTGTAGGAGCGGTATCCCGCCTCTCCCTTCCAGAGCCCCTTCGGGAGTTCGGAGGAATCCCGGATAAAATCGAGGGGATCTCCCCTTTTTAATTTTCCGCTTGAATCTGCCACAACCAAAAACGCTTCATTAAAAAGGGTAATCCGAAGCTTTCCTTGTTCCCCCAGCAGAAAGAGATAAGCCGGGTTTTCCTGAACCTCTTTTAAATTGCCGGCCAGGTCGGTTTTAAGACCTTCCATTTCATGGATAAAAAAGGCTTTTTTTTGACTTTCGATCAATTGTTGTGAAGAAAAAAGAAGAGATTGGTAATAAAAGAGAACGAGGATCAGAAAAAGAAAGGCAAAATATATAAAAAATTTTAAGGAAAATGAGCGGAGTGGCCGTTGAGTGGAATTTGATGTTTCCACTGATTAAGTCCCGAGATGAGTATACCAATAAATAATCGGACTCCCCCAGACGACGGAGACCATGGCCCCCAGAGCCAGAAAAGGACCAAACGGGACGGGATCTTTTCTCCCCTTCCCAAAGAAGATCATTAAAAACACGCCTATAACCGAGCCGGCAAGCGCACTCACAAAAATGGTTAATAAGACCGATTTCCAGCCGATAAAAGCCCCGATCATGGCAATGAGCTTGATATCTCCCCCACCCATGCCGCCCCGGCTTAGAACCGCCACCAGATAAAACAGGGCTCCTCCCAGAAAGAGACCGGCAACAGAATTTAACCAGCCAACCGGTAAAAGGGTGGAAGAAACAATGATTCCGATGACTATTCCGGGAAGGGTAATGACATCGGGAACAATCTGGTGCGCCAGATCAATAAACGTCACGACCAGCAAAGAGGAATAAAGAACCGCATAGGATCCCCACTCCCACCCCATTCCGAATTGATTTAATAAAAAGAGATATCCCAGGCCGTTGAGAAGTTCTATCAGTGGGTAAAGGAACGAAATCGACTTGTGACAAGAGCGGCATTTTCCTCGTAACAGGATAAATCCGATGAGCGGGATGTTGTCTTGCCAGCGGATAGGCGCCTTGCAGGAAGGGCAGTGAGAAGCAGGTAAGACAATCGATTCTTCACGAGGAATACGATGGATGGCAACATTTAAAAAACTTCCGATAACCAGTCCCAGCAAAAATGTGCTTCCATATAAAAAGGTGCTTAAATCCATCAATCGATCCTCTCCTGCGGCCTGCCATAAAGAAAATATAACAGAAAAGGACCAATCGGGCAATTAAACCCGAGAACAGAGATAGGAAGTTGTCATTGCGAGCGAAGCGAAGCAATCTCGCCATCTTGAACCGAGATCGCCACGCACCCTATGGGTGCTCGCGATGACAGACAAAACAAGAAGGAAGGAACAAAAAAAAACCGGATTATTTCCGGCCTTTATTTATGATCAAAAATCTTTAGAAAAAGATTTTTAGGTCCAGAATGATTTTCCCGAATAAACCGGTTTAATGAGATCAACCATCGAAACAATCCCGACCACTTTGGAGTGCGAGGAAACCGCAAGATGACGGACCTTCTGTTGTCTCATCATATCGCTCGCTTCGTCGTCGGTTTTTTCCTGATCGATGACATAAGGGACCGACATCACCTCATCGACCTTAACGACGTACGGGTTTAAATCTCTGGCCAGAACGTTTCTGACGATATCCGACTCTTCGATAATCCCGACGATCTCTTCGCCTTTACAGACGATCAAACTACCGAGTTTTTTATCGACCATTATATTGACTGCTTCCCGGACTGTTGTTTTTGAATCAACTTTCACTGGATTTTTGGTCATGATTTGTTTTAACCTAACCATAATAAAGTCCCCCTGATTTTTTTTATTATCTGCCCATTAAATAATATGCAACTATTATACCATAAACTTGCATATAAAAATCTTTATTTTTTAATGGGTTATAAATAGATCATTTTGACAAGAGACAAAAAAATGGCTAAAAATAAAAAATTACTTCTGGGGGTTCAGGTTTTTTGGAGAACAAAAAGGGATGACCCTTATTAATTCGATTAAAACAGTTTCAGTCATCGGGGCCGGGAGCTGGGGAACAGGCCTTGCCGCCATTCTAAGCGGCAAAAAAGGGCTTAAAATCCGCCTCTGGGCTTATGAAAAAGAGGTGGCGGATTCTATCCGAAAATTCCATGAAAATAAGATATTCCTCCCCGGAGTCCCCCTTTCTGACTCCATTGTGGTTTCCTCTTCGATGGAGGAAGCTCTGGATAAAGCGGACCTTCTGATTTTTGCCGTCCCCTCGCATGTGGCTCGTCCGGTCTTTAAAGAAATCTCCCTTTACTTAAAAAAACGAATTCCGGTGATCAGCGCCACCAAAGGGATTGAAAATGAAACCCTCATGCTCCCTTCTCAAATCATGGACGAAGTCTTTCCTAAAACATTTCATTCTTCAATCGGGGTATTGTCAGGCCCCACCTTTGCCAAAGAGATCATTTTAAAACAGCCGACCGCGGCGGTCCTTGCAGTCCGCAACTACCCTCTGGCCGTCTCCCTGCAGAAGAGACTGACCACCCCCCGCTTTCTTCTTTATCTCTCAAAAGATCTTCTGGGGGTTCAACTCGGAGGCGCCTTAAAAAATGTCATCGCGATTGCCACCGGATGTTCGGACGGACTTGGTTTTGGGGACAACTCCAGAGCGGCTTTGATCACCCGGGGCCTCTCTGAAATCATCCGCCTAGGAGTTGCCATGGGGGCAAAAAAAGAGACCTTTTCCGGCCTGTCGGGAATCGGCGATCTGATCCTGACGGCCGCCAGCCATCAGAGCCGCAATTATACGGTCGGGTATAAGATAGGCCAGGGAATCCCTCTTTCCAAAATATTCAGCGGGACCAAAACCGTGGCAGAGGGAGTGCGGACTACCCTTTCGGCCTATCATTTAGCCAGACGTTACAAGGTGCCGACGCCCATCATTGAACAACTCTATTATATTCTTTACAAAAACAAAGACCCCAAAAAAGCAGTTGCCGAGCTGATTTACCGCGCGGTTCACGCCAGAGGGGAAAAGCTTGAGTTTTGAAATGATCGCCAGCCTGATCGGCGGGACAGGCCTCCTCCTGTTCGGGCTCAGGACGCTGTCAGACAACCTGGATAATCTTGCCGGGGCCAGGTTCCGGTCGTTCCTCGGATGGGCCACAAAAAATCGCCTCTTTGGTATGGGTACCGGAGCCCTGATCGCCTCCCTCCTTCAGAGCAGCAGCGCAGCCACCCTCCTTTTAATCGGGCTCGCCCGCGCGGGAATTGTCAATCTTAACCAGTCGATTTACCTGATCCTCGGATCGGATATCGGAACCACGCTGACCGTTCAGCTTATTGCTTTTAAAATTTTTGACTATGCCCTCTTCTTTGTCGGGGGAGGTTTTTTTATTTCTTTCCTTTCAAAAAAGGAAAAAATTAAATTTTTTGGCCTCGCCGTTCTGGGCCTTGGGCTGAGCTTTCTCGGCTTGAAAATCATGATCCT